>NZ_BAABCV010000003.1:0-404093 GCF_039539265.1 Mucilaginibacter panaciglaebae
ACAAGAACAAATCGCTGCGCCATTGATACATCACTCGGACAGAGGATTGCAATACTGCTCAGCACAATATCAGCAGTTGTTGGCCAAACATCACATCACGCCGTCAATGACCGATGGATATGATTGTCCCGTCCTGAAATAGGTTAACATCCAAGTTGACTTATTATGAAGAAACACTTAAAACAAGTTATCAGGCGCAGTCAGCGCGATTACGGTCTTGCCTTTAAGTTGCAAGTAGTATAGCAAAAAAGCTCAAAGCACCCTGTCCAGGGATGAAGCACAGTATTGGTTTGGTTAGGAACATTTTTCGGGCATGCTCTATTTGATTTTGCACTAGCTGATTATCCTAATGACTCATCTTCCCGAATACTGATGCTTACGAATACCTAATACATTACCCCAACTTGCGATGGCATACATAACATGCCGCATAGCGTTTCAGGTTCCTATAAACGTTGTATTGTAAATAAATTTACAGAACCAGAAGAGTTTACTTTGCCGGCTAGATTCAGCAATATCCCACTTCATGCGCCAATAACGTACGCAGTACTCGCCCTTTATGCCTTTTTCTGACAGCTGAAATGTAGTTTTTACCTGAATGAAATATTAAAAAAGTTTGGCATAGTTAGGTAAACAAGGCGCATCCTTAAAAAAAAATCGTGCCAAACTTTTAGCGTATCGAACCCATTCAATAATTATCGTCATGATTTTTTTTATATTTTAATTAAAATTTAGAAAACTTTTCTATTTTCTTTACCGTATAAGTATAAAAACCTTTAAATAACTAAAATAACCCGAGAGAAATTTTCATCAGAAAAAATATTTTTTTAGAAAATTTATTTAACGGTACAATAAAAAAGTTTTTTAATCGTATTTAAAACCATACAAACGCTCCTAATTAGAGTACAATAATTAAACTATTAAATTAAAACTGTTAAAATGAAGTTAAAAAAGTTTCTCTCGGTAGAAAAAATAGGCATGGTATGCTCTCTGTTTTTCATTATTACTTTTGCATCGTTAATCTCATCATGCAAGAAAGACTCAGCTGCACCTGTACCTACCAGTACCCAACCGGCCACTGTAGAAAAGAGTTCTCCCGACGAGTTATCGCAAACTACAGCACCAGCTACTGTTACTACACCTGCACCATCAGCTGCCGCTACTAGTACACCTGCAACTTCAGCTGTCGCTACTACAGGGTTAACCTATAAAGAGTCTGCTCCTATTAGTTATACCGGGGTGAATAATATAACTATCAGCGGCGTTTCAATTACTGCAGGTTCAGTACCAGCTATTACTTTAAACAACTGTATAAATGTTCATATTACACTGTCGCGTTTTGTTAACGGCACCAATGTAAATGCGGTTGGCATATACTTGTATAAATGTACTAACGTAACTATAGATTATTGTTATTTCAATAAGGTAGCCAGCGGTGTCTACGCATCGACAAGTACAGGGATATATGTAACCGGCAACCAAATGTTAAACATGATGGGCCCTATGCCTCGCGGACAGTTTGTTCAGCTTAATGCTTGCTACGGTGCAGGGAATAAAATTATGGGTAACAAGTTCGAAAATATAATGGGATCAAGTAACCCGGAGGACGCTATCAATATTTTTGAAAGCAATGGCGTAGCCGAAAGCCCTATAACTGTTTCTAATAACTGGATACGCGGAGGCGGCCCAAGCAAAAGCGGTGGCGGCATAGCATTAGGCGATGGCGGCGGTAGCTACCAGGTTGCATCTGATAACATTTTAGTTAATCCGGGCCAGTATGGAATTGCTATTGCGGCAGGTAATGTAATGTCTATTTTAAACAATAAGATATACGCAGCCCAGGCTTCTTACACAAATGTGGGTACGTTTGCCTGGAACCAATATGCTTCAACCAGCGGATGTTCAATAGTAAGCATCAGTGGTAATGAAGTGAATTTTACTGCAGCAGGAGGGTATCAAAACTCTAACTGGGACGGGGGGAACTGTGGTACCATTAACGGTTGGAAAAGTAACATCTGGGCGTCTAACAATATAACGCCTGCGATACTACCCGCAACTATAATAACTATGAAATAATCAGGTTTCCTGATCCTAATATTTAAAACAAAAACAGCCGCTAATTTAGCGGCTGTTTTGTTTGTACGCGGTTTACTCATTACCTAAACAACCGTTTATCGTTCCAGTCTTCTTTTGTATCCCAACCTGCAGTGTTATATCTGCCATACCATAAATGAATCATTAACCTGGCAAGTACACCGGGCCTGTTGTTCGGCCGTTGCGCAAGCCAATTTAACGCACCTTCCAGTTCCTGCCCCATATTTTTAAAATCCATCCTACTTATTATTTTAAAAGAGTTGTCGGACATTTCTTTTTTGGCAGGCTCCGGCAATTCGATAAAACTGAGGAGCTTTTGTTGCATTTCTATAATATTCGACGGATCGAAGCTAAATCCGTTAACCCCTTCTTTTAATAAGGTATTAGCGGCATTAACTTTATGGCTTAACAGTAAGGGCAGACCCGCGGCCATAGCTTCGTTTACCACCAAACCCCAGCTTTCAGCAAAGCTCGGTAAAACGAGCGCATCCGCCTCATGCAAGTGCTCAAGCACTTTTTCATTCTCCATCGCGCCCAAAAAGTAAGCTCTGTTAATTTGAAGCGACTTCTTAAGTTCTTTTAATTCATTAACCAACGGGCCGTCACCAATTATAATTAACTTATAGTTGTTGTTGTATTCTTCTATAGCGCGCCAGGCTTTTATTAAATTTTCAATGTTTTTTACCGGAACCAGCCGGGCTACACAAATAATAGTTTGTTTATCAAATTTCCTTTCGCCTTTAAATTTAAAATGATCATTGTCAATACAATCGTATCCATAAAAAAAATGAATCTTATTGTTATTTAATAGCGACGCATAACCTTCTTCATAGTCAGTTGACGGTAGCCACAAAGCATCAATCTGCCTAATTATCAAATTCTTAATTGTTTGTACTAAGATATTCCGCTTCACATTCGAAGCCTTTGCATCATCAAACATTATGAATTTTTTTTTATTGTTTTTCGCCCATCGCAATGACAATGCTCCAGCATAAAAAACAATCGACCCGGCAATTACAACATCCGGATCCAGTTCATCCAATTTAGAAAATATCCGGTCCTTGATTTGGTATTTGGTGAGCTGCTCATTGCTTTTATCCGGGAAAAGGCAATCCCACCAGGTTTCGCTTTTACTGTACAGGTCAAAATCATAAGGAGACCCTTTACCAAAAAGTTCAATGGCATAAAGATCGATACCTTTAGTGTTTAAAAAATTTCTTAAATAGATCAGCCTTCGCTTCCAATACACACGCAGATCATTATGAATAATTACAATTTTCATTTAGTTGATAGTGGTATACATTTTTTGGAAAAGAATATTCACTTAGTATTTAATTGTCGGGTTGAGGCGTTATAATATGGAGCGCAATAAAAACTATGCTATGGAAAACCAGCGTAAAGTTATCCGGCGTAGCCGATACTTAAACATATTGAAGGATAAGCAAATTACTTAAGTACCTTTTATATTAAGCATTTGTTTCTCGGTGTAAAGTTTATCCTTTTTGTATTTATCGTACAAAACCGGGAATAAAGTTTTTACCCAAAGTTTAACAAATATCACTGGCAGCGATAAAGGGAAATGTTTCCATGTATATCGTAAAAACTGTTTATATCCTAAACCTTTTGGGCTATACAAGTATTCCACTCGTTTTTTTAAAGGCGTCCCGTGAGGCAACCAGGTCATCATATGGTCATTGTCGCAATTACCATAATATCCTGGTGCCACCCATGCTTTAACCCCATTTTTTACACCGGTTAAGGTATAGTCATAGTCAGCTATACCATGGGTGTAATGTTCAGACAAAATACCGATTTTTTTTACCGTGGCTTTATCAACCAGCATAATATTGGCGTTGCCAATTTCACATGCTAATAATTTTTCGTTATCTGGTCTTAAAAAAACAGCGTTTCCGGTTATTTTATTGGTTAATTTCCAGCCTCCGTAGGTTATGTATTGCGCAGAACTATCTAAAACAGTCCCCATTATTATATTCCCGTCGTGATTTGATAGAGCATGTGCCGATACCAGGTTTTTAATGGCACCTTCTTTTAATACAACATCGTCATTAAGTAATAGGTAAAAATCGTACTCGTCTTTTTCCATCACCCTTTTCCATAAGGTACGCATCCCGCCGGCCCAAAACAAGGATCCTGACCCATTTTCCACCTTAACAGTCGGGAAATGGGACTGAACATAAGCGGCAGTGCCATCAGGTGAATTATCATCCAGCAGGTATATATCCATTGTATAACCATCGGGCATATCTTGGTTAACAATACTTTTTAAAAACCTGCTCGTTGTTTTTATTCTGTTATATGAGCAGCTTAACGCGGCGATTTTCATAGGTTTTGTATCTTATATTTTCAGTACACCAATTAGTGATAAAAGTTTGTGATTTATAAAATTTCACTTAACTGCTAATTCGCAGTTAAGAGTTCGTTCGTTTCCGGCATGTTAGCATTTACTGCTACCAGTGGCGACGGCTCATGTTTGGTTTGTAAAATTGCTTCATAAATAGACAGCAGATCATTAGTTATCTTAAGCTGGTCGTGCCTTAACAGGGCACGCTCACGTGCTTTTGCACCATATTCAATTGCCTTTTTGTAATTATCCTTTAACTCCATAATAGCTCCGGCCATAGCATACGGATCGCCGTCTTGTATTAAAATGCCTTCTTTATTGTCCTCCATCAAGCTGCTTGTGCCGCCAGCATTGGTAGCGATACAGGGTACGCCTAAAATCAACGCTTCGCACAGGCTGTTAGGGCTGTTTTCAATATGTGAAGTTGCTATGTAAATATGTGATTGCAACAGGCCCTCAATTAACGCTGTTTCATTAATCATCCCTAAAAACTTGATATTAGGCGATATCTGGTGCTTATTGCCTTTTGAAGCTATACTAACAACTTCATCATTTCGCCCAATGCCAGCTAAGTGCCAATCATATTCAATATTGATATTATCAAGTAAGCGTGCACAATCTATCAATGTTTCAAGCCCCTTATATATATTCCCCCAAATAGTGGTAAATAATTGAAGTTTGCCGGCAGGTTTAAAAGACCATTTATTGGTATAAAAGCCACTTCGTAAAATTTCATCGTTGTGATAATACCCGGCATCAGGAGCTAAAATCTTCGTCACCCTTCTGTCCCAGGCAGTACGGCCAATAAAATGCTTAGAATGTTTATAGATATCTTGTTCCCTTGAAGCAATCTTTGCAAATTGCTTGTAAACATGTATAAACGTCCTGGCGAAAAGTAAACTTTTTAAATCTGAGTGCTTTAGCACATCAAACCAGGATATTTTTGAAAAAAATTTATACCGGTAAACCGTTATAGTCCCCTGTATGGAAACTACCGTGGGGATGTCAGTATACTTTTGTATCAGGCCAAAAGGGCTTTCCGTCCCGTGGATATGGATAAGGTCGGGTTTAGCCTCTTTGACCACCTGCAAAAACAATTGTATGTCACGCGGGCTTTCAATCGTATTTAGCAGACGCCTTTTTATCTTGGTTAGTTTACCATTTTTATACCGTTTAATAGGATAATAAGTTGTAGCCCCTAATTTAAACGGCGCTATATCTTTATCATGGTAAAAGGCAATAGAAAGGTCTATCTTATCCTGAATATTTTTTTCCAGCGATTTGATCCAGCCGATGCCTTCGTAATTATTATTTAAATAAGCATCGCTTAAGCCGGGAGATAAAGAAAACCACAATACTTTCATAATAATTTAAATCTTAAGTTAAGGGGTAATTACTGTCCGCATTATATATATCCAACTAATCAACTAAAGCCAAACGGTTGTTTGTTAATCTGTTTTCGTCAAACAAGCTATCTTCCTCTGTAATATTTGGTATGGTATAATGATAAAAAAACAAAAAACAAAGAATAATGGAGGTTACAAAAATGCACTCACCAAAACCGCAAATAAGTATTACCAGTAGCCCATAAATGCTAAGCTCGATACTGCGCGTATGCTGTTTGAAAAACACATAACATTTGTGCAATAAAAAAGTTAACCCTACTGCGCCAAACTGTGCCATTACCACAAATATGCCGTTAGAAAGGTTTAAGCTTTTAAGAATAGGAAGAACGCGATTATAGATATTAGAAACGCCCCAAATAAGGTTATAACCAAACAAACGGATAAGATATAAACCGCTTGCAAACCTATTTAAAGGCATGGTTTCGTCATGTTGAACATACCAGTCGCTAAGCGTTTGGATGTTTTTCATGTCATCCATATCCTTGTTATAAATCACAACAATCTTATCCAACATAAAAGGTACTGTTGCGGCCAGAACGCAAAGTATTGGCGCAACAAAAAGCAACACGGTCATAAGTTTTGCACCTCTTCCTCTAAAGTATAGCAATATAATAAAGGCAAACGCGACGTAAGTGGTTGTAGATAGCGTGGTAACTATTGCAAGCATTATCCATTTTGCGCGTTTATCAAAATTGAAATTGTTGGTTACCAGGTGTAACAGCAAACCTAAATTCAGAAAGAAACCAAAAGCGCCCGGCTCCCATGAGAAACCTGCATTGCGGATATGATGTTGCTTTATATAGGTGAAAACTAAAAAGTTAACATATCCGTTAAAATGTGCATGAGGTAAGTTTAAAAATTTTCCAAAGGCGTACAATTGGTCGCCGGCTATCAGTTGTAAGCAGTATAGCGGCAAAGAAAGAATTGCAAGCTGAAAGATCACTTTAATTAAGTAGGGAATAGCCTTATCCTTTAAAATTGCGCAAAAAAGGAAACTTGTGAATATGTATTTAAAAAGGAATATGATGTCATTAACATAAAAACTGAATGGCAGGTGAACAAGGAAAATTGACCGGAAAGTGCAAAAAGCAATATATATTAATGAGAACTTTCCAAACAACGTAAAATCACTTTTAGTAAGCCTTGCTTTTTCGAAGCCTACCCATAGAAAGATAATATCAATTGCAACCCAGCATATATTGGTAAGGTCAATAAACGATGCCTTGGCAGATAGAATTACAAAAAGCAAAGTGACGAAATAATACATATGCTTATTTTGTATTAAAAACTAATTCAGAATTAACTAATTCTTCCTCCGGCGCTTTTTCCTCAAGTTTCAAAACAGAATTTATTTCTTTTCGCCACACAAAAACTTGTATAAGTGCCCATAACGCGCTGGCATATACCAATGAGTTTAGCCCCCAATGGAAATGCCGGATAAAGAACAATACCACAGGTATGTGTAAAATTGCCGTAATTAGCGAAACAATAGCCTGTACTTTTACTTTCCCCATGCCATTTAATACCATTGAAAATACCGAGGTAAACAAGGTGATGCTGAAATAGATAACCAGTATTACACTTAATGTAAACGGCACGTGTATTTTGTCGCCAACCCATAATTTAAACACAGGTACTACCAATAAAAGCTGCACCAAAGTAACTGCCAAAAGCAGGCAGGCAATCTTAACTAATTTCCTGATACTGGCTCTTATCCAGGTAAAATCATTTAAAGCGAAAGCATTGGTAAACGCACTCCAGTAGGTGGCCAGGATAATGCTAAGGATAAGGCCTGTAGTTGAAAAATATTTAAATAACAGGTTGAATAAGGTAACATCAGACCCTCCAAACTCACGTGTTATGATCAGCTCTGTTGTTGAGTATAAGAATACACCGGCTATCTGTACAATAAAAAATGCGAAGCTTAAGCCAAATAATGATTTGCTTTTGGCAAGATTTACCTGTTTTAATGATGGTTTGATCCTGGAATATTGGGTTTGAAATAATACAAGGGTATAAACTATAAGTACAAATACCGGTAATATAGTTTGCGCTATAGCCAATGCGAACATGGAACCTCTTACATATTTACTAAAGCATATAATAGGGATGAGGGGAATAAAATTGCAAAGCAACTGAATAAGGTTGGCTTTATAGATCTTTTGATCGCCCTGCAGAATAGAAGAAATTGGTTTCAGAAAGAACTGCATTAGCAGCCCGATAAAAACCGTGGCTACAGTAAGTAACAGTTCCCTTTCGTTAAGCTTGGTATTGAATATGGAATTCCAATTTGCAAATTTTAAAAAAACAGCAAATAGCAGCAAAATTGGAACTACGATGATAAATAAAATTGCATAAGTAGATGATACCGCAATTTTTGCTTCCTCGTAATTTTTTACAGCCAAATATTCAGCTATTTTATTTCGCAGCCCGTTAGCCAAACCAATATCCAGTATACTGATCCAGCTTACAGTTGAAGAAATTGCCAGCCAAACACCATACTTGTTGGTATCAAGCAATTTAAGCGAAAACGAAATTGTAAGGAACGAAACAACAATACTTACCGCCCTTAAAATAAAAGAAACAGCAATATTGAAATTTACTTTTGTCGTTCTTTCTTTATTTCCCTCAGATAACGAATTAATATATCCTTTTAACAATTTTATCACCGTGTGTAATTTTAGTATCGCTATGCCTTGGTACAAACGTTTGCTGCCCCTGTTTGTCCAGGAGAATCGTCATTAAACCAATAAACTTGAGTTATTTTTTATAGTAATTTTCATATCGTGACCCCTCGCTATCCCGTCTGCCTGTCAAGCCGTTAAATATGATGTTCATGCCCGGAAGTAACCCCTCTGCGTTCAGTTTCTGAATAAATGGCAATAAGGTTCTGGATGTTTCATCATAACGCACTACGTACAGGGTATTATCGCAATACCTGGCAAGCGACAGCGCATCGCTTATGGCATGTACCGGCGGAGTATCAAACAATACATAGTCATATTCTGTTTTTAGCTTTTCTACCAGAATTTGAAATGGTTCCTGATCCAGTAGCTCAGAAAAATCATCAATAAATTCTCCGCTTGAAATGATAGAAAGGTTAGGATATTGCTCGTTTTTTCGTATGATATTTTGTATAGTGGTTTTCCCTTTTAGGTAATTGGTTAAACCTGGCGCTGCATTTAAACCAAATGTTTTACTAATATTTGGTTTATAAATATCCATTTCCAGTAAAATGGTTTTTTTAGAAGCATTGGCCAAAAAGATAGCAAGGTTACTGCTAATAAAGCTTTTTCCTTCGTTTGCTACACTTGAAGTTATTAAGGTTGCTGCGCCCTTTACATTCTCAGAATTAAGTAAGGTAAGCCGCGAGCGCAGGTGCCTGAATTGTTCTATCAATATAAAACCGTCTTTATTGTTTTTATCGTTAAAAGCAGTTGGAGAATTTAAGCTTATATAGCTAAATTCTGATAGCACAGGCACACCGGTTTGGCGCTCAATTTCTTTACGACTGGTAACTGCGTTCTTCACCACATCTTTTCCATAAATACAAGCTGCAGGAAAAATTAAGGCAAACAGAAAGGCAGCACCAAACGGTATGTATTTTTTTGAAGTTTTTAACGGAAGTATATGTGCTGCATCTACTAAACGGACATTTGCTGATGATGAAGCATAAGTTAAAGCTATTTGTTCGCGCTGTTGTAACAGGTAGGTATATAAAGTTTCTTTATTTGATTGCTGGCGCCCCAAGCCAGCTAATTGATGCTCCTGCACAGGTACATTTTTTATTGATGACTGAACATTTGATTTAAAGCCCTGTAAAGAATGCTGGGTAGTAAGCAAAGATGATTTGATGCTTTTTATATTGTCTTTAATAGCGGTTTTAAGTGCTGCAATTTGACTGTTCAACGGATCGAACGCCGGGTTTTTTTCAGGCAGGGTAGCAAGTAGCCGATTTTTTTCCAGCTGTACATCTGATAGTTTTTGCACCAGCTCAACCAGATGTTGATCTGTAATGCCTAAGGTAGAAGGGACAGTGGCATTACCATTTGACAGTTGGCTTAAATAATCATCCAGTTTACTGATGATGTTTAACTGGATATTGATATCATTCAGTTTTTCGCCATTAGTTTGTATCTGCTGTAAATACATCTGGGATTGCGCGTTAACATCGGTCAACGCGTTTTGGCTACGGTAACCCTCAATTCTATTCTCCGCATGGTTTAATTGACCCGAAAGAGAATCAAGCCTGTCATCAATGAATTGAAGTGTGCTTTTCGCAATCCTGTTTTTTTCAGCAACTTCATTCTGCTTATAAAAATAGATAAGGTAGTTGATAAAGTCCTGGCCTCTTTTAATATTTTTATCAGCAATAGAAACATTAATTACGCTGGCAGGCTTTTGTTCGGCTTCTACTTTTAATGAATTTTGATAGTTTAAAACCGTAAGTTCCGGATCATTTACCTTAATTTCGACAACACTGCCAATGTAGTTCTTTAAATTATCGTTTGCTGTAATTGTCCATGAACCTATTTCATCGGTTATAGTTTCGCCAAAACGATGTTTGCCGGAATTGCTATCATCACCCGTAAGCATGTAGGTGTTTTCATCAATAAGCTGAAACTGCAGTTTTTGAGGCGTAATAGGCTTGGTATGATTTAGCAGATTTATTTTAATTGGGCTCTCACCATACAGGTCCGAGTTTTTGACGGTACCGCCCTTTAATTTATAATTGGCCCACAACTGGAAATTATCAACTACCTGCTTAATAAGCTGGTTGGATTTTAATATCTCCATTTCGTTTTCTACTACGCGAGGAGCGTTCACCTGGTCTAATTGCTGAAAATCCACCAAAGAGGTTTTTTCAGCCTGAGGTTTATCGCTGATGTCCTGGATTTCGAGTGTAGCCACTATATCATATGTCGGCAGCACATATTTTTTATAAATAAATACGCCTATTAAGGCAATCAGAAACGAGATAAGGAATAGTTGCCAATAGTCGGCATATTTCATCAGCAACATCCTTAAATTAATAGCCTCCTCGTTGCTGGTATTTTGATACGGCTTGTTATAAACAGTTGATTGATTAATCATGATATTATTACACTATAAGTTAAACGTTAACGATAATATACAAACAAGGCTGAAAGGACAACCGCAGCAATTGAAAGTGCAGAGAGCGTTATTGTAGTGTGTTTATAGCTACGGCTAACAGTATCGTATTTAGTTTTATCCGGGTCTACATATATTACATCGTTATTGTGTAAATAATAATAAGGCGAATAAAACAGGTCTTTTTTAGTTAAATCGATATTATAATACATGCGCTTGCCATCTTCTTCGCGCACCAGCAAAATATTTTTCCTGTTAGCGGTAATATTTAAATCTCCAGCCAGACTTATTGCTTCGTTAATATTTACGCGCTCGTTTTGAATATGATATACATTGGGCCTCAATACATCGCCAAAAACCGATACTTTGAAGTTTAAGACACGGATATTAACTATCGGGCTTTTAAGATAAGGCACCAGGTTGCCGGTTAATTGCTTTGCCACCTCATCGGTGGTCATTCCGGTTACTTTCATTTCACCCACCAGCGGCAATTGCACATTCCCATTAGCGTCTACCTTAAAACCATAAACGGGATTAATAGCATCCGGGCTTGACCCGTTAATACGGTTAGTACTGGTGTTAAATACTGAGGCAGCCTCTTGATTAATGCTATTTACGTTTATGCCTAAAATATCGCCGGGCTGTATTTTAAACGGAGTATAATTATCAATTTTTTCTTCGTGAAAGCCGGAATGATCAATGTTTTGAAAGTATGATACATTCTTGTATTCGCTATCTTTAAACACACCGCAGGAAGATAGAATTAAAGAGAGTGCAAAAAGTGTAATTTGAGTAATGTTTTTCATGGTGATAGTGTAATTATATGGTAAGGATAACCAGTTTAACAACGAATAGTTTACAACGATGCGCTATATAATTTTATAAAGTATTTCATATTATTTGCTTAAACATAAAGACATATTGTTCTGTGGTGGTATAACCAATTTTGTTATAAAAGCCGTATGCAGGCATATAACGGTTTGTCATTAACACGATAGAACCTATGTTATTTTCTGATGCGTACTGATCGCAATAGGAGAGGAGTTTTTTACCATAACCCATGCCCTGCTTTTCGCCCGAGATAAAAAACTCGTCAATCATCAATTGTTCGCTGGTCCACCATGTTTTAATATGCCCAAAAGTGGCGCCTACAATTTTGTCCTCGTCATATAAAACAAAACCAACAAATCGCCCGCTTTCAACATATTCAGAAAGATATTTTTTTGCTTTCTCATAGGTCCAATTATAGTTCCAGGGCGGGCCATTATAGGCTTTTAAAAAAGCATACACGCAATCTTCCAGATTTTCTGTTGTAATAGTTAGTATCATTATTTTAATATTTTAAACCAGTATCTTTAAAGAGAAACCTTGATCTGTTCCATAGCATCGGCATTAGCAGAAATGGTATGCAATATTTCTTTAGCTTCCGGATTTTTCTCCTCTTTATCCAAACTGGCACTCAATATAGATGCAAACACCTCTACATGTGGCGGCCTGATCATTGTTAAATGATCGCCGGGCACATCATACAATTCCACACCGCCAAGAGCATATTTCTTCCATCCTAAAAATTCAGTATCATAAACATAATGAACACATATGTTTGCTTTAAACAAATAAACCTTACCGTTAAAAGGTTCCATTTTGTAATTTCTAAAAGCATATAAATGCTTGTCTTTTATCTTTTTAATAAGCTGATAGAAATTCTTTGTTTCCCTTTTTAAGAAATACTTGGATAAAAACGCCGGCAACGGATTTTTGTCCTGATTTCTGAAATTGGCGATTGGATGAAGTATAGATGATTTTAAAAACGATAATAGGATGGGCACATTTCTTTTAACCTTTTTTGGCAAAATATAATACCAGTCTTTGTATTCCGATTTTTCGGCGTCAGTATCAAACATAATCAGTTTTTCTACCTCTTTGCCCATAGCGGCCATTTGCTTCCGGATCTCTAATGCTACATAGCCTCCAAATGAATAGCCTGCTAAAAGATAAGGGCCGGTAGGATTGTGCCGTATTATTTCGCTGAGATAAAATTTTGCAATCTCGGGCAAACTATCTAAGGGTTCATCAACCCCATTTAACCCCACTGCCTGTAGCCCGTATATTGGTCGGTCTTTATCCATTGCCGCCGCCAGGCTACTAAAATTCAGCACATTCAGCCCTTCGCCATGAATAATATATAATGGTGCTTTATTACCGGTGGGTTTAATGGGCACCAGGCATGTATAGGTCGTTTCTTTTTTATCATTGTCAATAAAGTTGGCCAGCGACTGAATATTTGGGTACTTAAAAAGAATCGCCAGCTGAAAACTCTTGCCAAGCTTTTTCTCCAGTTTTGATAAAATTTGAACTGCCATAAGCGAATGTCCGCCAAGGGCAAAAAAATTGTCATCAATACTTATATCAGTTAAACCCATGCATTCCTGCCATACGCTTGCCACTATCTTTTCGGTAGCAGTATTGGGCTGTAAATGCTGCTTTTTTTGCAACAAGGCATCTGAAAAATCGGGCAAAGCATTTCTGTCTATTTTACCGTTTGAATTAAGCGGCATTTTATCCAGTTCAATCCAGGTAGCCGGAACCATATAGTCAGGCAGTTTGGTTTTCAGGTAAGCCATCATGGCTTCTTTTTCAAGTGTTGCTTTTGGCACCACATACCCAATCAGCCTTTTATTGCCATCAGGCCCTTTTTTTGCCAAAACCACGCAGCTTCTAACTAATTCGCTTTTATTTAAAACGCTTTCAATTTCTCCCAGTTCAACTCTAAAACCATTAATTTTTACCTGACTATCCTTTCGGCCCAAAAACTCCATGTTAAAATCGGGCATCATCCTGCCCGTATCGCCGGTGCGGTACATCATTCCGCCTAACTCGGTATTAAACGGATCGGGCATAAAGGCGGCATTAGTTTTTTCGGCATCATTAGCATAACCGCGCGCTACACCTACACCGCCTATATACAAATCTCCTGCTTCGCCTACCGGTACGGGTTGCAGTTGCTCGTCCAAAATGTAAAAAAAGTTGTTATAAATGGGCCTCCCATAGGGGATACTTCGCCACTCCGGTTTCACATGGTCAACTATATAATAGTTTGACCAAACGGTGCCTTCGGTGGCGCCGCCCAGGCTAACAAACTGCGCTTGAGGAAAAAATTTTTTAGTACGGGCCTGCAAGTCAACCGGTATCCAGTCTCCGCTCAAAAAAATTGTTTTTAACCCGTCATACTTATACTCCGGGCGTTCTTGCTCTAAATTCAGCACAAGATAGTCTAAGGTAGTGGGTACAGAATCCCAGAAGGTAACCTGGTGATCAAGCAACATGTTTTGCAATAACCGCACATCCCTTATCTGTTTATTCTCGGCAATGATGATAGTACCACCCGCAGCCAGCATGCCAAAAATATCGTAAACCGATAGGTCAAAACACATAGAGGTGACAAACAATAACCGGTCTGCAGGCCCTACGTTAAACTTGTTATTAACCCATAGTATCAAATTCACCACACTATGATGTTCAATCATTACTCCTTTAGGTTTACCGGTCGACCCTGAGGTATAAATTGTATAAGCTAATTGAGTTGATGAAATATTTAATAAAGGGTTACTGTCGTTTAACTCAACAGGGTTTGAGAAATTGATTTTAAGGAACTGCTCATTACCTATACTGGCTTTCAGTTGGTTGTCGTTATTGGAGATGACCAGTTTTAACTTTGATTGATTAAAAATGTAAAGCTGCCTGTCTACCGGGTACTCCGGGTCAATAGGTACATAGGCGCCGCCGGCTTTCATAATAGCCAGCATCCCAATTATCATGTCAAAATCGCGGGTAACCAGCAATCCGACATTATCTTCTGGCAACACGCCTTTGGCTACCAGCAAATTGGCTAAACGGTTGGCCAGTTTGTTTAAATCGTTATACGTTATTTTATCAGGGCCTTTTTCTATAGCAATAGCTGATGGGTTTTTTGCTACCTGTTCTTCAAAAAGTCCAAAAATTGTTTTTTCTTTAGGATACGGAACGATGGTATTATTAAAATCATTCATAGTTTAATTAATAACATAATAGATCGGCTGGGTATTTTATTTTAGCAATAGTCGTGGCGGGAGATTTTACCGTCGATTTGTTTATAAAAAAAACGTTTAGTTTACTCGTATTGATTTTTGATTGCATAACCAGAATCTTTAAGTATTTTCTCTTTCATAAATAACTCCACATCTGCATTTACCATTTCCTCAACCAAGCCTTTTAGATCGTATTTAGGGCTCCAGTTCAACTTCTGCTGGCATTTCGTAGGGTCGCCAATTAAAAGATCAACTTCAGTAGGCCTGAAATATTTAGCATCAACAGATACAACCACCTGACCTGTTTCCAGTATATAGTCAGGATTGGTGCAACTACTTACATAACCAACCTCATCTACACCGGTACCTTTAAATTCAACTGTAATACCCAAAACCGCAAACGCAAGCCTGATAAACTCACGCACTGTGGTAGTGACGCCGGTAGCTATAACAAAGTCTTCGGGTTTTTCCTGTTGTAATATTAGCCACATTGCTTCTACATAATCCTTAGCATGCCCCCAATCGCGTTGTGCATCCAAATTCCCCAGGTAAAGCCTGCTCTGTAACCCCATAGCAATTTTTGCAGCGCCGCGGGTAATTTTTCGGGTAACAAATGTTTCGCCACGCAGCGGACTTTCATGATTAAACAAGATGCCATTGCATGCAAATAAATCGTATGATTCTCTGTAATTTACAGTAATCCAATAAGCGTACATTTTAGCTACTGCATAAGGCGAGCGCGGATAAAAAGGCGTTGTTTCACATTGTGGAACAGCTTGTACCATGCCGTACAATTCGGATGTAGACGCCTGGTAAATTTTAGTTTTTTTACCCAGGTTTAAAATCCTTACAGCCTCCAATATTCTTAGTGTTCCTATACCATCCACATTTGCGGTATACTCCGGCGTATCGAAACTCACCTTTACGTGCGACATGGCGCCCAGGTTATAAATCTCGTCAGGCTGTGTTTGCTGGATGATCCTGATCAGGTTAGTTGAATCGGATAGATCTCCAAAATGTAATACAAAATTACGGTCAGCTTCGTGCGGGTCCTGATATAAGTGGTCTATACGGTCTGTGTTAAACAAAGAACTTCTTCTTTTAACACCATGAACGATATATCCTTTGTTTAATAAAAACTCGGCTAAATATGATCCGTCCTGGCCGGTTATACCCGTAATTAAGGCAACTTTTTTCATAGGCGTAGTGTATTGATAGTAAATATTTCTATAGTTAATAAATAAATAGATTCTCGTATTTTACTATACAATAATTTAATATTTAAGTAATTGTTTTAAAATTTTTCTTATTTTTTTTAAAACAATGGTTAATAAAATAAGAATACATTACAAAACAATCATACTTTTTAATCGCAACGAGTGTGTAAGCGTTTTTTCAAACAGTTAAGCCTCTGTTTGGTGAATAATTAACCTGTGGTTATTTAAAGATGATGTCTGGTGAAACAATACCGTAATTCATTTTTTATTAAAGCTAAACATCTGTTGAAAAACACTTCACGGACAACATATAAACACCTTGTTAATTGTAAAATCTATCATGCTGCACGACAAAAGTTGCCGTCCACGGCGGAAACCCGATCATATTAAAATAAAAAACAACGGGATTAACCGGTCAGTAATTTTATTATTCACTCTCATAATTGTAGCCGTGTTAACATCATTTATCGATGACAGGGGTATTAATATCGCTGAGCGTGCGGCCGGAGTATTGTCGACGCCTTATCACAAAGAAACAGCAACAAAGCATCGTGTTTCAAGAACAATCTCGTTGTCTGATATGCATAATAAAACTATCAGCGGACTGGTGATAACCGGAGATGACGTTCCGCCTATAACTTTAAAAAACTGCAGCAATATCCGCATCACCGGTAACAGGCTTTTTAACTCGACAGCCGTTGGAATTTACCTTTATCGGTGTAAAAACGTGACTATTGATCATAACTACATCAGCAATGTAAGCACAGGGGTATATGTGCAACAAACTAATGGGGGCGGTATAGTTGTAACCGACAATCAATTTTTAAATATGAGAGGGCCGTTGCCACGGGGGCAATTTGTTCAGTTTAATAATGTAAATGGCCCACGGTGTTTAATAGCTAATAATACATGCGAAAATATAATTGGGCAAAGTTATGCCGAAGATGCGATAAGCTTATATAGTAGCAATGGTACGGCTGCAAGTCCGATTACAGTTAAAAATAACCGGATACGTGGTGGTGGCCCAAGCAGAACAGGCGGAGGCATTGCATTGGGGGACGCAGGAGGCAGCCATCAACTAGTCGAAAACAATTTGCTGGTTAATCCCGGGCAATACGGTATCGGCGTGGCCGGGGGCACCGATATGCGAATTTTAAATAATAAGATATACGCAAAAAGGAACACGTTTACAAACGTAGGGATATCTGTATGGAACCAATATACCAATATAAGCTCATGCGCTATAATTGAGGTTCGTGGTAACGAGGTTAACTGGACCAATGCAAAGGGTATTTTAAACCCTGCGTGGAATAGCGGCAATTGCGGTACAGTAGCAGGTTGGGACGATAATGAATGGAACTCAAGAATTGATTTTTCTATCTTACCTCGTGTGTTAATAAAAGCGAAGGCGGAAAGTACACGGTAAATATCCGATTCTGATACTTCCTTCAACCTTAATTAACTGCACCTGTACTTAACAGTGTTGCGGGTTCCGGGGTAAGGCTGTTTGTTTCAACTACCACTTTATTTTTAGGACGTTTGAATGTGAATAGCCACCACATCTTAAATTGCATGCAAAAATTATAAATAAGAATTGGGATAGCTATGCCGCTCGTCCATATTACTGCTACTAAAAATGGCACATGGCTTATCTTTAAAATGTTTACCAGGATAACCCGGGCCATGGTCATTATGATGATCTGCATGCAATAAATATAGAGCGAATGAAAGCCTATCACCCGTAAAAACCTAAGTGCGTTATACTTCTGCAGCAGAAAGGAGAAATTAACTGAAATAGTACAGCCAACTAAAGCCTCAAGTAAAAAAAACAGCGGCATTTTATGTTCTACATAATTTATTCCATCGGCGCCGCCATGCATGTTATATGATGCAAACCGGTATTGCAATATTAAAAATAGTACCAATAGCGGAACGAATATTTTAAATGATGAAAAGCGCTCTACATTTGCCTGGTTTAGTACAGTGTTGGAGATCAGATCGCCTATGGAGAAAAATAAGTAGTATTCAAAAATATCTGTTAATGAGCCGGCATTTAAATCATTAATATGGATATAAGCCGAAATTGCGTAAAGTACTAAGCCTAAAATGAATTGCTTAACAGGATTTATCTTAAGCCAGGCCCGGGTTATGGCATATAACACACTAATAGCAAACAACGCATTCAGATACCAAAAATGACCTGTTTCACGGGCATTTATGAGCAGATTGATGTAGCTCATGGGGGTAGTGCCGTTATGCGTGAGCCGGGACGTAATTAACGAAAAAGTAATTTGAATAAAGCCCCAAACAAGTAAAGGATATAGTATGGTATTAGCCCTATAAACAGAATAACCTTTAATACCTTTCTTTTTTAAGCCGCCAGAAATAAATATGCCCGATACGATGAAGAACAAGGGCATCCTAAAACCATATAAAAAAACACTGAGGTAGGTGATAGCGGGATATGAGTTTAACGCTAATCCGTGGTTTTGTAAAATGGCGAGGCAGTGCCCAAAGCCAACAAGTATAATGCTAATCCCCTTATCGCTGTCAATCCAAACCCATCGTTTTTCCCTTAAAATAGATTTTGCGTTAAAAATTTCCATAATCTGCTGATAGATAATGTATAGAAACAGCGTGAAATTGAAAAAAGTTTTCGTATAAATTTATATTTCTGCACAATGTATCATGTTGTGATATGAATGACCAGTAAAGTATACAGAAAGTTCTTAAAAGGTAATAAAATTTACCTTTAATGTTTTTTAATACCCGCTTAAATAAACTTCTATTTAAATTATTTCAAACAGAACCATCTGTGGCTCGTGATTTGATAACAAAATGATCTTAGACAGCATGGAATAAAAATTCTGGTTAAAAATGTTTCCAATATTAGGGTGGTTGATGACCGTGTTTAACTCCGGTGTTGTTGTTTAATGTATTTTTAATTAATATTTAATCTAACTATTATGAAAACATCTATGTTTACTATCTTAATTTCGGGGTGCTTACTGGTATCATTCAGTAGTTGCCAAAAAAATAAGGTTGCGCCGCCACCTAAAACGACTACAGGAGGTTCCCAGTCCGGCGGTACATCGTCTACACCCACCAACCCCGTAACTACCACAACTATCTGCGATTACGATTTTAGCGACACAACGCTTACCAACCACGGCTGGACTATAGCATTCAACGATGAGTTTAACGGAGATTTATCTAACTGGGTCGCCTTTACAGGTGGTGTTACAAACGAAGTAATGTGTAACGAGCCGGCAAATGCAAAAACTGTAAACGGAGAACTGCAAATATCAGCACTAAAACAAGATGTAACCGGCCCGGTAACCGTAGGTAGTACAGCACAGAAAGCTTTTAATTATACATCGGCTTCAATAACAAGTAATCAGACATTTTCTGCCAGTACTGCTACGCCAAAAGTGATGATAGTTGCCAGAGCTAAAGTGGCTTCTGGTTATGGTCTCACCTCTGTGTTTAATAGTTTTGGCGAAAACTGGCCTACAAATGGACAAATTAACTTTTTCCAGGTGGGCGGAAATGATACAAGAGAATATTCTACTAATTATTTTTATGGCACACAATCGTCACAAAATACAGTAACCGGCGGTATGCAATACAATCCGGTTAGCTCAGACCTCGCAAGCTGTTATCATGTTTTTATGACCGAATGGAGCCAAACTTCGCTTAAATATTATGTAGATGGTAAATTGGTTGAAACAAAAACCGGCGACGTTTCTAAACTTTTTAACAAACAGCAAGCTCTTGGTTTAAGCTTACCTATAGGCGGCCTTTTTTATGATAATTTTGTACCTGCAAATATCCAGGTAGGTACCCTATATGTTAGCTATGTAAAGGTGTTTACATCAAAATAATTCTCTTCGATTTTCTATAATAAAGCGGCCCGCAGCATTAGTTTATGCAGCGGGCCGCTTTCATTATATATCTCCCAATACTTGGCTAGACAGAGGGCTGAATCGACTAAATCATAGTCGATTAGTGGCCATACATTGCTACCTTAAACAAAATTTAACATATTTTAACAATTAAGGCCGGTTTTTAGTTGGCAAAAAATTGAATTGCTTTTTAAGTTTGCCTACCTCAAATAAAAGCTAATTAATGGAAGAATCAATTAACACTACATCGCAACCATCATCATACTCGACAGACATCAGGGCCATCAACGAGATGATACAGCGCGAAAGCGCTTTTGTCGATCTGCTGAAGATGGAGATGGACAAAGTTATCGTGGGACAGAAATATATGGTCGACCGTTTGCTGATAGGTTTATTGGCCGATGGCCATATTTTACTGGAAGGTGTCCCCGGGTTGGCAAAAACACTGGCTATTAATACCCTTGCAAAAGCCATTCAGGCCGATTTTAGCCGTATACAATTTACGCCCGATTTGCTTCCCGCCGATTTGATCGGTACCATGATCTATAATCAGAAAAAGGAAGAGTTTATAGTACGTCAAGGCCCAATCTTCTCAAACTTTATTTTAGCCGATGAGATTAACCGTGCACCGGCAAAAGTACAGAGTGCTTTGCTTGAGGCTATGCAGGAAAGACAGGTAACCATAGGCGACAACACTTTTCCGTTGCCTAATCCCTTCCTGGTACTGGCCACACAAAACCCCATTGAGCAGGAGGGAACCTATCCGCTGCCAGAGGCGCAGGTTGACCGTTTTATGCTCAAAGTGGTTATCGGCTATCCAAATAAAGAGGACGAGAAGCAAATCGTGCGTGCTAACATCGCTCCGCAAGGGTTGTTAAAGCCAAATGCTATCATTAAGCCTGACGATATTGTACGCGCCCGCAAAGTAGTGCGCGAGGTATACATGGACGAGAAAATTGAGCAATACATCATCGACATAGTTTTTGCGACCCGTTATCCTGAACAATATAAGCTGGCTAATTATAAGAGCCTGATAAGTTATGGCGCATCGCCGCGTGCCAGCATTAACCTGGCCCTGGCTGCAAAGGCTTATGCATTTATTAAACGACGTGGTTATGTGATACCAGAAGATGTGCGTGCAATATGTCATGATGTGTTAAGGCATCGTATAGGTTTAACCTACGAAGCCGAAGCCGAGAACATGGCTACCGAAGATATCATCACCGGGATTTTAAACGCAGTAGAAGTACCTTAATAAATAGAGTCAAGAGTTAAGCGTCACGGAATAAAGAGATTGATAATTCAAAGCTCTGTCTGTCTTGACGCTTGATTCTCGATTCTTGATTCTAACACTATGGCAAAAGACACGCAGGAATTATTAAAAAAGGTACGGAAGATAGAGATCAAAACCCGCGGACTAAGTAATCACTTATTTTCGGGCGAGTATCACTCTGCTTTCAAGGGCCGTGGTATGGCTTTCAGCGAGGTTAGGGAATACCAGTTAGGCGACGAGATCCGAACTATAGACTGGAACGTTACCGCGCGTTTTAATCACCCTTATGTTAAGGTTTTTGACGAGGAGCGCGAACTTACCGTAATGCTGCTTATGGACGTAAGTGCTTCTGAAAATTTTGGTACCATCAGCCAGCAGAAGCAGGACCTGGCTACCGAACTTTGTGCGGTACTGGCTTTTTCGGCCATACAGAATAACGATAAAGTTGGCGTGATCTTCTTTAGCGATAAGATAGAGAAGTTTATCCCGCCTAAAAAAGGCCGCAGTCATATCCTGATGATCATTCGTGAACTGATCGACTTTAAGCCCGAAAACAAAGGCACGGATGTGGGGGTTGCGCTGAAATATTTTACATCGGCCATTAAGAAAAAATGTACCGCTTTCATTATTTCGGATTTCATCAGCCCGTCTTTTGAAGCCGAGCTTAAGATCGCCAATAAAAAACATGACGTGATTGCGTTAAGGCTGTACGATAAACACGAGGAAGAGTTCCCCGATCTGGGTTTAATACCTATCCGGGATGAAGAATCGGGCAATGTAATGTGGGTTAACACCAGCGATAAGGATGTGCGTGCCGCCTTTAAAACCGAAGCTAACAAACGCGAAGCTTATCTGAGAGACACCTTCAGCCGCTCGGGTGTTGATGTGGCTGCCATCGGTACTCATGAAACCTATGTAAAACCTTTAATGACATTATTCAGAAAACGGGAGAAGAAAAGGTGAGTAAAATAAAGAGACTGTTTTTTAACTATACGCTGCTGGTGGTGGTTTTAATCTGCGGATTAAAAAGTGCATCGGCCCAAAACATACAGGTGGATGCACGTCTGCAAGACTACACCATTAAAATAGGCGACCAAACCAAACTGTTCCTGGTATCGGTACAGCCGGCTAAAGCGCATGTTGATTTTCCGAAGCTTGGTGACACCATAACCAAAACGGTACAGGTGGTGAGCAGCAACAAACGAGATACTGTTGTCGATCAGAAAAATAAAGACCTTATTACCGTTACTCAAAGCTATGTAATTACAAGTTTTGATGCCGGTGTGCATACTATGCCTGCATTTACCTTCATTGCAGGTGGCAATACCCTTAAAACCGGCGAGTTGACCATACAGGTGCAAACGGTAAAAATTGATACTACCAAATCAATCTATGACATTAAGAAACCTCTGATTGTTACTTATACTTTTTTTAATTGGCTGCGCGATCATTGGGTTTGGATTGTTGGCGGGTTGATATTGATTGGTTTAATTATCGGATTGATCTATTACCTGCGCCACAAGCCCAAAACAGAGCCGGTTGTTAGGATTTCGAAACCGCTGATTCCGCCGCATACTGTCGCTATCGAAAAATTGAGAGCTTTACAGGCTAAGAAACTATGGCAGCAAGATCAGGTTAAACTATACTATATTGAGCTGACAGACATTTTACGCGAATACCTGGAGAAACGCTACGATATTAAAACCTACGAGAAAACAACTGACGAAATTATCGAGTCGTTAAGGTCGCGCGAAATAGCAGGCGATAATCGTACTAACCTGCAACGCATTCTGGGAATGGCCGATCTGGTAAAGTTTGCCAAAGAAAAACCTGTCCCTGCCGAAAACGAAGAGTGTATAGAGAAGGCATTGCAGTTTGTTCAAAAAACACAGCAAACCAACCAGCCAAAAGAATTTGAAGGAGGTGCACATGGCACTGTTTAAAAGCATAGAGTTTGCGCACCCGTTCTTTTTTTGGTTTTTGTTGTTGATACCGGTTATGGTAGCCTGGTATATCTGGCGCCAAAAACAGCTGTATGGCTATTTAAACGTATCTACTGCCAAAGGATTTTCGGCACCGGTTAAAAGTGTCGTGCCTAAATTAAGGCATATCGATATTGTATTAAGATCGCTTACATTAATAGCGCTTATTGTGGCCCTTGCCCGCCCGCAGAGCTCATTGAGCTGGCAAAATTCTACTACAGAAGGAATAGATATTGTTATTGCTTTCGATATTTCGGGCAGTATGCTGGCCGCCGATTTTCAGCCCAACCGCTTAGAAGCCGGCAAAAATATCGCCATTGATTTTATAAAGAACCGCCCGAATGATCGTATAGGCTTAGTGGTATTTAGCGGCGAGAGCTTTACGCAATGTCCGTTAACAATAGACCACTCGGTATTGGTTAACCTGTTTAACGATATCAAGTACGGCATGATCAATGATGGTACCGCCATTGGTATGGGTTTGGCTACCGCTGTTAATCGCTTAAAAGACAGTCAAACTAAAAGTAAGGTGGTCATCTTACTAACAGACGGGTCAAACAACATGGGTTCAATTGCGCCGATAACCGCTGCTGAAATTGCTAAGCAGTTCAATGTACGTGTATATACGATAGGGGTGGGTACACATGGTTACGCGCCATTCCCGGTACAAACACCAATGGGTATCCAGTATCAAAAAGCGCTGGTTGATATTGACGAGCCAACTTTGCAAAAGATCGCCGGTATCACCGGTGGTAAATATTTCCGCGCTACCGACAACGAGAAGCTGAAAAGCATTTACGAGCAGATAGACAAACTGGAAAAAGCCAAGATCGACGTGACCGAGTATCATAAAAAGACAGAAATGTTTTTACCGTTTGCTATCCTGGCCTTGTTGTTCCTGACACTTGAGTTTATTTTTAAGAATACGTTACTGAAAGGAGCACTCACCTAATGTTACGTTTTGCACATATAGAATATTTATGGGCGCTGGCCGTTATCCCGGTGTTTATCCTGTTATTTATTTGGGTAAGCCGGTGGAAGAGCAAGGCGCTGCAATCGCTTGGCGACAGAAACGTCGTCAATAACATCGTCGCAGATGTTTCATTCTCAGCTCCGCGATTAAAGTTTATCCTGTTTACGATAGCTTATGCCTTGTTGGTAATTGGTATTGCCGACCCGCAAATTGGTTCAAAAATAGTAGAGGAGAAGCGCAAGGGTGCCGACCTGATGATCTTGCTCGATGTATCAAACAGTATGCTGTCGCAGGATATGATGCCAAACCGTTTAGAGAACGCCAAACAGGCCATCGCACAGTTAATTGATAACCTGCATAGCGACCGCATTGGTATCATCATTTTCGCCGGCGAGGCTTATGTTCAGCTACCGATGACTACCGATTACTCGGCCGCTAAACTGTTCCTGAACAGCATTAACCCCAGTATGGTGCCTACGCAGGGTACGGCTATCGGTGCTGCTATTGATCTGGGTATAAAATCTTTCGATTTTAATGACGGTACCGGTAAATCGATGATCATTATTACCGATGGCGAGAACCATGAGGATGATGCCGTTGCAGCGGCTAAAAACGCTTTGGATAGAGACGTTACCATTAACGTTATCGGCATGGGGTCGCCAGAGGGGGCGGCTATTCCGATATATCAGGGAAATAAACAAGTTGGTTTTCATGTAGACAGCGCCGGACAAACAGTAATCAGTAAACTGGACGAGAATATGGGTAAAGAGATTGCCGCTGCAGGTAATGGTACCTATGTAAGGGCAACAAACGCTAACAGCGGGTTAAACATAGTAATGTCGCAAATTGAGAAGATACAGCGCAAAACCTATGACGCCAAATCATTTAAAGACTTTGAAGACCGGTTTCAGTTCTTTTTAGCTGCGGCATTATTATGCCTGGTAATTGAGTTTTTTATTACTAATCGCAAAAGTTTGAGATTAAGTAAGGTGAAATTATTTGAGGTGAAGAATCCATGAGGCAGTTAGCAATAATTCTGATATTTTTATTTTCGGGCTTAGCTGTATTTGCGCAGCAGGAAAAAAGCTATGTGAAAAAAGGTAATGAGCTTTATCAGCAAAAACGATACAAAGAAGCTGAAGCCGCTTATCGGCAGTCGGTAGTTAAGAAGGAGCAGAACGTGCCGGGTAACTTTAACTTAGGCGATGCACTTTATAAGCAAAAGCAATATGATAAAGCAGGAGAGCAATTCCAGAAGATAGCCGAATCAAACAACAATAACAAGGTTGTCCTGGCACACGCTTATCACAATCTGGGTAATTCCATGCTGCAAAGCCAGAAGTATCAGGAAAGTGTAGATGCTTATAAAAAAGCTTTATTGAACAATCCGAAGGACGATGAAACCCGTTACAACCTGGTTTATGCGCAGGAAAAGCTGAAACAACAGCAACAGCAAAACAAGAGTAAGAATAAGGATAACAAAGATCAGCAAAAGCAAAACCAGGATAAAAAAGATCAGGATAAAAAAAATAATCAAAATAAAGATCAGAATAAGCAGGATCAGCAAAAACAGCAGCAACAGCCGCAGCCCAACAACATCTCAAAAGACGATGCGCAGCGCATGCTGGATGCGTTGAATAATGACGAAAAACAAACGCAGGAAAAGCTGAAAAATAAAAAAGCCCGAGGCACAACTGGTCGCCCGGCAAAAGACTGGTAAATTTACGGAGCCGTTAACGGCTTAATATAAATGAAGATAAAGTATTGCATATTAACCTTAATACTATTTATAACGGGGCGTGTATTTGCGCAGGATGCCCGGTTTGTTGCATCTGCCAGCCAGACCACGGTTAGTACCGGCGAACAGTTCCAGCTTACGTTTAGTATAAACGCAGACGGCAGCAATTTTAATCCGCCCGATCTTAGCGATTTCCAGCTGTTGGGCGGCCCGAATGTGTCCAACAGTATGGAGTTTATTAATGGTAAAGCCACCGCCAGTTCGTCGGTGAGTTATATATTGGCTCCCACACGCGTGGGCACTTTCATTATTGGACCTGCTACCGTTGTAGTTAACGGCAAGAAAATAAGCTCCAATTCTATAAAAATGACCGTGCTAAAGCGTCGCACAGGTCAACCAAATAACAACACGGGCGGCGGTGGCGCAGGCACACAAGCAAATACAGGCAGCACAGACCTATCTAAGTTATTGTTTTTAAGAGCCGAGATTGACAAAAATAATGTTTACCAGGGGCAGCCTGTTACGGTTACTTATCGCATATATACCCGCGTAGATATTCTGCAAAGCCAGATAAATAAACTGCCTGATTTGACCGGCTTTTGGAACGAGGATGTGAAAATGACGCAACCTGCGCAGTTTCGTGTCGAAACATACAAAGGCCAGCGCTATAATGTAGCCGATATTAAACAAACTATTTTATTTCCTGAACATGCCGGTAATATAACGATCGACCCGTTCGAGATGACCTTTATTGCGCGGGTGCAAACAACACCGCGCGATTTTATGGATCAGTTTTTTGGCGGTAATGTGCAGGAGGTAAATTATCCGGCTAAAAGCTTACCGGTAGTAATACATGTAAAACCGTTGCCACAGGCGGGTAAGCCTGCCGGTTTTAGCGGTGCGGTTGGTAAGTTCAATATCGAAGCGACTGTAGATAAAGATCACCTGAAAGCTAATGAGGCTTTAAATTATAAGATCAAGATCAGTGGTTCGGGCAATATCAAATTGTTAAAAGATCTGAATCCTAACTTTCCGACTGACTTTGAGAAATATGATCCCAAGATCACTGATACAGTAACCGAGACGGCCAATGGTGTTTCGGGCAGCAGGATTTACAATTACCTGGTTATCCCGAGGCATAAAGGCGATTATACGATTGATCCGGTTTCGTTCTCCTATTTCAATCCGGCTACAGGTAAATATGTAACGCTCAGCACCGGATCGTTCAAGATCAAAGTTGAAAAGGGCATTAACGAAAATAATGTAACCGCGTTATCAGGCGATCAGGAGGACGTTAAGCTTTTAAATAAAGATATCCGCTACATTAAAACCGGCGATTCTGATTTGCGCGCAGAGGGCGATAGGTTCTTTGGGTCGGCGGGTTTTTATTTGTTGTTGTTATTGGGGCCAATTGTATGTGTGGCTGCATTTTTAGTGCGCAACCAGATCCGCAGAAATAATGCTGATGTAGTACGGGTTAAAAGCCGTCGTGCAGGTAAAATAGCTGCCCGGCACCTGACTAATGCCAATAAAGAACTGCAGGCAAACAATACACAGGCATTTTATGAGGCAGTGTTTAAGGGGCTTTACGGTTATTTAAGCAATAAACTAAATATAGCTTATGCCGATCTGGATCGCGAAAATATAGCCGGTACATTGCGGGCTAAGTTGGCTAAAGAAGAAACTATAGGAGAATTGCTGGATACGCTCGATCTATGCGAAATGGCGCGTTACGCCCCGGTAACACATATTTCGGCTAAACAAGTTTTTGAAAAAGCAAAAGGAGCAATAAATGCCATTGAAGATGAAATTTAACCAAATTAAGCTTATAGCATGCTTTTTGGCGATGATATTTTCGCCGGCGTTGTCTTTTGGTGCAGATAATCAGCAGCAACTTTTTAAAAAAGCTAATGCGTTATACGCCAAAAGTCAATACAAACAAGCTGCCGATGCTTATCAGCAGATTTTAGACGCCGGTTATCAATCGGCCGGCGTATATTTTAATCTGGGTAATGCGCATTATAAACAGGGCGAATTACCTGACGCCTTATTGTATTATGAAAAAGCGCGCCGCCTGGCACCGGGCGACGATGATATTAACTTCAACATTCGCCTTGCCAACTCCAAGACGGTTGATAAGATCGACGAAGTACCCGAATTCTTTTTAAGCAGATGGTGGAAAGGGTTTATCCTTAGTTTTTCTGCCGATAAGCTGGCTACTACTGCTATTATACTGATGCTGGTGGGTTCTGCTTTGCTGATCTGGTATTTCTTTGCTATAGCCAGCGGATTGAAAAAGTTTTCCTTCTTTAGCGCCATATTTTTCTTTTTTTTGGCAATATGCACCGTCACTATTGCCGCCAGTCAGCTAAGTTATTTTGACAGCAACAAGCAGGCTATTGTTTTTACACCATCGGTAAACGTAAAAACAAGCCCTGCCGATGCGGTCTCGACCGCCTTTGTTTTACATGAGGGTACTAAGGTAAACGTACTGGGCAGCAACGGGGGCGGCTGGTTAAAAATTAAACTGGCCAACGGCAACGAAGGCTGGATTAAAACAGCTGATGTTAAGGCGATATAACAACTTTTCTAAAGCTTTCAGTCCTGACAAGTTCAGCAGGACCATTAAAAAATAGAATGGGGTGTCACCCTCAGGCTCTCGAAGGTGAGCATTGGCCTACACGCGTTTACCGGTCTTTGCGCTTATGCTGGATAGCCTCAGCATGCCCCTTTTTTGTTTCTGCCCTAAATTGGGTCAGATAAAAATTTTGTTTGAGGTGTTTCAACCAAGGTGTTTCACTTCATTTTCCCAAAAGGCATAAAAAATACCTTAAATAATTGGTTTTTAATTATTTAAGGTATTTTACCTAAAGTATTACTACTGTTTCAAAGTGTTTCACTCGTTTTTTATAATCAACTTATTTACAGGCTATTAAAGTAAGAAAGTGTTTCAACTGTTTCAAAGTGTTTCACTTTTAAATGAAACACCCATACAATATTGAGCCATTAAAAACCTGTTATTTAACCAGGTAAGGCCTGATGGCTTTTTCCCAGATATCATAACCCAGTTTGGTCATGTGCAGTTTATCGCCTACATATAGCTCTGGTCTTAGTTTGCCGTTATCCAGCATCAGTGGGTAAATGTCCACAAACACTACATTCTTCTCACTAGCAAAAAAGTCTTTGATCTTTTGGTTAAACGCAACCTCTTCCGGCATGATCTTCTCGCGCGAAGGGCTTGGTTTCATACCGATATAGATAATCGGCACCGCCGGCATTTTGGCCCGGATGAGACCATATAGTTTCAAAGTACGGTTATATACTGAATCTGCGTTGGCCGGTACCTTGGCGTCAACCAGATCGTTCTCGCCCACATAGATCACAATTTGTTTAGGCTGATATTTGAATACTATATCGTTTAGGTAACGGATGATATCGCCGGTAACCGCACCGCCGATGCCGCGGTTCAGCGCATTATATTCGGCAAAGGTCCACTGCGCGTTATCCCATTTACGAATAGACGAACTGCCGGTAAATAACACCGGGTTTTTAGGTGGTGCAAACATGCCGTCATATTTCTTAATGGTCTGTACATCATCCCAAAATGCAGGTTTCGGATTTGGCGCCGCCGACTGAGCGAAAGACGCACTGATCAATAAACTCAGGATAATGGTTATTATAAAGTTCTTCTTCATTATGTTTAATTTGGTGGTTGCAAATTAGCACAAAATGGGGCAGTACGCAATATGTTTACAGCAGCCGATCATATTATTACAAATTAAAGTTGACTATACAAGTAAAAATTAAGATATTTAGCTTTATAAATCACATCTTTGTAGTTAGGCCAATTACTAACCACTTATAAATTGCTCACTAAAATTAATATTATGCAAAACAATTACCTGCTTAAACGCAAGCCATTAAAAGCGTTTTTACTGGCAATCTGCGTTCCGTTTTTTGCTTCTGCACAAAACAGAATGCTGCAGCAACAAATCCCGCTGAATGACCTTTCAGCATTTAAAAGTCCTAGTCCTAACTGGTCTGTAGCCGGCTCGGTTATAGCCGATTTTAACAAACCAAATACCATTACCAAAAAAGAAGGAACCGGTATTTTGGTAAGTATCCCGGGCAAAGACAAGAACGAAGATATCTTTACCAACATGGAGCACGGTGACATTGACCTGAGCGTTGATGTAATGATGCCAAAAGGGTCAAATTCGGGTATCTACCTGCAAGGTCGTTATGAAATACAATTATTGGATAGCTGGGGCAAACAAGCCTTGACCAGCGGAGACCTTGGCGCTATCTATGAGCGTTGGGATGAAAGCCGCCCCGCGGGTCAATTTGGCTTTGACGGCGTTGCGCCGCGTATCAACGTGAGCCGCGCACCCGGCCTTTGGCAAAATATCCGTATACAATTCCAGGCACCTAAATTTGATGCGTCAGGCAAAAAGATTGCTAATGCCCGTATAGTGCGGATTATCCTAAACGGTATGACCATCATTGAAAATGCCGAGTTACAGGCGCCAACGCGCGGTTCAGCATTTGCTAACGAGGCTGCTACAGGCCCGCTACGTTTACAAGGCGACCACGGCGCGGTGGCTTTCAGAAACTTCCGTTACAGCACCCGGGTTGGTACCATGACCGTTGATGGCACCCGTCAGGTTTGGGATAGTAATGACAAACCGGTTTCTGTCGATGTTAAAGGCGAGCCGGTGGTATTTCGCAGCTTTGTAGACATTCCGGGTAAAAGGGTAACACACTCTGCAAGCGTTGGTTTATTAAATAATATCAGCTACGGTTTTGATTTGGAGCGTGGTACCATATACCAGATCTGGAAAGGCGGATTTTTAGACGCATCGCCAATGTGGTTATCGCGTGGCGACGGTAATGCCCGTGCTATAGGCAGCGTTATCAGTTTAGATGATAAACCAGCTTTGGCATTGATACATGAGGACAATCAGGCATGGCCGGATACTTTAGAGAAAGGCATCTTCCGCCAAAAAGGTTACGAGTTGGACGAAACTGGCATACCTACATTTAAATACAATTTTGATGGGATTAACATTAATGATAAAACAACCAGCGAGGATGGTAAAGGGTTAACCCGTAAGATCAGTGTTGATGGCCCTGCGCCCAAAGACTTATTTGCCCGTGTGGCCGACGCCAGTGATATTGTCGATTTAGATAATGGTTTATATGCTGTTAATAACTTTACTTACTACGTGCAACTGGATAAAGGTGTGAAACCGGTTATCCGCAATTCTGCAAAAGGTAAAGAAATGTTATTGCCTATAAAAAATACAGATAAAGGAACCTCTGTTCAATATTCATTGATCTGGTAATCTCAAAAACTCATTCAAAATGAAAGCTATTTTTAAAAATATATCACTTACAATCATAGCAGGTTTAAGCTGTACCGCCTCTTTTGCTCAAAACAAAGCGGAGAAGGCAGCCCCTGCAGAAAAAGATTATTACCGAATTGTCAACGTGCCGACACCGGAAGGTGTAGAACTGGAAGTTGGCGGTATGGCAGTATTGCCAAATGGCGACCTTGGTGTATCAACCCGTCGTGGCGATGTTTACATTGTTCAAAATCCATATCAGCTGAATGGCAGCCTGCCTTATTATAAAAAATTTGCCAGCGGCATGCATGAGGTTTTAGGTCTGGCGTATGTTAATGGCGATTTTTACTGCGTGCAACGTGGTGAGTTAACCCATCTGATCGACAAAAATGGTGATGGTAAAGCCGATGTTTATGAAACGGTGTACTCATGGCCGGTGTCAGGTAACTATCACGAGTACTCATACGGTCCGGTAGTTATGCCTAATGGCAATATGATGGTTAATCTTAACGTAGGTTTTGATGCCGAATGGTGGAGAGGTAAAAGCTTAGTGCCGTGGAGAGCCTGGTGCTTAGAAATTACGCCAAATGGCGAAATGCATCCCTATGCCACTGGTTTCAGGTCACCTTGCGGTCAGGGTTTAATAGACGGTAAATATTTCTATGCTGAAAACCAGGGCGATTGGGTAGGGTCAGGTTATATTATGCAGTTAGATCGCGGCGATTTTGCTATGCACCCTGCAGGTTTACGCTGGGCTGCTGATCCTTCATCGCCGGTAAAAGTCCGTACCGAAGATATCTACTCGCGTGTTAATCCCCGTTTTAACGACCCTGAAGGTAAGATCGAGGATCGTGATCCAAATCGTCCATATAAAACTTTAGCCGAAGTTGCTGACGATGTTAAAAAAGGATTTAAAACACCTGCGGTTTGGTTACCACATGGTACAATGGGTAACTCCACTTCATCAATGATTCAAATTCCTAAGGACGACAAGTTCGGTCCGTTTGCAGGCCAGGTACTGGTAGGTGATCAGGCACAAAGTCGTATTAACCGTATCTTCCTGGAGCAGGTTAAAGGTCAGTATCAAGGTGCTGCATTTGCCTTCCGTGAAGGTTTTGAGTCAGGTGTGTTAAGATTAGCCTGGGGTGCCGACAACTCACTGTTTGTTGGCCAAACCAGCCGTGGCTGGGGATCAACAGGCCAGAAAATATTTGGTTTAGAGCGTTTGGTTTGGGCGAAGAAAACTCCATTCGAAATGAAGGCTGTAAGAGCGATGCCTGATGGTTTTGAGATAGAATTTACTGAGCCGGTTAACAAAAAAGCGGCTGCCGATCCGGATAATTATACTATTACCGGCTTTACCTATAAATATCACCCGGTTTATGGTAGTGCGACTATCCGCGAAAAGGTACATATCGTAAACGCAGCTATAGTTTCTGAAGATGGACTGAAAGTTAGATTGGTAGCTGATAGTCTTCGTCAAAAATACATCCATGAAATTAAGGTTGACAAAGCGGTAACTTCAGCAGACAGCAGCTATAGTTTATTACACCCGGTTGCCTATTATACTTTAAATAACATACCTGATGGCGCTAAATTGAATGTCCCTAAAAGACATCCAAAAATGAATCATGATATGGCCGGTATGAACATGGAAATGGGTAAAGTTAAAGCATTAAACGCTAAAGCTGCCCCGGTAAAAGGCGTCGCACTAAAAAAGAACCAAACCAGCAAACCAGCGTCATGGACAACTATCGACCAAACAATAAGTATTGGTACCAAGCCTGGTTTAAAGTTTGACAAAGCTGAGCTTACGCTTAAAGCGGGAAGCAGAGTAAAATTGACTTTTACCAATAATGATGATATGCCGCACAACTTTGTAGTGGTTCCGCAAGGTCAGGCTATTGCCGTAGGCGATATGGGCACTAAATTGGGTTTACAAGCAGTTAAACTAAGCTACATTGCTAATACACCTAAAATTTTGTTTAATGCTACTTTGGTTGGTCCAGGTTCATCACAGACCATTTATTTTGTTGCACCCAAAGCAGGTAAGTACACTTATGTTTGTACCGTGCCCGGTCACTATTACGTGATGCAAGGTACGCTTACCGTAGAATAAGAATAACTTAACTAATAATGTAAAAATGGTGATAATGACTCCGGTCGTTATCACCATTTTTGTTTTAGGGCAGATAATTTGATTAACTTAGAACGACCCATTTAGCCAAACCATGCAATCTGTTAAGTTATACCTCGTACTCACTTGCCTGCCTTTCGTCTTAAAAGCTCAGGTTAAAAAAGAATTTGCATGGGGGCATGCTACACCTGAAAGTGTGGGAATGTCAAGCGCTAAACTGGAAGCTTATAAAAACAGCATGATGTCAAAGGGCACTCACAAGTTGCTCATCATTAAAAACGATAAGATCGTTTGCGAAGCTTTTGCCAAAGGTTGGAGCGATACAGAAATTACCAGTGGTACAGCGTCATTAGCTAAAGCTCTGGTAAGCGGAATGTCTTTAAACGCAGCCATAGCTGATGGTTATATTAATGCCGACGCCCCGGCTTGCCTGTATATCCCTGAATGGCTAAAGTCTGATGTTAAATCAAAAATTACGATACGGCAATTAGATACGCATACTTCGGGATTGGATGATTCTGAGGGTACGGATGAAGAAGAAGCGCAACTCATCAAACAACATAAAGACCGCCATATGGACCTGCCGGGCTGGAAGGGAATGTTTTGGCGCAAAAAGCCGGACCCTTTCACCTTGTCGCGCGACAGCGCCAAGGTTTTGTTTAAGCCGGGCACGGGCTCACAATATAGCAATCCGGGTATTGCAATGCTGAATTATGCAGTGACCAAAAGTCTGCAGCAGTCACCTGATAAAGATATCGCCACTTATCTGGATAAACGGGTATTTAGTCGCATCGGCATTAAAAAGGGCACTTATTCATTAGGCTACAACGCTGTTTATAAAGTTGATCATATGAACCTGGTGGCGGGCTGGGGAGGTGCAACATTTACCGCCGACGCGGTTGCCCGCATAGGTAGATTGATTATGCGCAAAGGGAGCTGGCAAGATGAGCAGATTATTGATTCAGGAGTAATTAAACGCGCATTGAGTACCGATGGTGTTACCGACCGCTCAGTATTGACGAACACATCAACCCTTTCAAAGTCTGCAGATGATATTGAACCAGTAGCAGCGCTGGGTTGGTTCACCAATTATGACGGCTCCTTTAAATCAATGCCCAGGGATGCCTTTTTTGGAGCGGGAGCCGGTGAACAATTGTTGGTTGTCATTCCAAGTCTGAAGCTGATTATTGTTCGTATGGGGACACCGTTAAATCCTAATTTTAGTGGCAAAAGCTATTGGAAGTTTGTCGAGAACGAGCTGTTTAACCCGGTGATGGATGCCGTTGAAGAAGCACCATATCCTAAAAGTAATTTAATTACTTCGGCTAAATTTGCTCCCGCAAATGAGGTTATCCGCATGGCCGAGGGTGGCGACTGTTGGCCGTCAACATGGGGAGATGATGGCTTGATGTATACTGCTTATGGTGATGGTAATGGTTTTAAGCCCTATACCGATATTAAATTAAGCAATGGTTTGGCGGTAGTGTCAGGTACACCGCCCGATCTATCAGGCGTAAATATCCGCACATCATCGGGAGAAAGGGTGGGGCAAGGCTTTGCAGGCCCAAAAGCCAGCGGGATGATTATGGTTAAAGGGAAATTATACATGTGGGTACGTAACCTCAACAACGCCCAATTGGCCGTCTCGGCAGATCACGGGAAAACATGGTCTTGGGCTGATTGGAAACTGGACGTAAGCTTTGGCTGCCCTAATTTTGTTAATTATGGTCAGAACAATGCGGGTGCAAAAGATAATTATGTTTATACCTATTCTATAGACGATGCCAGTGCTTACAGATATGGGGACCAGATGGTTATGATGCGGGTAGCCAAAAACCATATTTTAGATTGGCGCAGTTATCAGTTTTTTGCCGGATATGATACAGGTGGCAAATCTATATGGTCTGACGATATTCGCAGACGTAAAGCCATCTATAAAAATCCTGGCAAAACTTATCGTTCCGGAATGACTTATGATGCGCCGCTGAAACGATATCTGTGGTGCCAGGCTATTCCGCTGTCTGGAGATAAAGACGAGCAGGGGCCGCGCTTTAAAGGCGGACTGGGCATATTTGAAGCACCAAATCCATGGGGCCCCTGGAAAACCGTTTACTATACTCGGGATTGGGATATGGGGCCTGGCGAATCAGGCAGTTTGCCAACTAATTGGATAAGCAAAAATGGCAAAACGCTTTATTATTTATTCTCTGGCAACGACAGTTTCTCTGTGAGGAAACTAACACTTACAACCAGGTAACCTTAGCCTAATCAGTTGCATTTCGTTTCGCATCCCGGTTGTTATACCTTTGTCCAAACTATCAACCATGTTGCGAATAAAATTCTTTGCTGCTTGTATGTTGGCTACCGTATTTTGTGTGTGGGCCAGTAATCAACAAATCGTCCCTTTCGGAAAAAACAACCAATTAATTATTAATAGCCATACAGGTACTTTCAGTATTAAATATAATGGCAAGCTTATTTTGGTTAATGCAACCGCGGCCTATACCAATGGCAACGATAAATATCAAACCGGCGACTATATTAAACGCACGGTAAGCATACAACCTATAAATGACAAATTAGGCAGCGGCAAATTACTAACCGTTACATCATCAAGACCCGGTGTGCCGGTAATGAAGCAATTATTTTACTGCTACACAAATAAAGATTTTATAGTGACTGAACTTGAAATTGACGGACATAGTCTGAGTTCAAATTACATGGCCCCGATTATCACTAATCATGCTAATTTGTACGCCGGTAGGAATTTGCAAACCTTATTTGTGCCTTTTGACAATGATACCTTTATCAGATATCAGTCAACAGCGTTAAGCAACGAAGTCAATACCAGTTCAGAAGTTGGTGTTATCTATAATGGAGTCTTAAGGAAGGGATTAGTTGTCGGGTCGTTACAACATGATAGTTGGAAAAGTGGGGTAAAAAGCGCCGGATCTAATGGAGTAATCAATCGGTTGGAGGTTTTTGGCGGATTGAATGAAGTTGCCATAACCCGTGATTCGATGGCGCATGGATCATTGAAAGGAGATCAAATCAGGTCGCCAAAAATGTTTATTGGCTACTTTGCCGACTGGCGCAAAGGCCTCGAAACATTTGCCCGCACTAATAGCGCGGTAGATGGCCGGTTTTGCAAGTCTTGGCACAAAGCTACACCGGTGGGTTGGAACAGTTGGGGTGTTATAGGTACCAAACTAAACTATAATAATGCTACCGGTGTTGTTGATTTTTTTGATAAGCAAATACCAAGCTTCCGTAATGAAGATGGCACTGCTTATATTGATTTAGATTCGTTTTGGGACAATATGGTACGCGGTGGTTTTAGCGGCGACTTTTCGAAACTGAAAGATTTTGTAAACTACTGCAAAGAACGAAATTTGCAACCCGGCGTTTACTGGGCGCCTTTTACCGATTGGGGCAAGAATGGAAATCGCACAGCTGAAGGCAGTAACTATAAATTTGCCGAAATGTGGACTAAGACTGATAAAGGTTACCATGACCTTGACGGCGGCCGCGCGCTCGACCCGACGCACCCAGGTACGCAAGCCCGCATAGCTTATGTGTTAGGTAAATTAAAAGACTGTGGCTTCAAAATGATCAAAATAGATTTCCTGGGACACGGCGCCGTAGAGTCAACCCGCTTCTATGATCCGAATATAACTACAGGTATGCAGGCTTTCCGCGTAGGGATGGAGACTATTGATAAAATTTTAGATAATTCAATGTTAATTTACGCCGCCATTTCCCCATCGCTGGCCACAGCCAGATACGTGCATATGCGACGAATTGCCTGTGATGCATTTCATTCAATCAAAGACGTTGAGTACACATTGAATAGCCTTACTTACGGCTGGTGGCAAACCTATATATATGATTATACGGATGCTGACCATGCGGTATTTGAAAAAGAAAACACCGGCGCTAACCGGGCAAGGCTAATTTCGACCCTGATTACAGGCTCGGTAGTTTTAGGTGATGATTATAGCAAACCGGCCGATTGGCAGCCACAGATTAAAGAATGGTTGCAGCGGCCTGAATTGAAAGCACTTATTAAAAGCGGTAAAGCTTTTATGCCGGTTGAACCAGGTTTAGATGGTAGTGCCGCCTCCCAGTTTATTCGTAAAGCCACTGGCGGAACCTATCTGGCGGTATTCAATTATAAAAAGCAGCCTGCCAATGTAGTCATTAATGTTAGTCGCCTGGGATTAAGAGCCGGAAAGAAATATAAATTGACCGAGGTTTTAGGCGGGCGGGACATTAGCCTTGTTGAAAACGCAAATACAACATTTACACAAGAAGGGGCTTGCTTATATAAGATAACATCCAATTGATCTAATAAGGTAGCTTTACAGGCGGTATAATGATAATATAAACCGCTATTTTTTTATTGTAATTGTTTGTAGAAAGAGTTTTGAGTTTAAGCCATTCTCTCTGGTAATTTTATCAAAGTCGTTATTAGCTTGTTTGAAAAGCTCTGGCATTGAACTTTGTAGCGTAGGGCTTTTTAACAGGATGGCAATTATATACAGCTTGTCAAATTTGTAACCAAATTCAGCAGCGATATTATTGATGTGTTTCATTTCCGCAGCAACCTGATTTTGTTTAGGTGTATTTATAATAATCTTAATTTTTAAGCTGTGGAATACAATTTTCATATAAGACGTAAGCAAATTATTGCTTTTCTTCAAGGCCGAAGAAATTGAGTAATATATTTCTGAAACTTTATCTAATTCACCCAACTCAAAATAAGCATTGGCCTCTATCGTCTGTACAAAGAAACCATATTGCGATGCGTAATTATCCAATAGCTCATTACGGTAATTTCTGTCAAGGAACTTGATAAACCGCAGAAGCTTGCGTGGATTGTTACTCAACAGCAAGGTATGCAGCCCCAATAGGAAAAGCATATCATTAGTGGCTGATTTCTTTAAATTGATCAGGCCTCCGCCAGTATTAAAATATAACCTGGTAAGATCTGTCAGGGCTTCGGTTTTAATAATACCATATTTTAGATGGTAATAAATGGCGTCGAGACAATTCAGAGGGTTTACCGGAAATATTTCATACTCTGCTTTAGGAAGAGCTTTAAGTTTTTCAAGGCTTATCTCTAACTCATTCAGATCAAGCTGTATAGTTGCTATAATAGCTAACGTTGTATGAATAAGTGTTTTTTTCTTATTTGACAGCTCAAATTTTAATAATACCTGCAAGAATTTTTTGTAGTTAGAGTTTATTAACTCTAATCCGAAGAAATAATCAAATAACTTCTCGCTAAACGAATGCTTAAAATATTGAATTAGAGCTTCATTTTGGTTGGCCGATGAATGCTCGCCTTCAAGAACCTCGCCAAGGAAGGTGATGATATCAGACTTTTCATTCATGCTTAAATGCGCCCCGGTGATGCTTTCTATATTCTTTAGCTGGCCGGTTTTTATACCATGAATAATAGACCACTTTAACACATTAACCTTGCGCGGGCTGGCAACTAAAAGTTTATTGATGTTTTTAATTAAATCGTTGTCAAGCAGGTTGCCGTTGTCATAGAGCAAAGTTTTGGCAATACTGTGTTCCATAAACTCATCATTACCGAATACAATATAAGTATTGAGCTGAAAGTCACTGCTTTCATTAATCTCGCGTACAAAACCTACGGCCAATAACTCCTGGTAAGCATGTGGGTACTTCTTTATCAGGTTGCTTACTTTAACGGTATTGATTTGATAATTATCGTTTTCAATACCAAGTTCTTCAACAAGACCTTTGATCAGTAACATCTTTTCGGCCGAATATTGCCCAAGGTAAACTTTCTTTAAAATGAAGGTAGAGATTGTTTCATAAAAGCTCAAATGGTCAATATCATGTTGTAAAAAGTTGTCTTTATGCTGCTGATAATAAAATTGAAAGTAGAGTGGATGATTGAAATTTTCAACTACATTAAGCGATATAAAGTTTTCAACTCCCGGTTTTATCTGATGGCACAACAGTTTGATTTCCTGCAAGCTGAATAACGGCACGTTGATACAATTGCCATTCTTTTTAAAACCGGTATACCAACTATTTTCAGCAAGTTCAAATTCGTGTCGATTATTTATCCATGTAGCCGTCCGGGTAGTTAACACCAGTTTAAACCAATCGTGGTTTTGATAAAAAGAAAAAATATCGACTAGTTGGTTAAGGATGATCCGAAAATGATCGCCTTTGAACATGTGTTCGTCAAAGCCATCGATAATCAGGTAAAATTTATTGTTTCTGCGTTGTTTGATATCCAGTAACACATTGATATCATTATCGGTATGATGACCAAGCAAGGCTAACATCCAATCATGGATATCGCGCCCGCTTACCAAAACGCTCATGATAGCATTACTGCTAAACAGCAGGATAGTATCATTAACATCATTAAGTGCGTCTACTGCCTGTTTCTTTTCTATCCATTGGCAAAGTGCAATAGTTTTACCATAACCTGCCGGTGCCGCCAATACGGTTCCTGTGCAACCTGAAGCAATAAATTCGTCGAAATGATAATCGATAAACTCGCGGTCAATAGTTTGATTGTAGGGGATACCCGATTTGTTTTTTAAAGCTTGTAAGGTAAATCCGGTTATTTTATTGGCACTTTGCTGTATAAGCCGCCAGTTTAGTTCTTTGGTTGGCACTGCGATAGCCTTTTGATCTTGCTTTTCGCAGAAATCCTCCCAGCCCTTATAATTACAAAAGCGGGCTAATACGTTCAGCGTAAACAGCGACGGGCTATATTTGCTGTACGCAAATCCGTATATACGCTTAAACGTTGTTTCGCTGATACGATTACCGTTCTTTTTGTACACTCTGTCTGACAATGTCCGGCATTCCGATGGCAGAATGTTAGCTATTCCAGCATTTATAAGCAGTAGCTTTTTTAGTTCTTCATACCTGGGCAGCGAAATTTTACTCATTATAATTTCCCCGTTATATTAACTCGCGTTTGTGATAACCAATTCACTCATTGAAATAAGTAAAAATAAAGACGGATTTTTAACGACTTGTCTGAAAATTTGTAATTCGCCAAGACTAATGATAGGGGATGAGTCCACTACCAAACCAGCGTGTAAGCCTAATCTCAAATGCTCAGACATTGAAAAGTATGTTATTAAGCCCTAAAATAAAATAAATGCTCAATAAACGCACAGTCTGTTAATAAAATTAACTGAATAGCCGGACGACTATCTTAATTAGGTACGGAAATGTTTATATAGTAGGTATTGACACATGTTATGACATCATAGGTAACTTCATCTCAAAACCTGTAGCAGATGGGTTAGGAGTAATCTTGATACCAATTAGGTTTGGTTTGTTAAATTATTCGCTTATAATCCTAAGTTCAGTGCGTCTGTTAATCTGATGCTGTTCTTCGGTGCAATATTCGCCTTTCGTACAGCTGTTGAGTAAACGTGTATCGCCATAGCCTTTAGGAACCAACCGTCTGCGATCAATGCCTAACCTAACCAGGTAATCGACGGCTGCCTGTGCGCGCCTTTGCGATAAAGCCATATTATAAGACGATGGAGCCCGCGAGTCGGTAAACGAGCTAAGCTCAAGACGAATGTTAGGTCGTTGTTTCAGAACGGCGGCAAGCCTTCTCAGTTCTGCAGCAGCATCCGGACGAATATCGGATTTATCTAAATCATAGTAAATATTATTTAGTATGATACTTTCATCTTTATGAAGTGTTAATACAGCTGTAACCGGCTGGGGCGACGGAACTTTAGCATTCTTGCTGCCATTTGGGCTCTTACCGCGGCCGCTTCCATTTGTACCACTCGCCAAGTCGGGGTTATCAAAGCCTAAGGTGTTATCGGCCGGCCCATCATAGTCAAACCTGTAAATGTCATCGCTACCCTGGCCGCCTTCGCGGTTGGATGAGAAATAGCCGCCGGTTTTGTCTTTGCTTATGAAATAAAAATCGTCGCTGGTGCTATTGATCGGGTATTTTAAGTTATACGCTTTACTCCATGTAGCTTTTTCGCCTTTAGCTCTGAATATGTCCAGCCCACCCATGCCGGGTAGGCCATTTGACGAAAAGTACAAAATATTATCACTTATACTCGGGAACGATTCGTCGTCCTTGGTATTGATATTTTTGCCGCAATTTACAGGCTGATCCCAATCGCCTGTACTATTTTTTACGCAGTACCAGATATCTGTTTTACCTTCGCCGCCCGGCATATCAGAGGTAAAGTAAATGATGTTGCCATTTTTTGACAACGCAGCATTACCGACTGAATACTCTACAAGATTATTGTAAGGAAAGCTTTTAAATGAAGACCATTGTCCCTTAACTTTTGTTGCTATCAGTAACTCCAGCCGGCGGGTGTATAACTTCTGTGTATTGTCCGGCGTTTTAAGGTCTGTAGGCAATTGTTTGTGAGGTACAGTGGTAGTTATGGTAACATAAGCGGTATCGCCAGAGTTGGTAAAAACCATCGGGCCAATGTGATATTTAATATCAAATAACGCGTTGTCTTTAGTTTTCAAATTAAACAGTGTAACCACATTATTTTCGGCCTCATAAACATTGAAGTAGCCGTCACCATTACGATTATAAGTGTCTTTTTTGCTGTTGCTTACTTTCCGGTCTGAGGTAAATACAAAGCCATCGTTGCCAAAAAAGTTCAGTCCCCAGTCAGAATATTTGCTGTTTAATTTCTGTTGATTATGAATGGTAAAGGCATTCGATGGATTTTTGATCCACTTTTCGGCAGAATCTACGCTGGCTAACTTAAATGGGAGCTGATCTGCATTCTCTAACTGATAGTACTGTTTATATTGCTCGCGTGCCTCTTTAAATTTTTTATTACGCAATAATATCTCTGCATAATAAAAATGATCAATCGGCTGAGCCTCCCCGTAAGTTATCGCTTTCGCATACCATTCTTCGGCTTTATTATAATCGCCCATCAGGCGGTAACAGTCGGCAACACGCTCAATAATCAGGCCGTCGACATTCGATTTCTCTGCTAACCGCTGGTATATTTTCAAAGCATTAAAATACTCATACCGTTCAAACAAGTTATCAGCCAATTGTCTGGTGTCGGGCTGTTCCTGAGCTTTAATACCGGTTATTAAACTTATTGTTAAAAGGAGTGAGGCTGCTATCTTTTTCATAAAAATAAGGTTAAAAATAGCGCGGACTTAAGATCCTGCCTTTTGCGCGGGCAAAACTATAGGTTAACGAAATCTCATGTGAGGCGCTGGGGTATCCGGGGATCTTGCTTGAGCCAAAATCATACGAATATCCGAAGCGAAACAGCGGAGTAATATTAATACCAACCATACCGGTAATGGCATCCATTCGTACCAAGTCACTCTGCAGGTTAGGTTTTTTCCATAACTCAACACTTGTACTGTATGACGCGCCCGCCCATATTAAGTTGCTGAACAGAAAATTGGTAGCTGCACTTACATTGGTAGGCCCTTTAAAGTCTTCTTTTATTAAAAAGGATGGTTTCCAGTCAATAACCGGAGAAACATTTACCATGACACCGGCAGTTAAGTAATAAGTTGTAACCTCATGTATAAATATGGAGTTAGGGTCAGGGTAAGCATTAGGTATTAAGTTTAACACCGATCCACCGACATAAAATGACGGGGAATAATAGTAAACACCAGCCCTGAAATCAGGCGCAAGTTTGTTTTGAATTGCTGATGATATGGCAGGATCTGTTGTATTACCGGTATTAAATTTAGTACCGTCAATATTATATACAATGGCACCTATACCAACACCAAAACAAAGTCTTTGCGAATCTTCATTATTTAAACGTATGCGGTAGCAATAGTTTGCGTATACTGCCGAGTTATTCTCGGGTCCTAATCGGTCATTGGTTATCAACAAGCCTAAGGCTACATTTTTATACTCCGGATCAGTAATACCATCAACTGATAGCGTATTGGTTATTGGCGCACCATCTACGCCGGCCCATTGCAGGCGGCTGCTTGCATTAATAGTCCAATTATCCTTATAGCCGGCATATGCCGGATTAACAGCTAAGCCGTTAAATAAATATTGGCTAAGTTGGATGGTTTGCTGGGCAAAGCTGTTATTTGTACTTAATGCCGACAATAAAAGCAGCAGGATATGTCTCTTCATCACTTTCATCGTCAATGTTTTAAATATATCCAGCCTTTAAATACTTTAATACCGCCGTTAGCTTCTTTACGATTTAGTACATAATAGTAAGTGCCGTCGGCTAATCCTTTCCCTGCCCAATCATTTGCGTAATTATCAGAGTGATAAACTTCGTTACCCCAACGGTTATAAATAGCCAGCCTGCTTCCGGGAAAAAGATTTATATCAGGGATGACCAATTGATCGTTATTGCCGTCACCGTTAGGTGTCACCACGTTTGGCGCGTCTAGTTTTGATGACGTAACATTAACTGTAACGGTATCTGTACAGCCATTTATGTTAGTAAACACAAATTTGTAGGGCCCGAGTGCAGCTAAGCTGGTAATTTCAGTTCTGTCGCTTGACGGAGAGCTAATATGAGCCACTGTAGGGGTTACGCCTATTTGCGTCCAGGTACCGGTTTGATTAGCGGTTACAGTTGCAACTTTATCCCTTTCCACTGTTTGGTCTGGGCCTGCGTCAGGCGAAGGCACAAAAGTTACGCTGTCTGTTTTTATATTATTACAACCTATACCTGACGGACTTGAATTACATTCACTTACAGGATCTAGTGGGGCCACCGGATCAGGATTTGTTGCGTCAGGGTCGGTGATATCTTTAGGGCGCAGAATACTTGCCGATACAACCAATTTTCCACTCGGTGCTTTTGATACTTTACCGGTGATATTAAAAGTCCTCACAGAAGCATTAGCCATATCCATTTTGGCCATGTAATTGGTTTTGCCGGTTGAATCTGTTGTTATTGCAGTTGTACCTGTAATTGCGGTACTTGTAACTTTAACATCGGTAAGTTCAGTAGGAAAGCTAATGGCAAAGGTAGAACCGGTTACATCATTGGGGCCATTGTTTTTAACTACCGCGGTATAGTTTATTGTCTGGCCAACACAACCGGTTATAACGTCTGATGTAAGACTCACTACTTCCAGATCAGCCTCGCTGACGGTGAAAGTCACTATAGAATCTACTGTTGGCTGGGTAACATACGCCCAGGTATCTATGCTTTTATTATTGCCAAAGTCAAGTTCAGAGTTGGTAAATGTTGCCGAGCCCCATTTATGACCATTTATCAGGCTGCTGATGCCGGTTAGATTGGTAAGTGGCGAAGAAGGTGTCCCGGACAATGTTATTGGGCTATCATCCCAATAAACGGTATAATCCGGGGCCCCGGCACCGGTGGTTCTGGTTAGCTTTATTCCATTAATATTTCTTTCGACATCAAAGAATGGAAAATGCACCTCGGCATTAAATAAAGATATCGCCAGGTCGGCATTATAAATTGTCGGACCCGCCGATATTTTATTTCCAAGACCGTCGAGGCCGTCCCATGCAACGCTGTTGAAACCAGTGGTTGCCGTTCCTTTAAGTTTGCGGTCTACCGCGTCTGCATAAGAGCCGTTATTATTGGCATCTATAGTCAAAGTATAACTTCCGTTGGCTGTAACATAAAAGGTAAATGCGCCACCTAAGGGTGCCGTACCAGCTTTGCCATCGGTACCTTCGGCGCCAACAAATGCTACCCCCTCAATTTTAGGCTGAAACGGAGGATTAATTAACCAGGTAGTACTTCCATCAGGCGTTTTTGCAGATTGTGGGAGATCTGCTGCAGGTGTATTGAAAAATATCTTATGGGTTATATCACTTTGAGTATCAGGAGCGGTTGGATTCTGAACCAGAGGCGCTGCGGTATTATTGATACTTTGATAGCTTGCTGCCCCACCGGCAGTTTTAAATCCTTTGTTATTAGCAAAGAAAGAAAAACCATTGCCTGCCTGGCCGTTGTTGTCTAAGGTATATTGATAGCCATCTTTTGTTAATATATGAAATACGCCATTAAAGCCAATGCTGAATGAACTTGTTACCCCGCAAAAGATATTAGTGAAAACTCTGCCTTTAACAACTGCATTGGCAGCGTTTACGACAGTAATGTCAAATGCTGCTACATAAGGCCCTAAAGGCTGTTGCCAATTACTACCTGCCGGTACAACTACAGGGTTTGATTCCGTACCGTTATCAGTACCCGGAGCAATAAAGTCAACTTCCCATATACCTTCCTGGGCAGCAGTCGCAGTAACTACATATGGTGTATATCCGTTGGTAGCCGGTAACGGACCTGCTGATTCCTGAACATCATTTGAGATTACCCCAACCGTTTTTGAACTGCCACTGGTGTAGGTTGTACCGTCGGGCGCTCTTAAGTTTATTGTGCCTGAACCAACACCCTGCGCACTTGAACCTAAATTCAAGGTTTCGCCGGCTTTTACATAGACTTTCATAGTTCCCAGCGTAGGAAAGGGAAACGATGATGTTGGTATAGTGCTCGAAAATAAAAATGCGCGGCCACCGCCGTTAGAGTTTATTTCTTTACTGCCCTCGGCCCATATAATTTGGGGAGATAATAAAAGTAACACAAGGTAGCAAGCTAGTTGCCATTTTCTGTAACGAAAACTTGTGTGCAAATAGTTTAAAAAAATATAGAAATTTCTCAAATACGAATGCCTTGTTAAATATTGGCCTTGCCGATAAAATTAAAGATAATTTCAGAAATTATACAATAATAAACTTATCAACAAAGCGTCTATTTATGCACTATGATACGAGAAAAGCCGATTATTAGTTACAACCGGCTTATGTTTTCAAAATAGTGGTTTGTTATCTCCAGTATCCTCTGTGCCATGCATAGCCCCTTGGGCCATGTACCCAGGTGCCTCGTATCCAAACACGTCCTGCACGTGGACGGGCCCAATGTCCGCCAACATAAGTATAACGGCCGCCATTCCATACCCATTCACCGTCTATCCAAACAGCTCTGGCATAAGGCGAGGCAGGTCTTACATAATAAGGGGCTTCAGGGCGATTGGCAACATAATAATCACCGGCACAGGATGTTAACAGGCTGGCGGTTAAGGTTAATAATAATCCAACTTTTGCTATCGTTTTCATCAGTCAATTTTTTTAATTATTGACAAATATTGATCTGAAAAGTTTAATGGGGTTACCGGGCAAACCGGCGGGCTATAACCAAATCATTGCTGCCGGGGGGATATTTATAGAAACCGCTGCCTGTTTTTACGCCGAGCTCGTTGGTGTTTACCATCTCTATTAACAAAGGGCAAGGCAAGTATTTATCAGTTTTAAACCCGTCGTGCAATACTTGCATAATAGCCAGGCAAATATCTAATCCAATAAAATCAGCCAACTGTAACGGTCCCATAGGGTGGGCCATGCCCAATTTCATGACGGTATCAATTTCTTCAACGCCCGACACGCCTTCATACAAAGTAAAAATTGCTTCATTGATCATTGGCATCAGGATACGATTAGCCACAAAACCCGGCGAATCATTTACCTCAACAGGGATTTTATCTAACTGCCGCGCTAACTGCATAATTGTTTCGATTGTCTTGACTGAGGTTTTCTCGCCTTTGATAACCTCAACCAGCTTCATCAATGGCACAGGATTCATGAAATGCATGCCAATTACATTTTCAGGCCATTTGGTAACCGACGCAATTTGTGTGATAGCTATTGACGATGTATTAGTTGCAAGAATAGTATCGTTAGCACATACATCGCTAAGCTGTCGAAATAGCCTAAGCTTTACCTCACGGCTTTCGGTTACTGCTTCAATTACCAAAGTCGCGCCGGTAACACCCGCTTTTAAATCAGTATAGGTGGATATGCGGCTTAAAGTAGCTGTTTTATGAGTTTGAGTAATCGTTTCTTTTTTGATCTGTTTATCCAGATTAAGGCTAATAGTTTGTAAACCCCGCTGTAACGCCTCATTGTCTAAGTCAATTAATGATACATCAAAACCATATTGCGCCAGTGTATGTGCTATGCCGTTGCCCATGGTTCCTGAACCTATTACCGCTATTTTCTTCATGTGGATTACAATTCTATTTTAATACCGGCGATATTTTCTTTAGTGATATATTGAATATCCGGAATTGACAAAGTGCGGCAATTGGCAAATCGTTTAATCACTTCTTCTGATGATTCGTTGGCTTCACCATTAAAAATAAGTGCCTTTATCGGAATGTTACGTCTGTGCAATGCTTCTAACGACAATAATGTATGATTAATACTGCCTAAATAATGTTTAACCACCAGGATGACTTCTGCAGCTAACTGTCCAATCAGGTCGATCATTAAAAAACTATCGTTTAATGGAACCATCAATCCACCGGCACCCTCAATAATCAAGGTGTTATCAGTTTTGGGGATTTTTATGGTTGACGGATCTATCTCGATACCATCCAGGGCAGCCGATTTATGAGGGGAGAAGGGCTGCGTTAATCGATAAGCTTCGGCATGAAACACCGATTTTGTATTTGATACCAGGTTTTGTACACTCAAAGTATCGCTATTATCCAAATCGCCGGATTGTATAGGTTTCCAGTAATCGGCTTTAAGGCTTTCAACTAAAATTGCTGAGACAATGGTTTTGCCAATACCGGTACCAATGCCTGTTATAAATAATGGTTTATTCATTGAGTAGGTTATTAATTTCATAAGCCAACGATGTCACTTCGTCGGGCGTGTTATAGGCGTGGAGGCATATCCGTATCCGTTCGCTGCCCTGAGCCACCGTGGGACTTAAAATTGCTCTCACATCAAATCCCTGGTTTTGCAATTGGGCTGCGGACGCTTTTGCTTTGTCATTGCTTTTAAGCCGGATACATTGTATAGCGCTATCACTATTAATTAAAGAATATTCGGTATTTTCATTTAAAGCAACAGCTTTCTTAAATAATTTAATACGATGATGTAATTCATTTATTTGCAAATCTGAAACTTGTAATAACTTAAAAGCCGCTCTGGCAGCAGCTAATTGATGAAATGGCGCTGCAGTTGTGTAAATAAATGAACGCGCATAATTAATCAGGTATTGACGCAGTAAATTGCTACCCAACACAATGGCTCCATGGCATCCCAGGCCTTTTCCAAATGTCACTATACGGGCAAATATGCGGTCTTGCAATCCTAAAGCAGAAACAATTCCATTTTTGTATAAACCTAGAGCATGCGCTTCGTCTACTATTAAATTTGCCTGATATCGTTCACATAAAGTAACCATAGCCTCTAATTCCGGCGAATCACCATCCATCGAAAAAATGCTTTCAGTAACCACATAAATTACACCTTTGGCATTTTGTAGTTTGGCCTCTAGAGCGGCTAAATCGTTGTGCCTGAAACTATAACGGTTAGCATGACTCAGGCGTGCTCCGTCAATCAACGAGGCATGGATCAGCTCATCTGCTATAATGGTATCGCCACGCTGCGGCAGGGAGGAGAGTAGTCCCAGGTTAGCATCATAACCCGAATTGAACAGTAAACCAGCCTCGGCACTAAATAAAGCCGCTATTTCACGTTCCAGGTCTTCCGTATAAATGAGGTTGCCTGATATTAATCTCGAGCCGGTAGCCCCATTTAAACTAAGGTGGCAGCCAACCTCTGCATCAATAGCCGCTTTTAATACGGTCGACCGGGCAAAACCCAGATAGTCGTTCGAACAAAAATCTGTCAGGTTGCTTTGAGGCTTCAACGTACGATACCCGCCATTTTGCTTGCGCTGATCAAGCCTGCCTTGAATATATTTTTCTGCCGGATTCAATTGCTGAAAATTTCAGCTAAAATAAAGAAAGCCCCGGTTAACCGGAGCTTTACTTTTATAAATGTGAGTTTTTTATTAATTGCCGTTTTGCATTTGCTTCATGCGCTCTGCGCGCGCGTCAACTATTTTTTGATATTCTTTAGCCTGATCAGCAGTTAAGATTGCTTTAATCTTTGCGTCAGTTGCCGGCATCATTTTCATATAAGCGCCCATCATTGCTTGTCTGTCGCCGTTTGATGCCTTCATTAGGCTGTCACGTTTTTTTCCTGCTTCGGTGTATACCGTAGTGATTTTAGTGGCCTGATCGTCGGTGATACCCGCAATTTGCTCTTTTAAACGATCGGTTTGTTCTTTCGGTGTTCTTCTGCCGCCGCCTTGTGCGAAGCTAACTGCGCTTACGCCTATGATAAAGGCAAATACCAATACTAATTTTTTCATGGTTGTTGATTTTGTCGGTTAATATTGACTAGTTACCGTTCATCCGTGCTCTCATTTGTGCCATACGCTTGTCGGCCCACGTTTGGTATTCTTTAGCTTGATCAGCAGTTAAAACCGCTTTAACTTTAGCGTCGGTTGTGGTTTGCATTTTCATAAAACCAGCCATCATTGCTTGTCTGTCATCGCCGGCAGCTTGTCTTAAGCTGTCACGAGATTTAGCCACTGCAGTGTAAACTGCCAGTAGTTTAGTGCTTTGGTCGGCTGTAACACCGCTAACGTGTGCTTTCAGTGTGTCTGTTTGAGCCTGAGGGGTCATACGCATACGGCCACCGCCCTGGGCAAAGCTAACTGCGCTAATTCCTAGAACGAAAGCGCATACTAATAATACTTTTTTCATGTTTTTTGGTTTGTTTTGATTTGGTGATATATAAAGATAGCAGGGTTAATCGAACATCTTACTGTGTAACTTAAATGTTGCTATAAAGTTTTAGAGGTAGCTATAAACAATAAGAGCGGCCCTAAGCCGCTCTTATTGTTTACGTTATAAAAATTAGTTACCGTTTTGTCTGGCAGCTTGTCTTGCTGCCTGGTCGGCTAATTGTTTTTTGAATTTTTCTGCCTGATCTGCAGTTAAAACAGCCGTGATCTTATCATTGGTTGATTTTCTTAATGCAGTTATAGCGGGGCGTATTGCTTGTCTGTCGCCATTGCTTGCAGTTCTTAAACTATCCTGCACTTTAGCCTGAGCAGTGTATATTGCCGTAACTTTAGCAACCTGATCGTCAGTGAGCGATAACTGTTCTTTAAGTCTGGCGGTCATTTGTGTAGGGTTGCCACCTCTACGTCTGCCACCATTTTGGCCGCCATTGTTATCCTGGGCGAAGCTAATTGCACTAAGTCCTAAGACGAAAGCGCATACTAATAATAACTTTTTCATTTTTTCTTCAGATTTAATTTTTGGTGTTATGATAAAGATAAATGAATAAAGTTTAACCAATAGTATGTAACTTAATTGTTGCCTTCTAACTTAGCTATTGATCTTTGCATCTGCGCCATCATTGTAGTCAGGCTTTCCATGGTGGGTTCAGGGGTAGGAAGAGGCAGATGAGTGGATATATATGCCTTAGCTTTCCACACCTCCAAAACATCTTCGCCGTTAATTTCGTAGGGGTCATACGCAGGGTTATCAGACACTAGTTTCAGCTTTTTGTTGTCCTTAAACTTATTTCCAATACGTTTATAAACCACGCCATCATTTTTTGAGATGACGACATAAGTTTCATTGGCTTTAATATCGCCCCAATTCTCGACATATTCACCTATAATAGTAGTACCCGAAACAAGCGGTAACATCGAATCGCCTTTAATTTCAAAGCCACGGTAGGTGCCTTGCTTAAACATTGGTAAATAAAGCTTAGGCAATTGCGCCACATATTCAGGGTCGGCATAACCATTCATATAGCCAGCGCTGGCTTTTAGCGGCACCATTTCAATATTTTCATTATCCTCCTTATCAACAGATATACTCAATACGCGCAAGCCGCCGGCATTAGCTTTGGGTTTTGCTAAAAATTTTTCGTCAATCGTCTCATTTATGAAATCATCAACGGTAATTTCAAAGAAGTTTGCTATTGTTTTTAGCAAATCGTATTTAGGTTCGGCTCGTTCTTCCTCATATGCACCCACCAATGATCTTTTTATACCTACCTGATCAGCAAACTGTTGCTGTGTTAAACCCTTGTTTTTTCGTAAGAATTTAATATTTGATGAAATTTTTGTCATAAAATTTGCATTTACTAAAATTGTTAGTATTTTTATGCTCATAAAATTAGTAATTATTTTTTAAACAGCAAATTTATTATCAAATGAAACGTTTTATTTATATCATCACCGACAGAAACCGCAATAATTTACACGTGGGCCTTTGCTCAGATTTATTAAAAACTGTGAAGTTTTATGAAGAAATGCCCACTTTATTTTTTGACAGCGCCAAGCAACTAAACCGTTTGGTTTATTTTGAAGAGATAAATTCTGAAGAGTTGGCGATGGAACGTTTTAAAACGGTAAGCACTTTTACCAGGCCGCAGAAAGAAAAAATGATCAGACCGGTAAACCCTAACTGGATTGATCTGACCATCGGCTTAAATTATGAAAGCGGCTTGCGTAATAAAACACAATTACGCCCAGCTATTAATAATCGTCGTAATGCTGTTATAGCTTAAAATAAGGTCTGCTATAATTAAAGTGCAGAACTAACCATCAAATGGGAGGCAGCGGTTGTAGTATTGTTTTATAAATGTATCCCTTTTATATGTCTTTAAACTTAGGAATTAACACGGCATTTATTATATGAAGTACGCCGTTATTTTGTGTGATATCAAATTTGCTTATGACGCTTTGCCCGCCGTTCTCATCAATCAATACAATGTTCCGGTTAGCATCTAGCTTTGCCCTTAATTTATTGCCGGTTAGTGTAGTAAATGTAGCTGTACCGTTATGTGTATTTATTTCGTGTATGATATCCTTAGCTTTTAATATACCCGGAATAACATGATAGGTAACCATTGCAATTAAATCAGGTAACCGTTTTGTGTTCAAAAGAGAATCCATTTTGCCCCGGGGCATCTTAGCAAATGCATCATTATCGGGTGCAAATACCGTTAGCGGCCCCCGGCTGCGGATAGTCTCACTCAAATTAGCAAATTTTATAGCTCTATAAAAACTCCAAAATTCAGGCGAATTGTAGATGTTTGTCGTGGCGTCATCAGTATGCAACATTTTTGAGCCTTCGTTATTTTTCAATGCCAACTGCGTGTTTTTAGCTATTTGCTGAGATGAGTCGACAACATTGGCCTGGGCAAATAAACTCCACGAGCCCAATAATAATCCTATAGAGAGAACCAGTTTCTTCATTACATTATATAACCGTCAAGATCGTGTTATGTTTAAATTACCATCCCGGAGTAAATCCTAAACCAAATACGGGCTTATTAACATCATTACGATTAAACGGAATCGCCAGGTAAGGCTCTAACACAAAGTAACCAAAGATGTTTACGCGCAAAGATAAACCTGTACTTAAAGCCGGTACATGCTGATTGGTATTATAAATACCATTACCGTTTGCATCGGTACCAACTCTGTCTGGTGCCATTTGGAATTTTACCTGATTACCTGAGCTCCAGGCTAAACCTGCGTCAAAAAAGAAGTTAAGCTCTGAAAAAAAGAATTTAGATTTAACGGCTGATAATTTTTCGGGACCGGTAAATGGCAAGCGAACTTCAAAATTAGCAATAGCTGTGCGGGTTCCTGACAACTGATCAATAGTAAACCCATTACTTGGCTTACCGTTTCCATTGTAAAATGTCTGCGCTTCATAACCTCTGATCAGGAACGGGTAGCCAATATAAAGCGGATATAAACCGTTTGAATTGCCAAATCTTCCATAACCGTATAAGCGTGCCGCAAAAGTAACTGGTTGAACCCTGATATACTTGCGGATGTCAATAGTTGGCGCAAAAAATTGATAGGTACCAAAATCGTATTCGGCCTCTAAGCGGTAACGATAGCCATTAAGCGGTGACGCAACACCGAAGAAAGAGTTATCACCTACTAAGGCTGTATTAGCCTGGAAAACTGTAAAAGGTTTTAGCTGCGTTCCGCCATTTAGCGGGTCGGAGTTATAATCTGAATTAGATATGTGATTTTTTGAATAATCAAGTACCTTACCTAAGGTGTCATACAAAGTACTGTAGCGGTCAACCCGGTAGTAGTATTGCGAAGCGCCCCCGCCAAATTCAATGCGAGTTGATTTTGAAAGCGGGTAGGAGGTGAAAAGCGAAGCCTGATCTTCAAAAATGCGAATGATATCGTAACGCTCCTCAGTTACCGGGACGGTGGTACCGCCAAAATTATGCGTGGTAGCAACTACATTATAATTAGCAAACTGATAAGGGATATGTGATATGCCGCCGCCAAAGTTCCAACGGCCGGTCTGGTTTATATAAACTACCTGCCCGCCAAAGTCATAGACCTCGCCATTGATAGCCACACCTGCGTAGATTTGGTTACGGCCAAGAATATCGCTAAATACACCTTGTACGCCACTTGCCAAACCTGTACCGTACGAACTCACCGAAGCACCAATACCGCTACTTGCCAGATAATCTAACTTAAACTTGGGTTTATAAGGTATTGAGGCGATTGAGTCGCTGGGTATTTTTGGATACGCCAGGTAATTATTAAGATTTGAGTTGATCAGATCTACACCAACTGCACGTGCCGGCGGTAACATAGCCGCTTCAAAGTTGACATATCCAGCTTCTACGGGCTTAGGTGTAAAGTCTGATGCCTTTGCATTATACAACGAATACTTTTGCGCCCTGTAGTAAGAATAAACAATATCATTATTAGCAGATATGCTTAATGCCGGCGAAAATTCAGTGATACCGCAAATACCTGTAAACAGGTCGGTCATTTGCTCAACTTTGCCAGTCGCAATAGTATAGCGGTACATGTTGCGGAACCCATCCCGGTTTGACAGGAAATAGATTTGCGTCCCATCTGAAGAATATTGTGCATTCAGATTGTTAGCGCCATTAAATACCGGTAAGTTAGTGATCTTCCCAGTAGCTAAATCATATTCGGCCAGATCAAATGTAATATCCTGCGATGTGGTTTTATCATAAGTGGCACGGTCGCTTGAAAAGACAATCCTCTTGCCATCTCTTGAAAAGCTTGGCTGATAGTCTGAATACTTATCGTTGGTTAATTGCCTGATTTGTTTTGTACTAAAGTTATACAGGTATAAATCACCCTGACCTTCAGCTAATCCCTGAAATACAATCTGGCTACCATCCGGCGACCATGAAAGGTTGCTGAACTGCCCGGCTTTGCCCATCGAAATATCTTCCAGTATGCGTCCGCTTGGTACTTCAACTACCAGCATGCGGTTGCGGCCTTTAGCAAATACGCTGAATGCGAACTTCTTTCCGTCTGGCGACCAGGTGCCGGCCGACTCAATAAAGTTAAATTCGTCAATATGGGTGTTAGATACCTTGCTGGTTAACTTCTTGATAACCGTCCCTGTTTTTGCATCCGCCAGGAAAAGGTCGATCGTAAACAGGTTTTTCTCGGACAGGAAGGCCAGATATTTGCCATCAGGACTAATAGCCGGGGCGATGTTCATCTTGCCTGCGTTTTTATCGCTTACTATTAATTGTCCCACAGGTTTCTGTATGGTATCTTTCAGGAGAGGCTTATAGGTGGCTTCAATGGAATTCTTCCAAAGTTTGGACAAGGTTTTATCGTCATAACCAAATGTGCGCCTTATGCCATAAGCTAAACCAAAACGAGCGGTGTTTTTAAAAAAAGGCGTAATAATAGTATCGCCATAGGTTGAACCAATGAAGCTCCAGAATGCCTCGCCATAACGGTATGGAAAATATTTGTTGCTTTCGGTCAAATCTTTAACCGTTGGGATGTCATGGTTAAGGTAAGCATCACGCATCCACATGGCGGTGTATGAATCCTTTTTTCCCAGTGACAGGTATTCGGCCATGCCCTCAATCATCCACAATGGCAGGTTATTTATGTTTTCATAATTATTATCTTCATGCCCCAACAGGATGTGGTACTGAAAGGCATGCACCAATTCGTGGCCAATTACATGGCGGGTCATCTGGTTGTTCTCCATCACCGGCATAACTACCCGATTTTTCAAACCTTCGGTAATACCGCCTGTGCCAACATCTATCTCGCCATCAATGGCTGTAGTTTGTTGGAAATCAGGGTGGTTAGCATAAAGGATGATAGGGTTGGCTCTCCGAAAGGTATCTCTGAAAACCTGCTGATGTAAGGTATACCACAGTTCGCTTTCCTGTGCAAACCGCCTTATCATACTATCATTTTTCAGATAATAATACAGCTCAAAGTGCGGCGTTTTATAAACCTTAAACTTTAAGTTTTTATAACGTACCTTATTTTGCCCAAAGTATTGGGCCTCAACCCCGGGGCTAACAAGCAGGCAGCCAATAAAACACAGCAATACCAATAAATATTTTATCGATTTATTTAAAGCGGATAAATTTTGATTCATGTATTGTACCTCGCCGCTAAATTAATAAATAGACTTTAATATTTACTGCTGATTAGTACCCGTACCTGTTGGATTGACATCCGGAATTATGGCGGGTGGGTTCAGCGTATCTACAGGCATGTCTAAACTATCTGTAGAGGTAGTATCTGTTGATATTCTTGGCGACGGACAGTCATAGCTTTTGGTGATCTTAACCCACGGTTTAGGAAACGGTCCATAAGTATAGCCGGATTGTTTATCGGCATAGACCTTCTCCATAAAAGCGCCAAATATTGGTAATGCAGTATGTGAGCCTTCACCGCTCTCTGAAGTAGTAAAGTGCACACTGCGATCATCTGCTCCAACCCAAACGCCCGTAACCAGGTCTTTAGTGATACCCATATACCAACCATCGACATAGTCTGATGAGGTACCGGTTTTACCGCCAATCTGGTTGTTCTTTTTCCAGAGTCCATTATACTCCCACAAGGCCTGTGACGTACCGCCAGGTTCTTCCATACCGCCGCGGAACATATAAAGCATTAGCCAGGCAACTTCTTCGCTGATCACCTGCTCCATTTTGACCGTAAATTCCTGGATAACATTACCGTCATGATCAGTAATTTTAGTAACCAGCAACGGATCGATCTTTTGACCTTTATTCAGGAAGGTGCTATACGCGCGCACCATTTCATAAACCGAAACATCATTTGATCCTAACGAAACCGAAGGCACAGCCTTCAGCGGGCTTTCAATACCAACTCTATGTGCGTATTGAACAATTTTATCCCAACCAACTTTCTCCGTCAATTGCGCGGTGATTGAGTTAACCGATTTACCCATGGCCCAGCGCAATGACATTTCCTGATAGCTGAAATGGAAATCAGCGTTATTGGGTTCCCAAACCTGCTCTCTGCCTTCGTCAGTATATTTTATGGAAACAGGCTGATCGGTAAACTTGTCGCAAGGGGTATAGCCGTTATCCAAAGCAGTTAAATACGCAAAAGGCTTAAAGGTAGACCCAGCCTGACGTTTGGCTTGATTTACGTGGTCGTAATTGAAATATTTGTGGTTGATACCGCCCACCCAAACTTTGATTTTCCCGGTTGATGGCTCAATGGTCATCATGCCGGTATTCAGGATACGCGCATAATATTTTATCGAGTCAATGCTGGAGAATGTAGTATCCTGCTCGCCTTTCCAGGTAAAAACCTTCATGCGTTTAGGCTTTTCAAAATAGCTATTTATCTGAGTGGTATCGCCGTGATATTTGGCTACAAGCATTTTATAAATGGGTAATTTCTGCTCGTTCTTCGACACAAAATCTTTGATCTCATTTCCTTTCGAGTCTCTCCATGGGTTTTTGTTTCCCCAGATGTTGTTGAAACGTTTTTGCAACATCTTCATCTTTTCGGCAACCGCTTCTTCAGCATATTCCTGCAAACGAGAGTCGATAGTGGTATATATTTTCAAGCCATCTTCGTACAAATCATAATCATTGTCCTTACACCATTTTTTTAGCCAACGCTCAACTGCTTCGCGGATGTAGGAGTCGCCATGCGAATCGTCTTCTACATAACTCAAATTTAAACCGATGGGTAATTTACTGTATTTGTCATAATCGGCCTTACTCAAATAATTGTATTTTTCCATCTGGCTCAGTACCGTATTACGGCGCTCTAAAGAACGTTCAGGATTATTAATAGGGTTGTAGGTCGATGTCGCCTTCAGCATACCTATCAAAGTTGCCGCCTCAGCGGGCGTAACTTCATTCGGCGTTTTATCAAAGAATTTCAAGGTCGCGGTTTTTATACCGAAAGAGTTATTTCCAAATGGAACGGTATTCAAATACATGGTAAGTATTTCCTGCTTGTTATAAATGTGCTCGATCTTATAGGCCGTTAACCATTCTTTACATTTTGACACCAATGTACGTACCAGTGGTAGGTGCCCAAAAACACCTTGCGATTTGCGTTTACGTGTAGCAAACAGGTTCTTGGCCAACTGTTGAGTAATGGTACTGCCGCCGCGTTTGTCCCCTTTGGCAGTTGAGAGCATACTGGTAAAGAAAGAATAAAAGTCCACACCGCCGTGTTTGTAGAAGCGAACATCCTCGGTAGCTACCAGGGCATTGATAATACTGGGCGAGATTTCTTTAAACTCCACCGGCGAGCGGTTTTCATGGTAGTATTCGCCAATAAGTTTGCCGTCAGCCGTATAAACCTGCGAACCTACAGACATCGTCGGTGTCTTGATATCATTCATATCCGGCGAATAGCCAAACAGCCATAAAAAGTTTAATTCTATAGCACAAAAGAAGATGATTATGGCGTAGATGAAGATGACAAAGTATCTCAGGTATTGGTTTTTTATACGTCTGAACATTCGGTAAAGATGTAAAATTAATGGCTCAATATAACAGCCGGTTTATAAATAGGTAACAACGCAATTTTAACAGTTAAATTTTAGGGAGGGGGTGCCTGCACAAAATTTTAGGGTTATTTTTTTGTGGCGCGGGCAAATTTATTAAACGCTAAAGATTTATCAATCCAACTCTCAAATTCTTTTTTTGTTTTCATAGCCACGGGGCTTACATATACAAAATCTTTTAACGGTTTGCCGTTGCGTATCATGCCACGCACACCATTTAACTCCAATGCCTCTTTATATTCGGGGCCAATGCGGCACATCATTTCTTCTGCGCTGACGCAGAGGCACATTTTTCCGTCCACCATAAAACAAAGTCCGCGAAACATCTTTTTTTCTTCGATATTTTCAACACCACGCTCAATAAGTGCTTCGCGAATTCTGTCAGCTAAATTTTCATTATAAGCCATGTGTGTTTACTAAATGAGGTTAAAAGTTTGCCTCCGTTACAAAGCTTGATTTTCTATTGCGTACGGCAATAGCTTTAATGATCATTTTTGAGGTAACCGGAATAGCTTTGCTGTAAACAGCAGATGAAATAGTAGGCGTTGAACCGTCAGTAGTGTAATAAATTACATCAGCCTCCATATCGTTGCTTTTGATCTCAGCCTGAGTTGGTGGCGCAAAGGTTTTCAGCAAAGTAATAGTTGGATTAGGCACAATCAGGTTATCAGTTATATTTGAGGTCGATTTTTCAAGATCCTGCATAAATATTTTATTGGCTAAGCGTCCCGTAAAGACTTCAAATTCACCGCCGTTGGCTATATCGTCATAGTTTAAATAAAGCTTGTTGTAGGCTTTTTTGTTAAGATTGATGCCCTGCAAGTAAATATTATTGCGCGCTACCGAGCTTCCTGAATTAAGGATAGTAAACTTCTTCCCATTTTCAAGATGGATCACTGCACTTTCAAACTGCGGCAAACCAATCTGGAACTGCTGTTGCCCCGGTGCTATGTTGTAGATACCCAGGGCGCTCATCACATACCAGGCCGACATTTGTCCGCAATCATCGTTACCGGCAAGGCCATCGGGTTTGTCGGTATATTGTTCGTCCATGATGCGGTTAACATAAAATTGGGTCTTATCAGCATCGTCGGTAAAATTAAAAAGGTAAGCCATGTGGTGGCTCGGCTCGTTGCCATGCGCGTACTGACCAATCAAGCCTGTAATGTCAGATTGCTTGATACCGGTAAGCGGGGCAGTGGTAGTAAATAGTTCATTTAATTTAGCACTGAAACCTGCTTTGCCGCCCATGCGGTTAATCAAGCTGTTAACATCTTGCGGCGCTAAGAACGAATACTGCCAGGCGTTACCCTCTACATAGTTTTTATTGACCTCGTTGGGGTCGAACGGTTTGTACCAGTCGCCGTTTACACGGGCCTGCATAAAGCCGTTATCTTTGTTCTGCACGTTTTTCCAGTATTGTGCGCGTTGAATATATTCGTTGTAATCAACCGGCTTATTCAGCATTTTAGCAAATTGGGCAATACACCAATCGTCGTAAGCATACTCTAAGGTTTTAGAAACAGATTCCTGGTTCTTATCGGCCAGTACCGCCCCGTTTTTGCGATAAGAATCCAGCCCAAATTGATTTCTGTTCACCGATGCTTTCATGGCGTCCAGGGCTTTTTCGGCATTGAAATCGCGAATGCCTTTGGCATAGGCATCTACAATAACGGGTATGGAATGATTGCCGATCATGCAATAAGTTTCATTCGAAGCCAGCGACCAGATCGGCAGCAATCCCTGCTGATCATATATCGCTAAAAAGCTTTTAATAAAATCAAGCGTACGTTTTCTATCGATAAGTGTCAGCAGCGGATGCTCGGCGCGGAAAGTATCCCACAAAGAAAATACGGTATAGTAATTAAAGCCATCCGCCGTATGTATCTTCTGATCCATACCCCGATATTGACCGTCAATATCACTATAGATATTGGGTGATAACATGCTGTGGTATAAGGCGGTATAAAATATCGTGCGTTTACGCTTTCCGTAATCAACGTCTGCCGGTTTTGTATCTGACGGACGCCCGTATCCATAAGCGGCCGATTGCTCTTCTTTTGCTTCAGGTCCGCCACCTTCTAACTCAATTTTTGCCAGGGCGTTTACCCACTGGGTTTTGGCAGCCCGTTGTACTTTCTTGAAATAAAAATCAGGCATCTCGGCATCCAAATTTTTTAATGCCCCTTCGGCACTTACCGATGAAATACCGACCTTTGAAATCACCTGGCCCGGATTATCAAAGCGAATATAGAGTTTGATGTTCTTACCCTCAGCTTTTTTCAATCCGTCCTGTAGCTCATCATTAACCGCTATACCATAGGCTTTAAACGGCTTAGAGAACTTGGCATAGAAATATACGTGCTGATCGTTGGCCCAGCTTCTTGACTCGCGGTAACCACGAATCTCATGGTCGTTAATGATCTCCACCCATGAGTTTAAAACCTGGTCACGGTGTTTCAGGTCTATAATAATGTTAGCTTCTTTGGTAGACGGATAATGGTAACGGTGCATGCCTGCACGTGTAGAAGCAGTCAATTCAACATTAATATTGTATTTATCCAGCGTGGTCTTATAATAGCCCGGCGAAGCAAACTCGTTTTTCTTTTTAAACGGCGAGCTGTAGTCAGTATTTTTAAATTGCGGTTTGCCTGTAGTAGGCATAAACAGTATGTCGCAATAATCAGCAATGCCGGTACCACTCAGGTGGGTATGCGAAAAGCCATAAACCACAGAGTCGGTATAATGATAACCCGAGCAGCCGTCCCAGCCTTCTAAACGGGTATCCGGACTTAGCTGAACCATGCCGAACGGCACTACTGCACCGGGGTAGGTATGCCCGTGGCCACCCGTACCAATAAACGGGTTAACGTATTTTGTATAATCCTTTTTCTTTTGTGCCGATGAGGTAAGGCTAAAAGCCAGTAAACCAAATACTAAAGCGCGGGAAATCTTTGTCACTTTGGGTGAATTAGTTAAAGCTGCAAATTAAGAAAGTTTACAGTTTTATTGACAGGAAAACAGGTTAAATTAGGTTAAATTTTTCGGCATCCTTTAAAAAAGGCATAGCGCGGCGGGTCTTTATTACCTCATCACCAATAATAGTAAAGGTATAAACGTCCTCTTCGTCGCGCTTGTAGTAAACCACGTTGCCATTAGGGTCAATACAGGTCGAGTCGCCCGAATGGTAAACCTCATTGCCATCATGGCCGACACGATTAACGCCGATCACGTAGCTTTGATTTTCGACCGCGCGGGCGGGGATTAAGGTGCGCCAGTGTAAAGCGCGGCGTTCAGGCCAGTTGGCCACAATCAACAACAGATCATAGGCCACATTAACGTTGCGCAACCACACCGGGAAACGCAGGTCATAACAAATTGCCGGGCAAATTTTCCAGCCCTTAAGTTCAACAATCAACCTCTTTGCACCGGGGGTGTAAGTATCATGTTCATTACCAAGGGCGAATAAGTGCCTTTTATCGTAATAATTGCAGGTACCGTTAGGCAGCATCCAGATAAGGCGGTTATAGTACTTGCCTGCTTCCGCAATAATCAAACTGCCGGTAACCACGCAATCAAACCGTTGAGCTATTTTGTGCATCCACTGCATGGTTTTACCGCCCATAGGTTCGGCCAGGTCAGGCGCGTTCATGGTAAAACCAGTGTTAAACATTTCCGGTAGGATAATCAGGTCTGTCTTTTCGCGGATGTTACCGAGCCGCAGTGCTATGTTTTGTAAGTTTTGGTCAATCTTTTCCCAAAATAAATAACCTTGATATATAGTAATTTTTAAATTCTCCATAGCAAATTGGGTTTCGGCAACAATGGTTAACTAATACGCGATAATTTTCTCAAAATTTAAAATCTAACAATCTATTAACGGCGTCATCTAACGTTTCTTGCTTTTTAGCAAAACAAAATCTCAAAACTTTATGATCCGTGCCCCGGGTATAAAACGCCGAAGTTGGTATGCAAGCCACGCCAGCCTCTCTGGTTAAGCGCATTGCAAACTCTGTATCAAACTCCTGGTTTAGGTGCCCATACTTAACTGATTGAAAATAAGAACCATATGAAGGTAGTAATTCAAATTTAGTTTCCGCTAGTCCTTTCCTGAAATAATCTCTTTTTTGCTGAAAAAAAGCAGGCAACGACAGGTAGGTATCCTCATCTTTTAAGTACTGAGCAATAGCTTGTTGCACAGGCGAATTAACGCTGAATACCAGGTACTGGTGCACTTTTCTAAATTCGGTCATTAAATGCGCCGGCGCCAGGCAATAACCAACTTTCCACCCGGTGGCATGAAATAATTTACCGAAAGAAGCTACGATAAAGCTACGTTCCTTTAATTCAGGATACCGGGCCATGCTGTGATGCACTTCGCCATCATAAATCAAATGTTCATAAACCTCATCGCTTAAAATTAAAATATCCTGGCTGCGTACAATGGCGCTTAGCTGCTCAATATCTTCCTGATGCAAGATAGTAGCGGTAGGGTTATGCGGTGAGTTCAAAATAATCAGCCGCGTGCGATTAGTGACCAGCTTTTTAACCATGTTCCAATCAATACGGTAATTGTTGGCAGGCTCCAGTTCAAGCGATTTAACAACGCCGCCCATTATCTTGATTGTAGGGGCATAACTGTCATAAGCAGGTTCAAATACAATCACCTCGTCACTAGGCTGAATGACAGCGCTTATTGTGGTGAAAATACCCTGTGTGCCTCCTGCGGTGATGGTGATCTCGGTATCGGGGTTATAAGTAGCCTTATGCAGTTTTTGCACTTTAAGCGATATTTCATCGCGCAGCGCTTTATTGCCCGCCATAGGCGCATACTGGTTATAACCATCTTTCATGGCCTGATTAACCAGTTCTACTAATTGTGGCGAACACTCATAGTCCGGGAAGCCCTGCGATAAATTAATAGCGCCCACCTGTGCCGACAATGCCGACATTGTAGTAAAAATAGTAGTGCCTACCTGGGGTAATTTTGATATAATAGATGTCATTGTTTGCGAAAATAAAGAAAAATGCCAAAAGGATGTTATAGGCGAAATCTTAAGATAAAGTGTAAATTTAATCCAGTAATTAACAAGACCTAGTGTAAACTTTTTTTAGGATGGGTCACCTGTTCATTGATCCAAAAAATGACTTATAAGTCAGTAAAAGTGATCCAAAGTGATCCACTAATTTAGTACATATGTAGTTAATTATCTAATAATCAATTGGTTGTAATTTACAAGCGATCCAATTGATCCAAATTGATACACATTCGTGCGTGGATCACTCATTATTGTGACATAAATATTAATGCCCGTATTTCACAACTCTGTATGGTTTACCTAACTTAGTGGGATGAAAAGATACCTGCCCTTACTATTAATAGCCATTCTCGCATCAGCTTGTCAATCGCCTAAACCCAATGACGGCCCGGTAGTTGGTTTTGTTGACGCTTTTGAAGATGCCACCATATCGCAAGCCAGAAATGGCTTTACCGATGCCTTGAAGAAAGAGGGCTTTAGCGAAGATAAAAAGACCGTTCAGATTGAATATCGTAATGCCCAGGGTAATATCCCAACGCTGACACAGATTGTAAATTATTTCGTGTCAGAAAAGGTTGATCTGTTAGCTACTTGTACCACTTTATCTTCAGTAACGGCAGTGCAAAACACTAAGACCATCCCGATATTTGAAATGGTGTCGCCAACCCCGGAGCGTATGAAGGTTGTGGGTAGAGATGGTAAAGTACCTGCTAATTTATTTGGAGCGGTCGAGGATCTGCAATATATCGATACCTCATTCAGTATCATCCCTAAATTATTAAAACCAAAAGGACCGAAGCTGGTAATCGGTATGATCTATAACGAGGCCGAGCCGCAATCCGCAGATGCCATGCAACGTATCAAATTATTAGCAAATAAGCTGAATGTCACTTTAGTAGCACTGCCGCTAAATACATCAGCCGATGCGCAACTGGTTACTCAGGCTTTGTTAGAGAAAAAGATAGATGCTTTCTTTGCCAATCCGGATAATACGGTATTTGCCTCATTCGAAACCATATTGAAAAACTGTAATGCTGCTAATGTACCCATCTTTACCAGCGAAGCCGGTTTGGTACAACGCGGTGCAGTAGCAGCTTTCGGCGCTGATATTTACCAATGGGGCTACCAGGCCGGCGAGCAGGCCGCCCAATACCTGAAAACTCATACAACCAAAGGGCTAAAGCCTGAAATGGTGAAGGTCAGAAAACGTGTTTATAATCCGGCTGCGGTTAAGAAGTACAATATTGCCATGCCTTCAAATTTTGAAGCTATAAAATAATGAGTTTTTACCTTACTGCTTTATTACAGGGGCTTTGTTTTTCGGGTATTGCATTGGGTATTTATATCTCCATGAAGATATTTAATATACCCGACATCACCACCGATGGAAGTTATACACTGGGTGGGGTAGTAACTGCCGTTTTATTGACGCACCATGTATCTGGCTATTTGATACTGCCGGCGGTGATAATAGCCGGATGGATAGCAGGAGGGATGACCGGACTAATTCATACCAAATTAAAGATTAATCCTTTACTGGCGGGTATCCTGGTAATGACTGCCTTGTATTCGGTTAATCTAACAGTAATGGGGCGTTCTAATTTGCCACTTGTCAGCATATCTTCTATATTTACCTCCTTGACTGTTTTAGCAGATCCTAATCAAAACACAGGCTTGATTTTATTAGTATTTGTGATAGTTATTACATTACTGATCGGCTATCTGCTTAAAACAGATTTTGGTATCGCCATGCGTGCTACAGGTAACAGCGAATCAATGATCCGTGCTTTGGGTGTAAATACCGAGCGAATGAAGATTATTGGTTTAGCGTTGGCTAATGCGCTTACAGCAGTTAGCGGTTATCTTATTACCCAGTTTCAGGGTTTTGCCGATATGAATATGGGGATAGGGATTGTAATAGTGGGGTTGGGGTCGGTTATAGTAGCCGAAACATTGATAAACTGGCTGCGAATTACCTCGGTATGGATTAGCCTGATTTTGGTACTGGCCGGCGCTATCATATTCCAGTTAATATTAGCGTTAACGTTGAGTATTGGCGTTGATGCCAACCTGTTAAAGCTGGTTACGGCGGTATTTGTTTTGCTGATTGTCAGTTTGCCGCGTTTAAACAGAGTGAAAGATTAAAATAAACTAAAAATGAAATATAAAAATTGCCCCATTGTTGTTGTTGCGCTGTTTGTTTTTACAACGTGCTTTTGTTTCGGAATGCACGTTCAGGCTGCACCACAGTATTATTATCAGATCAAGATCTACCATTTTAAAACCCAGGCCCAGGAAAGCCGATTGGACGCTTACTTTCAAAACGCCTATATTCCTGCATTACATAAAGCCGGGGTTAAAAATATAGGCATATTTAAAGTATTAAAGCAGGATAGCCTTGATAAAAAGCTATACGTTTTTGTTCCGTATAAAACCTGGGATGCATTAGAAACTACTGACCAAAAACTGCTTAGTGATAAAACTTACCTTCAAAGCGGCAAAGATTACCTTGAAGCGCCGGCTAATGATGCTGCTTATACCCGCATTGAAACTATAGTATTAAGAGCATTCCCGGGTGCGCCCGAGCCTAATGTACCCAACCTTACAGCTAAAAAATCTGACCGTATTTATGAATTGCGCAGTTATGAAAGCGCTACTGAAAAATATAATGCCAGCAAGGTAAAGATGTTCAATGTTGGAGGTGAAATAGGCATTTTTAAAGGATACAACTTTAATGCAATATTTTATGCCGAAGTTATAGCCGGCAGCCATATGCCTAATCTGATGTACATGACCACCTTTAATGGCTTACAGGATAATAAAGACAAATGGAAAAAGTTTTTTGATGATGAACGTTTCAAGGCTTTAGGCAAAATGCCTGAATACCAAAAAAACGTATCTAAGGCGGAGAGCTTATTTTTGTACCCGACAGATTATTCTGACTATTAAAGTTCAATACATTAAAGTTAAAGGGTTGTTTGTGCTAAACAAACAACCCTTTTTTAATATGGGCAAGGATAGCCTTCGCTAAGCAAGCTATTTGGATAATAGTATTTTAACTATGCGGTTATATTAATATTATTGTGATAAATAATCAGATGCGACCGATAAACGTAAATATGGGGAAGGGCCGGCTTGAGGCATTTAGCGATGGGGTGCTGGCAATTATCATTACCATTATGGTTTTAGAAATGAAAGTACCTGGACATGGCCATAACCAACTTTCAGACCTTAAGGAAATGTGGCCTGTCTTTACCAGCTACATTATTAGTTTTATTTATGTGGGTATTTACTGGAATAACCATCATCACATGTTTCACGCGGTGCGATCAATAAATGGCTCGGTACTTTGGGCTAATCTGTACTTGCTGTTTTGGCTCTCGGTAATTCCGTTTGTAAGTGCCTGGATGGGTGAAAACTCCTTCCATACTGTTTGGCCTATTGTTACCTATGGTTTTGTGTTATTAATGAATTCAATAGCGTATACTATTCTGGTAGTGGTACTTATTAAACATGAAGGTAAAAGCTCGCCGCTGGCTGCTGCTTTCGGTAATGATCTTAAAGGCAAAATATCTATTCTGCTATACGTACTAGGTATAGGGTGTGCCTGGGTAAATACTTATCTGAGCTTTGCATTTTATGTACTTGTAGCCTTAATATGGCTTATTCCGGACAAGCGTATTGAGAGAAAACTGGCCGCAGAGCAGGAACACCTAACCTGATTTATGTAAACCACATATAACAGGAACATATTATTCAATTGATTGGACAAATTGGCCCACACATAGAAACAGCGAAGTCACTAAGATTCGCGTAACAGTTCTAAAAGTTCATGGTGTACCGTGTAGATAACCTCAAATAAGGGTACCTTTTATCTACGTTGGCATAATCTTTATAAACGCCGTGCAGGACAAAGTAGCCCGACTCGACACTGAATGCAAACCCTTTAACTATATTCAACGTGGCCTCGCTCGAAACAGCATGCACAAAATAATGGGAGGGATGGCCATTTTCAGTAACCGTCCAGCTACCGCGATAATTGACGCCATAACTTAATGTATTGAACAAGAGCAACTGTCCTCCGGCATTGAAGGCTGCACCGGTGCCGTAGTCATAATTACGGCCATGTGGCAAGCGTAAATAAGGATCTGGTATAGCAGCTAATAATACCGGGCCTGCGCCAAAAGAGGTAGTAATCTTTGTTTTTTTGCTCAAATCATACTCCGACAAGAAGTTGGCCTGGACACTCTGTCCGCCATAAAAGAAAGCAGAGTTGTGCCAAAAATCATAATTAGCCGATAGGGTAAGTAAATGCTGGAGTTTTTCGTTAGATTTTATTTCCCAGCCAGCCAACGATCCGTAAACACTAACCATATTAACTAACGAACTATCGTCTTTACCTAATTCAACATTGATAGAAATATTACTGAATGGGGTTTCATAGTCTTTATAAGGTGTACCGTAAAGTAGCTTAGCATGCCCATACCAGCCATAGTTTTTGTTATGCAGAATATTGGAGTTATCGCGATTAAATGTGCGCGCACCCAGATCGATCTCTGCAGTTATTTGTGACGAGTCGCGTTTTGAATTTTGTCCGGGTTTTCCCCATTTGCCATCTAATACCCGGTTTATGCCATTGGCTGGATTGATCAGTAATGCAAAAATCTCACTCACCTGCCGCCTGACGCCGGTTTGGTTATTGTTGGCTATCTTATTAGCCAGACGATAGGTCATCTCGCCTAAAACGATACCGCCAAAACTGGTATTAATCAAGTCGTTTACCGAAGGAGGCTGATTTTCGGCCGTACTTTCCCATATGTAGCTACCCACTACCGCCGCAGGCGCCGATTGCCAAAAAGTGTAGCCGTTTGACCTGAAGGCATTATAAAACTGGCTGCCATGAAAAGGGTGGCCAAATTGATTGGTTTGGAAATTGTCATCATCCCAGGTCCAGTTACTAGGGGTAAGGTTATGGCCGACGGTTTTCCAACTTATATTAGCATAATCCGCTTTTTTTAAAAATTTATCCCATGTCCATGGCAATATTTCTGCAGCGCCCAGTTCGATAGCAGCACGCCCAAAATGTTTAGCCCGGTTACGGTTGCCATGCCGGGGTTTTGGAATGCTGTCTTTAATAACTTGTTGCTCATAGGTTACGGCGCCTTGGGCCAAAGCGTCTAACGGAAAAACTGAACCAAGCGCAATCAGGAGTGCTGATAAGCGAAGCAGGTTTTTTAGGGGCATTTTTAAAAAAGTAGAGGTATACGGCATATTAACAGTAAACGGAAAAATAAATACTGATAATAGAAAGCTAAGAAGTAAAAGAATTGTTTTAAATATGTGATTAAAGCACAAAGTTTATATATTTGCGCAGTATAAATTTTTTATAACTGATATGAAAAAGACCTTAGGACTAATCATTACATTAATTGGTATATTAATAGTAGTTAGCGCGTTTTCTTTAACTCCTGACCATGCGTTAAATCCTGCTGATTCAGGAAATGGGATCAGTGCATCTGCGCCATTAGCTTACGGTGGCTTCATAACTTTTGGTATCGGAATTGTACTTTATATTTCAAGTCTTCCATTAGCCGGCGAGAAACGTCAGCAACAACAACAACAAAGTTAATCCTCGGCTGTAAAGCTTAAAATAACAAAGGCCCGGTGAATGACTCATCGGGCCTTTGTGTTTAACAGGTTATTGTCTTACCAAAAATTTATAAATCGTTTCTGATTTAAAAATTTGTCCTGGTCTCAAAATCACATTTGGGAAATTGGCGTGATTGGGCGAGTCAGGATAATGCTGAGTCTCTAAACACAGCGCACCCCATTTGGTAAAATGCTGACCACCGCGACCGACAATACGCTCGCTGAAATGATTACCTGTGTAAACCACTAAACCGGGCTCGGTAGTGTAAACCTGCATTACCCGGCCACTGGTAGGCTCATAAGCGGTAGCGGCTAAAGCTAATTTACCCGATTTATTGCGCAAAGCATAGCTCAGGTCATAACCATTGCCGGTAACAGCAATGTCTTTACCAATTTCTTTAGGTTCAGTAAAATCGTATGGCGTTCCTTTTACATCAAGCAGCCTGCCGCTTGGCATTACATCTTTGTCAGCTTCTAAATACTGATCTGCAAGTATGCTGAGTTGCCAGCCGGACACTTTTTCCGTGTTTCCTGCTAAATTAAAATAAGTGTGATTGGTCAACACTATCGGCGTAGCCTTATCCGTAGTAGCCGAATAGTTGAGTTTTAATTCGTTGTTATTGGTAAGCGTATAAATTACGGTAACGTTCAGATTGCCCGGATAGCCCATTTCGCCGTCCTTACTAAAGTAGGTCAGTTTTAAAGCTACCTCTTTGCCGGGTAATTCTTGTATGCTCCATACCTGTTTATCAAAACCTTTCGGGCCGCCGTGTATATTCGATGCTAAAATATATTCGGAGCCGTCAAGCGTAAATCTTTTATTGGAAATTCGATTAGCCACCCGGCCTACAACAGCACCCAGTAATGCATTATCGCGGCCCAGGTATTGTTTCAGCGAATCGAAACCTAAAACCACATCGCCCAGTTTTTTATCTCTGTCCGGGGCTAATATATCGGTTATGGTTGCGCCATAGTTGATCACTTTAACCTGCATGCCATTGCTATTGGTTAAAGTATATTGATATATTTTTTGCCCGTTTATTTCGCCGTATGGTGTTTTAGTAATGGATGGTTTACTTGCATAAGGTTTAGCGGAAACTGACGTCGAACCGACAGTTGAAATGCAGATGGCAGCGTAAAACAATGCTTTTTTCATGAGTATAATTAGATTTATAAAATATAAAGATTAATCAGCATCAAGGCCCAACAGCTTCGCGGGATTCTTTCTGGCAACTAAGTCAATGTCATGCGCAGTCAATCCATTGGCTTTTAAGGCTAAAATATAAGCTCGCATCCCGTCAGGATGCAACGGGTTACCGGGTTGTCCAAGGTCTGAATCAATAATGCAATATTCGGCACCAATAGCTTGTATTGCCTTTACACATTGGGCTATTGCTTTTTGATCTACCAAATTTTTATCGCCTTTTTTGGGCAGGTAAGCTTGCCAGCAAAATTCAATAACGGCCCCCATATCAGCCATTTGCTTCATTTGCCCGATGGTAGCGCCAAGCAACATTGCATGGGTTACGATAATTTTTTTTATTCCCGCTGCTTTGGCCGCCGGAATCAGGATTAATGATTCGGCAGGGGTAGAGTGGCCGGTTTCTAAGATCAGATCATTTTTTGCTATCACATCAAAAACCTCCGGCAGTTCGGGTACGGGCTTACCGTCTTTGACAACGCTTACAAATTTTCGGAAGCCCGGGCCGTGTTCAAAGCTGTTTTCGGCGTCTACCGTAGGCAACCAAACAACTTTACCGCGATGACCTTCCATAGCTGCCATGCGGCGCACGGCTTCGGCATTAAGACCACCTACAGAAAGATTGAGCGCAATGCCGCCAAATACCTCTATACCACCAACCTCTTTCATTGCAATCTGCGCTCTGTCAGCGGTCATGGTATAATGATTCTTGAGGACGATGCCGCGCATGCCTTCCTTTTTGGCCAGTCGCGCCAGGTCAATATCGCTTATGGAGCGTGGAGAAGCATCGGGGCCGGTATGGCAGTGAAAATCTATCGTACCTGTAAGCGGGTTATCTGCATGTTGTTTACCTTGTGCCAAACATAGTTGGATACTTAATAAACAACTTGCAAATATGGTTCCCGCTAATCTTAACATTTTATTTTGTCAAAGAGAATGGTTTATCATCAGCGCCGGTGCCTCTGGTTTTGTTTGGCGTGTTACTCATTACCAGTTTAAGCTCGCCACCGTTAGTAAGGTCGGCATGGGTAATGTAGTTTTTAGTGTAATTTTTGCCATTTAACGTTGCCGACTGAATATATACGTGGTCTTTATCATTAGCCGCAGCATCGATTACGAATTTCTTACCATTTTCAAGGTTAAGCGTTATCTTTTTAAACATAGGGCTGCCTATGGCATACTCGCCGGTACCCGGAGTTACACTATAAATACCTAAAGCGCTCAGCACATACCAGGATGAGGTCTGACCCTGATCTTCATCACCTGGATAACCATTCTCGGTAGCGTTATATAATTTGTACATCGCATCGCGGGCGTGAAATTGTGCTTTCCACGGCTCGCCTGCATAATCGTATAGATAGATCATGTGCTGAATAGGTTGATTACCATGCGCATACTGACCCATGTTGGCAGCAACCATCTCGGTCATCTCATGGATCATACCACGATAGGTGCCTACTTTTACTTTGTTTGGTTCAGAAAATACCGAATCCAGTTTAGCATTAAAATTAGCATTGCCACCCATCATATTGATCAGGTCCTGAATATTCTGAAATACAGACCAGGTGTAATGCCATGAGTTGCCCTCGGTAAACGGACCGCCCCATTCAATAGGATCAAAGTTTGGTGTCCATTGGCCATCAATGCCTTTACCTTGCATAAAGTGGGTTGCCGGATTGTAAACATTGCGATAGTTATACATCTGGCGGGCAAATATGTCCATATAGGTTTTATTGCCGGTCATTTTTGCCAAGTGGTAGGCACACCAATCGTCATAAGCATATTCTAAGGTCTTAGCTGTCGATTCGCGATAATTTGGATACGGCACATAACCTAACTCGTAATATTCCTTCCAGCCTTCGCGGCCATTTGCCGGGCCCCACGGGCCTTTATTGGTAGCTTCATGCAGATAAGCCTGTAAAGCCTCTTTCGGATCAAAAGTATGAATGCCTTTTGCCCAGGCATCCGCTAGTAAAGAAATAGCGTGGTTACCCACCATACTGCCGCCTTCGCTTGGGAATGACCATGATGGCAACCAGCCGCATTGCTTGTAGGCATCTATTAGAGCCTGCATGTAATGGCCATGCATTTCGGGCTGTACCAAAGTATTAAGCGGGAACTGCGCTCTGAAGGTATCCCAAAAACCGGTATCGGTAAACATATAACCTGGGTGTACAGTGCCATCATAAGGGCTAAAGTAAACCGGGTTTCCGGCGGCATCTATTTCATAAAATTTACGCGAGAATAAACTGGCGCGGAAGAAGCAGGAGTAGAATGTCTCTCTGTCGGCTTCGGTACCGCCTTCAACCACAATTTTACCTAACGACTTATTCCAAATGGCAGCAGCTTTGGCTTTGGTTTGCTCTAAAGTTTTATCGGCACCTAATTCGCGTTTAAGGTTCAATTCAGCTTGCTCAGGGCTAATGTATGATGATGCAGTTTTAACTTGTACTTTGGCACCATTCTTAAATTGAACATAGGCTCCTTTGCCCAATCCTTCGGCAGCTGTTGAATCTGCGTGAGTAGTGTTGGTTTTGTTATCCCAGGTTCCGTACGCTTTTATAGGCTGATCAAACTGCATTACAAAATAGCTTTTCCAGCCTCTTTTAAAACCGCGGCCATTATTTACCCAGCCGGTAATACGGTTTGCTTTGGGGTCGATCTTAACGCCGCTCAGGTGGGTATAGCCGTCAAGCACCAGAAAACTTTTTTGACCGGATGGATAAGTAAATCTCAAATGCGCGCCACGTTCTGAGGGTGAAATCTCGGTAGTGATCTTGTTATCAAATTGTACTTTGTAATAGTTAGGTTTAGCTATTTCATTAGCATGGCTAAATTTAGCTTCGCGTTTATTTTCATCAACTACCAGCTCGCTCATCGGCATTACCGAGAATACGGCATAGTCGTTAGTCCACGAGCTGCATTGATGTGCTTGCTGGAAACCGCGGATATGATCCAGAAAATATTGGTATTTCCAGCCATCGCCGTTTTTGCCGGTTTGCGGCGTCCAGGTATGCATGCCAAAGGGTAAGGCAGTAGTAGGATAGGTGTTACCGTGAGTTAATTTAAATTGAGAGTTGGTACCTTGTAAGGTGTTTACATAATGTACCAGATCGGGTTGTTGTTGTGCAAATGCTGAGCTGATTAACAGCAAAGGCGTAAAGAAAAGATGTTTGATCTTCATTTGTGTTGTATTGGTTATAAGAGTTGTGCCGGTTAAGCGTATATCGGCTTCAATTATAAGGAATAAAAGAAACTTTTAGCCGTAAACCCGCTATTGTAATAATTTACTTACGTTAGGTTAAATACTGGTTACTGCGCCATTCTTTACTACTAACTTGCCGCTAAATATTAAGCCTTTATCTAATCGCGCAGCAACCGACTGCTTAATAATGTCAGCATTACGCGATACCTTTTGTTTGAACACTTTTTTGCCATTTATAGTGACAATGACTTTTTTATTCAGGTTAAGCATGTCATCATTCAGATAGATATAAAGCATTTCTTCCTGGTTATCGATAATATTAATTTTATTACCACTTATACTTACCCGTACTTTTTGGCCTTGTTTGGCAGTAGCCACGTCGGTACCCAGCCAATAAAATTGATCTCGCAAAATATCATCCTGGATCCAGATCACATCTTTTGGGATAGGGTTACGTTTGAACGAAGCCAGCCAGGCGACGGCGATTGTATCTTTGCGATTCATCCAATGTGGCATATCGGGGTATACATGCGTTTCGTGTATAAAGTCGCCCGGATAAACTTTCTGGAGACTATCCAGTCGGTTGCCCCATTGCGCTACTAATTCATTACGATGATAGGCCGCATCCTTGCCACCTACAAAAGCATCAAAAGGGATATTCTTAAGATTTAATATTTGCGCATCGCCGGGATGGCCGGCCATCATAGCTGCAGCGGCCCAGTAATCGGCCAGGCGCGGGGCGAGCTGGAACACGCCATCGCCACCCGCCGAGTAGCCCATTACATAAATTTTATTTGGATTGACATCGTCCAATACAATCTCGTCTTTTATTACTTCAGCCAGCAGTTCATCCATCGGGTAATCATGCCACATGTTCCAGGCGTCCACCGGCGCACGTGGGACAAAGTATACACCTTCTTTCAGCTTATACAGTTTTTTTTGATTCTCCCATTGCTGGTCGTTTACTTTAGGAGCAGCGCCGCCACCACCGTGAAGCGAGATATATAAACTACGACCGTCGGCGGGTTTATCGCCAAATATCTGGGTGGTAAACTTCATGGTAAAGTTTTTATATTGGATCTGTTTAGCCGCCCATTCGGCCTCGGCTTTAGGTTTTTGTACGGCCATCTGCGTTTTTAACTCATTAGCGGCAATGGCAGAGGCTTCCCTGCGGCTAAGGTTGGTTTGAGCGGACGCTATAAAGCCGCTCAAGGAAAGCGTTGCAACTAAAGCAGCGGTTTTAATTAAGCGTAAAGTTTTAATCATCAGGAATATTTTGCCTCTAAATTAACAGATTAAATAACAAAGCCCAATACCTAACGTACCGGGCTTTGTGTATATATTGAACGGTAGCTAAATCTTATATGTTTTTGCTGCTGTAAACAAGATGAAGATCTGGACTGGTTGAATATGCGGCCCAAAGTTCATCAAGCGATTTACCTGATAAGGCCGCCCAGGTATCAGCGGTATAAGTATGATTTCGCAGTTCTTTATCTATCTGTACAATCATACCTGGCTTAACTTTTTGATCTATCCACTCAAAGAAACGCGCAGTTACACGATAGCTGTCCTTATAGCCTTCTTTTTTGTCTTTAAAAGCCGGCAGGTACCATTTTGAACCAACGTTATCAACACCGTATTTGTAACGAATAAAGTCAGCTATGCCCTCGGTTAACCAAACCGGGCCTGAACCATAGCCATAGCCTTGTACAATATGCATCCCTTCATGAGTAACTATATCGACGTCATAAGGGTGTTTGTTCATGTATTTGGTAGCAAACAGTATGCGGTTACCCAAAGTTTCTGCCACCCCGTTATAAGTTGTATCTGTAATAAATACTACCTCATGTGTTGATTTATCATTAAACATATTAACCAGTTTGGGATAAACCTCAAAATAAGTGTCAATCAGGTTTTTCTGGATGGTCGGATCAAACTTTTCATTTTTATTAATGAAAACTAACTGATAGCCGTCTTTTTTGATGGTATCAACCGATACCCAGTTTTTGTGCAAAGCATCTTGTAACGACTGCTGAAAATTTTGAAGATTTTGTTTCTTTTTCAGCCATTTGCTATTTGCAACAATTTCGCCCGGGCCGGCTTTCAGGGTAAAGTCTTTAGTGGTATCAATAATACGCATGGTTACCTCGTGTTTAGTGCGATAGCCATCGGCAACAGCAAAGCCTGGATATACATTCTTGAAAGCAGCATTGAGCTTGGCTGTATCTACCTTGGTTTTTGCAATGTCGTTAACAGTAAGTGCAAATGGTCTGGGTTGGTTACGCCTGCGTTGTTGATTTTGACCATTGGATGCCTGGGGACTGGTTTGAGCTACTGCCGCAACAGAAAGCATCACAAAAAATGCGAGATTGGTGATTTGCTTAATCATTGTCAAATTAATTATTTGGTATAAATATAAATCAAGTTAACATATCGGCATGTAAAAATAAAGCTACAGTAAGCTCACAACAGTTGTTGCGATAATCATATATCACAAAGCTTTTACGTGTATACTTTTTCTTACTGCCCAATTAGTTATAGCTTTGTGATACAACTATGCTTAAACCGTGGAAAGCATATATTTTAATGATTGACCACTTTCAGCAAGTTTTAATAAGGTATCCCGGCAGGTAAAGCAACCGAAATTTAACGCGGCCTTAACCTCGCGGATATGTCGAAAGCCTTATATTCGCTGATATATTTATTCTGGATGAAAACTAAATTCAATAAGTACATTTCAATTTTGACAGCGCTGACTCTGTTTGGAGTGATGCCTGTAAATGCACAGTTACGGAAAGTTAAACATGTGGTGGTGATCTATATGGAGAACCACAGTTTTGATAATCTTTGGGGGCAATTTCCGGGAGCGGATGGTTTGGATCAAGCTAAAAAAGAAAATATTATACAGGTTGATGCTAATGGTAAAACTTATGAAACGTTGCCGCCTGTTCCGCGTAGCAGCGCTTTCCCCACCAACCTGCCAAATAACATTTTTAATATAGATCAATATGTATCTGCCGATCAGATAACTCCCGATGTTACCCATCGTTTTTACCAGGAGCAGCTCCAGATAGACGGCGGTAAAATGGATAAATTTGCTACCTATAACTATACCAAAGGCCTAGCGATGGGTTACTACAAAACCAATGAATTGCCCCTATATGAATTGGCCAAAAAATACACCTTATGCGACCGCTTTTTCCATAGTGCTTTTGGCGGATCATTCTTGAATCACCAATGGTTAGTTGCTGCTGCGACACCTACGTTCCCCAATGCACCCGCTGTTATGAAGGCTCAGGTAGACGCATCAGGTAAACTGATTAAAGACGGTTCGGTAACTCCGGATGGCTATGCGGTTAATACACTTAACTCAGTTAACCTGCACCCAAAAAATGCCGATCCGGCTGGATTAGTGCCCATACAAACCGCCCCGAATATAGGAGACCGGCTAACCGATAAAGGTGTATCATGGGCGTGGTATGCAGGTGGCTGGAACAAAGCTGATGCCGGCGCGGCAGACCCCGGTTTTTCATATCATCATCAACCTTTAGTTTATTTTCAGCGTTATACACCAGGCTCAAAAGACCGCAAAGAACATTTAAAAGATGAAGTTGAGTTCTTTGAAGCTGCAAAAAAAGGTACGCTGCCCGCCGTATCATTTGTTAAACCTACCGGCGTAGAAAATGAACATCCAGGCAATTCGTCGGTTAAACAAGGTGAAGAGCATGCTGTCAAAATAATCAATGCTGTACTAAACGGCCCCAATGGCAAAGATGCTGTGATTATTCTGACCTACGATGAAAATGGTGGTTTCTGGGATCACGTGGCTCCGCCGACAATTGATAAATGGGGGCCGGGCTCACGCATTCCTGCGCTGATTGTTTCGCCTTTTGCAAAAAAAGGGTATGTAGACCACACCCAATATGAAACCTTAAGTATCCTTGCTTTTATTGAAAAACGTTGGAAATTAAAACCGCTGGCAGATCGCGATGCGAAAGCCGATCCGTTTAGCCATGCGTTCGATTTTTAAAGTCACGGTCGTTGGGTGTTTGTTGACGGGTATGGCCTCGTTGCTTTCCCTCAGAAAACCTGACAACAGCCTTGCACAACAAGTTCAACAGAAATTAATACTCCAATCCGACAGCCTGTTAAAAGCTGTCGGATTGTTGCGTTCTACACCGCTTGATGCTGCACACAGGCGGCTGTTGCAGCAACGTTTCAGACAGGTTCGTTTTTTTTATAAGCGAATAGAGTGGGCTGTCGAATACTTTGACCCGGTTACTACACGCCTGGTAAACGGCCCGCCCGTGCCCGAGGCCGAAATAACCGGCTTAGTTATTCAACCCGATGGGTTGCAGGTGATTGAAGGTTATGTTATTCCGCGTATTGTATCAACCAAAAAGCGTGATATGGCCGGTTTACTACAACGGCTGGCTACCAATGCCATGGCTTTTAAAGAGCGCTTCAAACATGCCGATTTACAAGATTGGCAAATATTAGACGCCGCAAAGCAAGAGGTTTTTAGAATTGAGAGCCTGGGCTTGAATGATTTTGACGACCCATTGTTAAAAAATTGTTTTAGTGAATCGGCTAACGCCTTGCAGAGTGTACAGGAAGTTATCCGCAGATATGATTCACGGATAGACTTTGAATCTGCGATCAGATATCTGCAGCGGCCTGTAAAGTTCGATCATTTCGACAGAGCCGGGTTTATTATCCGTTATGTCAATCCGCTAACGCGCGATTTAACCCAATTGCATAACAGGCTCAAACTGCCCAACATACATTATAACCGCTTACTTAATCAAGACGCAGCCACTTTATTTGATGCAAATGCTTTTAACCGCAATGCATTCATCGCAGCGCCCGAAGATTCGGCTACCGTAGATAAGATTGCCTTAGGAAAAAGACTTTTCTTTGACCCCATACTTTCTGGAAACGGCCTGCGTAGTTGTGCAACCTGCCATCAGCCTGATAAAGCTTTTACCGACGGTTTACCAAAGAACCTTGATATCACCGGAAAAAAACTCGTAGCCCGCAATACACCAACCCTTATTAACGCCGCGCTGCAACCCGCTCAGTTCTATGATCTGCGCGCGCCGTCCCTTGAAGATCAGGCCAATGACGTTGTGCGTAACCGCGACGAAATGCATGGCGATATGCAGATAGCTATAGGCAAGCTTTGGCATGACAAAGCTTATCGTAAAATGTTTGAAAAAGCATATCGCCTAAATAATCGTACAGCTATAGACACCTTTGAAGTAATGAATGCGTTGGCCAGTTATGTACGCAGCCTGACCGCATTAAATAGTCGTTTTGACGAATTTATGCAGGGCAATTCAAAAGCACTGACGTCCTCCGAAATAAGCGGCTTTAACTTATTTATGGGCAAAGCCAAATGCGGCACCTGCCATTATATGCCGCTATTTAACGGCGCCTTGCCGCCGCGATATATGCAAATGGAAGCTGAGATCATTGGCGTCCCTAAAACAAAAGATAGAAAGCTTGTGGATGCTGACCCCGGAATGTATGGCATCCAGCCACAGGATTTTAATAACCATAGCTTCAAGGTAACTACCATTCGTAATGCGGCCCGTACCGCGCCTTACATGCACAATGGTATCTATAAGACCTTAGACGAGGTGATTGATTTTTATGATAAAGGCGGCGGCGCAGGAGCGGGGGTTAAAGTGCCGAATCAAACGTTGCCTGAAGATCAGCTGCACCTTACAGCAAAGGAAAAGGCCGATCTGATTGCATTTATTAAGAGTTTAGATAGTCGATGAAAAGAAATCTGATTAAAAACACCTGGTTAATGTAAGACCAGAGTCCGGCTGCAGGCACCATTTTACCATATCGATTTTGTAAAAGAAAATTCTTAAATGCTTTGAAATGAAATAATTTTATTTAACTTTGAAATACAAAGTACTTTTCATTAAACAACAATCATGAAAATTTCAAAAACAAAATTCGTCACTATCTTCCTCGTTTCGGCGTTTGCCTTTCAAATTGGCACTAACTTGCTTTTGGCGCCCGTAAACGGCGAGTGGTTCCCGGGGACTGACTCACCAATAGCCTGGAAGCGTACTATGGCCTCAATCATCTATCCCGTAAAAATTGTTCTGGTAGGGCCCTTGTCGCCAATATTCAACGATCCGGACCCGGCGCCTCCAATTCGGGCGCTCGCCTGTTCTTTATACTGGACTGTCATAGCGTTGATTCTCTACTATGTTATCAGCAAAATAAAGGCTTTTAAAAAAACATAAATTTTATTGGTTCAGCGCATCCGGCTATTGATTGTCTGGCAACTTTTAATAAGGCAAAAGATATTTGCAGACCGGATGCAAAGTAGCTATATGAGAACCTTGTCACTTTGCTTTACGCCAAAGTTACCAAGACGAAATCAGGACGCGCCATTACCCCCGAAACGTTGCTTTTATCATGATGGTTACCGCCATCAAAAGCAAAAGCCCCGATATTTCTATCGGGGCTTTTGTACCCAGAGCCGGAGTCGAACCGGCACGGTTTCCCACAGGTGTTTGAGACCAGCGCGTCTACCAATTCCGCCATCTGGGCATTGCTGTCACTGAGGTAACCCTCAGAAGCGGGATGCAAATGTATTTAAACTCCATTTAATTCGCAATATATATTTGCGATTATTCAAGATAGCATTGATTTACTGTCGTTTAAATGAACAGATCGTTATTAGGGGCCTGTATTTTTCATTTCATGATCGACCAAAGCCAGCAGTTTATTCAAGTACTTTTAAGTATTCAGTTACTTCCATCAAAAGCGCTGAGCAACGTTATTCAAACTCTCCTTAATTCGTAATAAATATTTTTGCCTGTAATAAATATTTGCAATTTCATTGAGGCGGCTTTCTTTGGCGGTATCGTCCAGTTGTTCGTAGTCGGCAGTGAGTTGACCTAATTCTTCGTTTATGTCACCTTCAATAGCAAGTACTTCAGCGGTTATATTTCCTAACTCTTCGGCGCTATCAACTTCCATCAGGCGTTCGTTAACGTCCATCATTTCCATTAAAAAGTCTGCGGGCAATTGCGGCTTCGCGCCTTCAGAAACTAATCCGTGCGATTGTAAAATATATTCCAGGCGCTTCGCGGGTGCAGACAGCGTCTGATAGGCCTTATTATTCAGGGTTGATAATTCCAGTATTTCCTGTTGTTTTGCTTCGTCCTCATTTGCATAAAAATCCGGGTGATACTGTTTGCTCAGCTCGTAAAATTTCTTTTTCAGGTAAGCAGTATCGGGGTTAAACGATTGCGGTATGGCGTAAAAGTCAAAATAATTGATCATATCGCAAAGTTAGTGCTAACAAAATGCAATTAGTGCTTAAACATAAAATTTCTCATCTTTGCTGCATGGCATTATTTGACAATATGCGGCAAAAGCCGTTTTTTATATTGGGTCCCTGTGTTATGGAAAACCAGGAGCTTTTGTACCAGGTAGCCGAAAAAGCAGCCGAAATAGGGCAGAAGTATCCCGTACAAGTAGTTTTCAAATCGTCGTTCGATAAAGCTAACCGTACTTCCATCCACTCTTACCGCGGGCCGGGCATTGAAAAGGGAATGGAGATGCTGCAAAAGGTAAAAGAAAAATTTAATTTGCCGGTTACTACCGATATTCATGAGCCTTATCAGGCCGCAATAGCTGCCCAGGTTGTTGATATTTTGCAGATCCCGGCATTTCTTTGCCGTCAGACCGATCTGTTAGTTGCTGCTGCAGAAACCGGCAAAATTGTGAACGTTAAAAAAGCGCAGTTTCTTTCGGGTCAGGATATGTTTTATCCGGCGCAAAAGGTGATAGAGGCGGGTAATAACCAGGTTATACTTACCGAGCGCGGTAACATGTATGGCTACAACAACCTGGCGGTCGATTTCAGGAATATTTATGACATGAAAACCTTTGGCTATCCGGTATGTATGGACTGCACGCATTCTGTGCAGCGCCCGGGCGGCGCAGGCGGCAAAACAGGCGGCGACCGTACGTTTGTACCTATGATGGCCCTGGCCGCTAAAGCATTCGGTGCCGACGGTTATTTTATGGAAACACACCCCGACCCTGATAACGCTCTGAGCGACGGCCCTAACATGGTGAAACTGCATCAATTAGAAGAAGTAATAAAACCGCTTATAGCGTAGGTTGTACATATAACAAAATGAAAGATATTGCTAAAAAGGTTTTCGCGGTCGAGATCGAGTCTTTACAACACGTTGCCGGGCTGATAGACGATACATTTACCGGCGTGGTCGATGCTATCTTGAGCAGTACAGGTAAGGTCATTGTTATCGGGGTAGGTAAATCGGGGTTGATCGGTAAAAAAATAGCTGCAACTTTATCAAGCACGGGCACGCCTTCTTTGTTTCTGCATCCCGGCGATGCTTTTCATGGCGACCTCGGCATCATTGGCAATGACGATACAATTATTCTGATATCTTACTCGGGAGAAACTGATGAAGTTTTAAAGATAATTCCATTTTTAAAACATCACAAAAATCTGATAATCAGCTTTACAGGCAACCCTGGCTCAACTGTTGCTTTAAATAGTGACCATCATCTGAATATCAATATTACACGTGAGGCTTGTCCCTTAGCTTTGGCGCCAACATCGTCAACCACAGCGGCGTTGGTAATGGGCGATGCTCTTGCTATTGCGCTAATGGAGTCGCGGAACTTCCAGGAAGAGGATTTTGCGCGTTTTCATCCGGGTGGTAGTTTGGGCCGCAAGCTGCTTACCCGTGTAAAAGACCTGATGCGAACCGATAATCTACCATTCATTCGCAAAGACGCTTCATTTACTGATGTGCTGCTTAGTATGTCCGAAGGTAAATTAGGGATGGTTATGGTTGGTGATCAAAATTATATCGATGGGATTATTACAGATGGCGATCTGCGCCGCGCCTTGCTTAAGAATCAGGACCTTTCGAAGGTATCAGTTGCTGATATGATGACGACCACCCCGGTTATTGTAAATGCTGAAGAATTTATCAGCCAGGTGGAACCTTTAATGATGGAAAAGAAAATCACCAATGTGCTGGTGGGCGAGGGGCGCAAGGTCACGGGGGTATATCAAATATACAATCTATAATCATCCACTAAAATATAACCGCTAACAATTAGGCGATTATGAAAAAGTTTTAATAACATTTTATATTCTGTTAAATTGGGTTATCTTTGCAGCTCTAAAAATCCTAATGCGGAAGTGGCGTAATTGGTAGCCGCACCAGACTTAGGATCTGGCGCTTCACGGCGTGGGGGTTCGAGTCCCTTCTTCCGCACGACATGGGAATGGTTTGAACACCATTCCCATTTTTTGTTTTATATTGATTATCAATAATTTAATTTTCTTTGAATTAACGAAGGTTGCAAAGTAACGTCCATTTTTACGATGATTACATGGGATTTAGAACACCTCTAAATCTTGTCTTAAAGAGCTTAAATTGCATTTTTGTGATCCTCTTTCCGGTCAAATAGCACGAGATTAGAACACCTAAACTTTCTTGATAGCACTTTCGTAATCGCCTTCATCGGTTTCTTTAATAATAATTTCCGCAATGAGTTCGGCGATTAAATTTAATAGCTCTAATTCGTCGGTAGAAAATTCTGGGTTATTCGTTTTATTATACTTTCTTATCATAATTTATAGAGTTTGTAAATTAACTGCCGACTTGGTAATATTCAAGTAGTTACTATAAACAGTCTCTTTCCAATTGTCACTTAGCTCAGTAATTATTGGATATGTTAATTACTTTTACTAATAAAGAGATTTCAAATTAAAAGAAGATACATAACTATTCACTTTCACAATAATTAATATGGGAACCTTTGCTGGTTTTGTTCCACAAGATTCAGACGAGCGAAAAATTATAGAGAAGATCACCTCTTTCAAGGATAAGGATAAATATTCTCATGATCTTATTCACTTCTATAATCTATTATTTGATCCGGTACGTATTGATGGTGTGGAACAATATGAAGGTTTTTATCTGGCTACAAATGTGCTACGGAAAGAAGTCGGTTTGACAAGGGAAGGACGTCCCGGTGACTATGACATTATGTTTATTCCATACAGCGGCGACCATTTGTTTTATGACCGTACAGCGGTGTATGAAGTGAAGATTGTAAGGCCCAATTTCAAACATCCAAACAAGAGCTTAAATTCATTGGGTGAAACTCAGGTATATGGCCTACTTAAAGATGGGTTTCCTTTAGTAGGTTTATTACACATAGTGATAGCCGATCCGCTACTCCCAGGTCAAATGAGCACTATACGTGTAAGCAAGGTGCCTGCTGGCGATGGACTGAAACCCAATGATCCACCACTACCACCTTTGGAAGAACTTTTTGAAGAAGAGCCATTGGATTGGTTGCCATGGTACAGTGTGGACAAACAAATGGCCAGATTAATTAGTGCTGGTTTTCCTAAATATGTCGGCTTAGATGCTTTCTCTATCTCAAAGAACTCTGATGGAACTCATAGTGTTATGACCTCGCAAGAATGGAGAGGATATCGCTCAGGTTATTTTAATCCTAATAAAAGTAAAGAGTTAATAGAATGTTTAAAGAAACATTTTAAACAATACGGGGAATCACGGTATCCTGGATCTTTTGAAAGAAGGGTTGAAGAGAAGTTATAAAGAGCGCTTGGAGATGGCTACCCGGCTATATAAAACTCAACAAACCATGAAAAAAGCCACTATCGTTCATCAACCTTTTATCACCAAGTAGTTTGTGGACGTTTTAACCGAATTTCAGTTAAATAATAATATGCGCTAAGAGATATTAATTGAAATGAAAGGACTCGAAAGCCATACTTTCGGTGAATGTTTAAAAATGGCTTTAGTCGCCGATATAGAGAATGTAAGCACCCCCTTTCTACATATCAATCAATTAATTGAAAATAAAAAAAAGGTAAATCGGCCTAAAGATCAGATTGACGTGTCAGCACACGTAAGTTGAGGGACTTGTAGCTAATAATTGATACCACATTATGCTTATTGAAGGGGCTTCAGATGCTTTTCAATCTCATCTCGAAAATTGCGGCCAATGGGCACCTGCTGCCCATTCAGTAAAATGCTGTTGTGCTCCAAATGACGGACATGTTGCAGGTTCACGATAAATGATTTATGTACCCTAAAGAAACGGGCGGGTGGAAATATGTCGAGCATCGCCTTTATCGAGCCTTTGAGCAATATCTTTTTTTCCGGCGTATGGACAATAGCATAGTCTTTCAGTCCCTGTATATGAGTCACATCGCTAAAATGCAGCTTAATGCGCTGTACACCACTTTTTACAAAAATAAAATCGTTGCTGTTTTCGGCTGTATCTTCCAACTGGCTGTGTTTCTCAAGCGCCAGGAGTTCGCGGGCCTTTGCCACAGCCTGCTCAAAGCGGTCAAAAGCAATCGGTTTCAATAAAAAATCGATCACGCCCAGTTCATAACCATCAAAAGCGTAATTGCGATAGGCCGTGGTGAAAATGGTTAGTGGCGGGTCAGGTAGGCATTTCAAGAATTCGATGCCATTCATTTCGGGCATTTCAATATCAAGGAGCAAAATGTCAGGCGCCAAGGTTTTCAAACCACTTAAAGCTTTCGTCGCATTAGGGAAAAGCTGCACCTGTCCAATACGGGGCATTCTTTTTAAATACCCCTCCAGTACTTCACGAGCCAGCGGCTCATCGTCTACGATGACGATTTTTAACAGCGCTTCCATCATAATTCGATTCTTAAGGTGGCTTTATAGGTCGTTACCTGATCCTGCAACTGTAAGTCATGCCTGCCCTGATAGAGCAATTCCAGTCGCTTGCGCAAATTATTCAGTCCGATACCACCTTTGTATTGCGAACTAACAAGTGCGGGTTTCGTGTTTTCCACCTGCGCCATTAGCGTGTCACCATGTAAGCTGATCGAAATATGGAGTGCACTATCCGCGGTCTGTTTACTTAGCCCGTGTTTAAAGGCATTCTCTACCAGCGGAAGTAAGAGCAAGGGCGCGATCTTTTGCCCGGGGCCTACCTGCCCGGTATTAAAAGTAATCACTGCACTGGCGCCAAACCTCAACCGTTCCAGCTCGACGTAATTGTTGAGGTATTCCAGTTCTTTTGTCAGCGGTACTTTTTCATCATTGCTGTCGTACAGCATATATTCCATCATCGATGAGAGCTTGAGTACTACATCGGGTGCCAGTTCTGATTTTTTGAGAGTAAGCGCATACAGGTTATTCAGAATATTGAACAAGAAATGCGGGTTAACCTGTGCACGTAGAAAATCCACTTCCGCATGAAGCTTTTCCACAGTGATGCGCTGAATGAGCAATTGCTGGCCGTACCAGTCCAAACTCAGTTTCAGTGCCAGCATCAGAGCGAGGTACCATAAGGTACTGAAAAAATTATAGGAGACAGATTCCCACATATTACTGTTATAGAGCGGGCCGACGATATAACCGTATAAATAATAGTCGTAGAGGCTTTGGATGACCAGGTAAGTGAGTACCGAGAATAAAATAGCGCTAACATACGCGCCATATCTTTTTTTGGCTAGATACTTTGGCAGGAAAATGTGCAGGTTTAAGTAGGCTATGATGATAAGCAGCCCCACCCGAACACCAACGCAGGCAAAAAAATAAGGCAGGTTAGCCTTATAAAGGAGGTACTTTTTCTCATATAAAAAGAAGCCGGTAACCAGTATCCAGTAAGCGCCGTAAATCGCGGTTTTTTTGTCAAAAAGCTTCATCTCATTGCTCAATTGTTTAAAGGAAACCAAAATTGCCGCGCCGGCCAAAAAATATCGACAAACGACTTAAATAATAGAGGAAGATAAACATAAAAAAACGAATGTCTATTAGATCGGTCGTTGCTCTACTATTTTTCGCGGGGATTATTTGATCGGGTAACTTGTGGTTAAATCAAAAAAAAGATCATATGAAAAAGCTATTGTTATGCGCATGTTTTGCCCTTGTACTGGGCAATTTAAGTTTTACCGGCAAGTTTGGTTTAGACAACTATGAGATCTATCTGAATAATAAACTGATGCTGAAGCAGCAGGTGAACCAGCCGCTGAATTTACGGGTGCTGGCTTTGGATAAGGCTAAAGAGGGCGACCAGCTTCGGTTTGTGTACCGGCACTGCCAACTGGATAATAGCCCCGGTACCGGCAGAAGCATCGTTTTAAAGGATGACGAAGGAAACAGCCTGCAAAAATGGGATTTTAAAGATGCCGGTCAAATGACTATTGCGGTGAAAGACCTTTTGCAGGCCGAAAAGAAGGCTGCGGGCCATCAGGTTAGCTTGATATACCTGTCGCATGAACTTGATCGGGGAGAAATGCTGGCTTTGGTGCATTTTAAATGAAGTATTTCATTTTCGTTTTGCTTTGCCTGGGCCCATTATCAGGTGGGGCGCAAAAATTGGATAGTCTAAACGCCGACTCTTCAAAAAAAGAGTCGGCTATCCGGCTGAACACCGTAATCATACGTGGGCAACGGCCCCTGATTGAACGCCGGGTAGATGGCATTGTGTTTAATGCGGAAAGTTTACTGCCCGCCGCCGGCGCCGATGCCTCAGATATTTTACGAAAGATACCGATGCTAAGCGTAGACGGTAACAATAACTTGATGGTTCGCGGCAGCGCTAAGGTCAAGGTACTGATCGATGGTAAACCCTCGGAGATTTATGCGCCGTCCGTAGCGGATGCTTTACGGGCTATCAGGGCTGAGCAGATCGCCAAAGTTGAAGTAATTACAGATCCGTCTGCCAAGTACGATGCCCAGGAGACCGATGCGGTTATCAATATCATCACTAAAAAACTCAAACAAAACATTACTAACGCCAACATCGGCGGGGTGCTCGGCAACCGCGGTGAAAATATCATGGGCGATATTCACCATCAACAAGGTGTGTGGCAAGTACATGGTGATGGTTTTATACAGGGTTACAGGAACCGTAACGGGACGGTTTTATTGCGAAACACAGCAGCCTCGTCCTTGCGTCAGAAAGCCGAAACCCGTCAGACCGGTCGCTATATTTTCGGCGGCATTAACCTTATTTGCCGTTTAGATTCTTTAAATAACTTAAATGCGGGTTTTCGTGTGGGCCAATATACAAGTGTGGTTAACAGCGTTTCTGATACCTATGATACGGTATTTTTGTTCCAGCGGCTGATGAAAACACCGGTTCAAGGTTCGGGTCAGACATATAATGTAGGTTTTGACGGCCAGAGCAATAACAAAAAAAATGAGTATTCACTATTGGGTATGTATGCCGATCAACAAACCAATACCAACTATGCGCTACAGCAAAATGCACCCGATAAAAGCCCTTACCAGGAAACTTTTGCCGGTACTGTAGTTACGAAAGACCTTACTTTGCAGGCAGATTATGCACACGCATTCAGCAACGACGGCAAATGGGAATCCGGTGCTAAACTGAGCAGCAAAAACGTGCATGATATTAATCTTTATGCACCGGATGCAGGCCGGTCTGCTACCTTTAATTATAATAACACAATTTTTGCAGCGTATACCAACCTGAGTAATCATTTAGGTAGTTGGGGTTGGAGCACGGGTTTGCGTTATGAAAAGACCACCTTGAACGCAATTTTCAGGGACGCGATGGGTGGGGAACGGTCTTTTAATAATTGGGTGCCCTATGCCCTGGTACAGCTGACCTTGAGTGACAACACCAGCCTGAAGCTGAGTTATACGCAAAAGATAGTTCGGCCGTTTGTTTCTTATCTTGACCCGACAGTAAACACAAGCGACTCACTAACCCTACAGCATGGCAACCCGGATTTAAGCCCAGAGATCACACGGCGTTACCAGTTCAGTTATTCAGTCAACGATCCGAAGTTTTTCAGGGATTTGACTTTGTTTTTTAATGACAACCGGAATACTATAGAAAATATCCGCAATCCGCTGGCTAATGGACGCTTAGAAAGTACGTGGAAAAATGTGGGTATCAACCAACGTCTTGGCTTGTCAGCAACATTCAACTGGAAACCGGGGCCGGCATTCCTGTTGGGCGGCACACTTACGGGGCAATACGTTCATTTAGCCAGCAAAGCTATGGACCTAACCCATAATGGCTTTATGCAGTTATTGACCATGAATGCCAGTTATAAAATGCCCCGAGGCTATAGTCTGAATTTTTACGGCTACTTTAATGCGAATGATTTGAGCTTGCAAGGTTACCGGCAAGGCTGGAAATTCTATAATATGACGCTCAATAAAAAGTTCAGAAATGAGCGGCTGATGTTGAGCTTGCGTGCCGAAGCATTTTTAACACGCTATACGTATAATGCAGAGATCATAGCCACATCAGGCTATGCGCAGCGGCAAACAACCCGTTATCAGAATCAGAATTTACGATTAAGCGTTACTTACAAGATCGGCAAAAGTGAGATCAAGGCGCCGGCGACACGGTCAGTGGATCAATGATCGCCGAGGCTTTACCTTCAATGTGGGCGCTAAATACAAACTTTAGCAAACCGCAATAAAGCGCAAATAATTCCTTGATCAAAAAGCCGTGCTAAAACTAAATTAACTTAATTATTTAAAATCCCACCAAACTGTTTTATCGGGAGGATCACCTAAAGTATAAGGCTCCCCAATGCGCGGGACATTTACCTGAACACCCAGTTTTTCAGCAGCTGGCAGAAGTTTTTCTATAGGTTCGTTCCAGGGATGATCGGCTTCCTCAAACTTGGCCCAGTGAATAGGCTGTAGCAAACGCGCCCGCAGATCGACAGCAGCCTGGGCGGCTTGTCCAAGCCACAGGTGTGTCCATGGCCAATTCGGACTGTATTGTCCGCATTCCAGTAGCGCCAGATCAAATGGCCCGTATTGTTGGCCTATTTGTTTAAAGTGTGGCCCATAGCCGCTATCGCCACTGTAAAACAGGCGGTAGTTGTCTGCCTGTATAACGTAAGATGCCCAAAGCGTTTTATTTTCTTTGCTATAAGTGCGGTTACTGCGGTGCTGCGCTGGCGTAGCAGTAATTTGAAGACCGCCGGGCAGCGTAGCACATTGGTTCCAATCCAGTTCGATGACCTTTTTAGGATCAAATCCCCAGTATATCAGATCTGAACCTACACCCATTGGCACAATTGCCATTTTAATATGGTCTTTCAATTTTTTCAGGGTGCGATAATCCAGGTGATCATAATGGTCATGAGAAATGATGAGCACGTCAATTGGCGGCATATCCTTCGCGTGGTAATTCGTGGTGCCGGGAAATGCCGTAACTAATCCGGGCACTGGCCCCGCATGGTTGCTAAAAACAGGATCGACAAGTATATTACCCTGCCCGGTTTTGATCAGTAACGATGAATGACCGAACCAAACTATGGTTGGTGCGGGGGCAGCCAGTGTGATTAAATCAGTTTTAACCCATGGAAGCGCCTGAGAGGGCCTGATGGTTGCGGGGCGGCTACGCATAAAAAGCCACCGCTTCACTGTTGAGTCAGAACTTTCAGCTAAATTTACGAAAGCGCCATTTTTGTAATTTGGTAAAGCCTCTAACCGGGAAAGCTCTTCGCCCTCCGGGTCTTTACCCATTGATCTTACTATACCACAGCCATCTATTACTGTCACCAACAGCGCGGTCAGCGCAATCCCCACAAATCTATATTTCATATTGATAAACCAATTAACGCATAATTTCGCCGATTATTTCATCAATCCAAAAACCAGGCAACTCTAATATCCTTCCAAGAGCAGATCACAAGCAATTACAAACACTTACCCTCTTGCTTTGTATATTATTTAAATCCGACTGACATGTGGAGCGAAACAGATAACAAACTATACCGGGCCTTTACTTTTAGCGACTTTAAAGAAGCTTTTGCCTTTATGACACGCGTGGCCGATATCGCCAGCAGGTTGAACCATCACCCGACCTGGACAAATACTTATAATAAAGTAGAGATATGGCTTAGTACCCACGATGCGGGAGATATTATCACGATTAAAGATCGCGAATTAGCCAAAGCGATAGACACCGTAGCTAAATAATAATTAGCACACCTTCACACTTTCAAGGCCAAGTAAATTCCCGAGTTTAATAATTTTTGAGGCAATGTGCCCTTTGCCGATAGCGCAATGGTGTGCCGGGCCGTATGAATTCCAGTTTTCTACAAAATTGCGTGCACCTATAGCGAATTTATAGCGGCTGTTGGTATTGCCTATCTCCAGTGTAGGGCCAGGTACCGATTCAGCCTCGGCTATAAGGAGTATGATCTTGCCACCGGCAGTTTCAACTACCGACAGCAGCGTTACCGGCCCGTGTTGTACCGACATCTCCACCGACAAGCCTTTGCCCACCTTGCCATGATATACCTGTAGCGGTTTAACCGTTATTTTGCCTTCGGCGATGGCCGGGTGACAGGGGCCGTCATGACCCATCAGTACCACATCATCGTTAAAGTCCATGGCATAGTATTCGGTAAATGAACCGCCTGCACCAAAGCTATCCATGATCTTCATGGCCTGTACGTTCTTGATCTCATACTCGCCGGCAACCGGGATATGGTTACCCGTGAGCAGCGAAGTGCCTAATATTACCGAACTCATTGTATCCTCGTTAACTGCGTTGCCGCTCCCCTTATGATAATAGGCCAACGAGCCCAGATCATATTTGTCGACCAATTTATCCAGGGCAACAGCGGTGCGCGCTGCTCGTGTAACCTCTTCGGCAGAGCAATCGGCTTGTACATCAAACCAGGAATGTATGGTGCTTATCTTATTGTTAATCTCTCCTTGACTGATATTTTTCCGCAATCCGGATAATTCATCTACCTCAATTATTTCAATATGCCCGCCAAAAGTTGCGCATTGCAGGGTTAGGTTGGAGTAGATGTCCAGCATGCCGCCATAGTAATTACCCATTACGCCCAACGTGTTATTATACATGGTATTAGCCACTTTAGCTGCCGCAACCCATTCTTCAACCTCTTGCCAAACATGAGGATCATCATTTAGCGTACCGGTAATCTGGTAAAAAGGAATACCCGAGCGTTTAAACACATTGGCAATCTCCGGCACCGGACAGGCCGAACAATATGCCAGCCATTCACCGGTCATTTGGGTGCGATTATCCAGGTTATTAAAGCTGGCATAATCGATAGCGGCCCCGGGTGCCAGGTTCAAAACCACTACCGGAACCTTCGCCTTTTTAACCACCGGCAATACCGTCGACGATAGGGCATAAGTGGTTACGTATAAAAATATCAGCTCAACATCTTCACGCTTAAAAATTTTGCCTGCCTCAAATGCTTTTTGCGCGTTGTCTATGAGGCCTGGGTTTACAATCTCGACATCAAACGCCGACAATTTATTACTTACTACATCTACATATCCGCGCAGACGTTGCTCGAGTCCTTCAAATTGTTCCCAATAGGTATCCAGACCGATCCCAAAAAGACCGATTTTAACTTTTTGTACACTGTTTTTTGACGTTGACATAGGTTAATAGTTATTAACGACTTACCTCGATAGTAACCGGACCTAATAATCCGGACTTAATAAGCGGTGAATTCTTTTTATATGGATTATAAGTGGTGTAAGTGTAATGCTTGCCGGTTTTTTGCTCATCGCCAATTAAACGGTTAGGCCAGCGGTTTACAACCTCTATTTCCAGCCTGTTCCCTTTTTTTAACGCCGACGGTATATCGACAGACCACGGCGCGGTCCACAGTATACCCAAATCCTTGCCGTTTAGTTTTACGCGGGCCAGGTCATGTACCTCGCCTAAATTGAGAGTTAGTTTATCGCCTTTATGCAGCCCGGCAGGCAAAGCAAATACTTTGGTGTAAGTGGCGGTGCCCGAATAGTATTTTATGCCTTCGTTAGTGTTTTGTGTCCAATCGGTTAATTCATGGAATACTATACTTTCCGGGCCGCCCCATTTTGGGTCAAATGAGACATCCCACGGCCCACTTAGTGTGACTGCCTTAGTCTTTTCATCGAAGTTTTTGGCAGATGTATTAGCGGTAACCGGATGATTAGCAAACACTACAAAAAAGCTCTGATAGGCCGCCAGCTGCAATGGAATAGTGGTGCAGGTACCCGATCTTTTAAATCGAGGCAGCGCGACGATCTTGCCTGTCACCGCATTCCAAAGCTCAGGTGCGCCTTTTAGGCTTCTGAAGGATGTGCTGGCGTTAACGGTCCGATTAGTTTTGTTAGACACAAAATAGACATCCCAATTGGCCGTGGCACGATGCGTATAGCGGATAGCTGTATCTGATTGAAAATCTTCAGCAACGCCCATTTGCTTCAAAATCGCTGCGGTTACTTCATATTTTGGATAAAGGTTATCTATTGGAGTCTGGATATCGCCGCCCCAGATCAGTTTACCTTTGCCGTAGCCATGAGTTTGGGTGATGTTTTCATCCGCTTGTCGGTTATTGCCCCATATTGTATTCACTAAGAGGCTAATCTGTGCATCGCAGGCCGGATAATTGCTTAATCCCGGCGATTTGAGCGGCGGTGCACCAATTGCTACAGCACCGGCTTTAACCAGTTGCCCGATCTTAGCCAGTAGTGCAGGTGTCATTGTTTTTGACGAAGGCAGCACCAAAATGCGGTAGCTTGCGCCACCGGGAAAAGTTACTTTACCATTCTTCACACTGGCTTTAAATAACAACCCGGGCGAGCAGCCGTCAAAATTATAACCCCTGCGATCAGGGATAGTATCATTGCCCTGCAAAGCCGAAAACGGCGGCCTGAATACATGCGGCGATCCTTCAGGATTGAGATACAGTATGTCTGCAACAGTGTTGCCCTGTTGCAGCAGGTAACTGCAACGGGTTATGTATTGGTGGTAGGCACCCACCATTGGCCACCAGGTTTGATTTCGGTCCCAATGCACACCATAAGGGCCCATAGTGGCGCCAGGACGCAATGAATCAGGCAGGAACTGATTCTCGAACGTGTGGTACACAAATTGGTTTATGCCCGCAGCAAATGCCCAGTCGCCCTGATTTTTCATAGAGCCAGGATATTGTTTCCAACTTTCGTTGTTTTGAGCCGTAAATGATTCTGCCGGGGTAAGCGAGCGTCCGTTAATGTGTGCAATTGAGGTAGCCTCAATGGTACTGAACGATGAATTAAAGCCATAGCCCTTGCTCCAGAACTCGCTCATAGGCACATCAGCAACCGCACCCAGTTCCAGGTCGGCGGTGGGGTTCATATCGTAGGGTTCGATAGATAAGCTCATGCCGTTTTCATGCGCGTATTTTTTAACTGCTTGTGCATGGTATTCCAATACCAACTCCTGCGAAGTTTGGCGTAGGTCCCACAAAAAACGTTCGCTTATTTCTTCGTTGCCGACAATCTGACCGGCGTAAACAGGGTAGAAGGGTAATGGGTCATAGCCACGGCGCTTAATAAACTCGGCGCGGAAATTCTGCGTCCAGTTTTGCGAGCCCATTTCCCAGCTATCCATATGCAGGCGCTTTAGTCCGCCTTCCGATTTAGCATTGGCGCCTCCTGTTTTGCGCAGCAATTTGCCAATGTAATTATTCAGGTGCGCATGCAGTGCAACCGTATCAAATTTATCCGACTCAAAACCTAAACCGGGCACAGGGGCAGGGCGGGTAATAGCCCCGTTATTACGGCGGCCAAAACGCATAATCGTCCAGTTGCCGGCAGGTGGTGTCCAGTCCAGGGCGCCATCAGCTTTCAGGTATTTAGTTACATCGATGATCTGCTTTTTATCGATGGCTGCCTGGTTGTCAGTCGCCGGATATTCGGCCTGCGACGGGAGATATTGTTTTACATGTGGTGCTGACGAATACGGTGCGCGGTAATAAAGCGCTTTTTCGTCGATATCAGCAATCTTTTTGCTTTCGGCCGGTGTTGGGTAAGCTAACACAGCAACATCCTCGTAAAATGTGTTCCACTCGTTTTTTAGTTCGGGTGTAAATGCGCCGTCACCGAAATAAGGCGGCTTGGGTCGGGGGACAGGTAATACAATTTTACCTGATTGCCCGCCTTTTACATTAATTGAACTTGAAACCAGGTGTTGCATGGATTGGGCAGGTTTAACCCAGGGGCCGCCGCTGCCCGTCCAGCCCGGGCCGATTCCTAAGGTGATCGCGATACCCAAACGCTCACTCTCGCGTACGGCGTGTTTAAAAAGCTCTTGCCATTCATCACTCAAAAAATCAACTTTACCCCGTGGTATGCCCACATTTACTTCAAGGAAAATAAGGTTGCCAATGCCCGCTTTTTTCATCGATTCCAGATCTTTGGTTATTGATTCCCTATTCATGTTTCCATCCATAAAATACCAGTAGACGCCCGGTTTGGCCGACGCCGGCGGATTAATGAATCCGGCCTTTAAAGCAGTTACAGCAGGGTTGGTGATGTTTTGACCATGAGCTACAACCGTTGCAATGCTGAGTAGTGCACTAAGGATAACGAATTTTTTCATACACGATAAACAGGCCTTTACAGCCTTGTTGATAATTGGCTGTGGCTAATATAGCTAAATAATAAAATGACCGGCAACACTTACTGTCTGCTGTAAATTAATAGATATAAGGCGCTATTAAGAGTAAATTACCCGCACTTATGACCCAGGTATCAGGAAGGTGTACATTTGCTGAGTTTTTTGACTCCCGGTTGGACTGTGAAAGGGGAGATGACCTATTTATTGCGTCATGCCGGATTTATTTCCGCATCCTACGTGCAAGGTAAACAAGCGATAAATAATATGTTCCGGCACTTCCAATTGCTTGGCGTGTAGGATGCCTAAATAATTCGGCATGACGGTGAAAGTGTATTCAGATATAGAAAATAGTTATCTTTAGCGGTTGAGAAAGTTAATTGCCTTTGTATTGTTGGTCATAGTTGCATCAGGATGTAACAAAGGCAGGCTACGTCCTGTGCCGATACCATATTACTTTAAAAATGTTCTTTTTTTGGGTAACAGCCTTACATTCGCTCCTCCGGGGCATACGCATGTGTGGGATGGCTACTGGGGCATGGCAGCTACCGTTCAGGATAGCGACTATGTCCATATACTAACCCGGAAGTTTGTTGCACTGAATCCTGGTTGCGTTACCGCAGTTCAAAATACTTCAGAGTTTGAAATACATACATCTGTGTACGATTTCGACACAGAACTCAAAAGTTATCGTGACAACAAACCCGACCTGATCATTATACAGATGGGCGAAGAAGTAGCCGCCGGTTTCGACCGGGCTTATTTTAACCAGCGATACGCCGAATTGTTAGCTTATTTAAGAACCGGTAACCCAAAAGTAGAAATATTTGCTTTTGGCTCGTTTTGGACAGGCCGATCAGCCGTTGACTCTATTATGAGACATTACACGCCCTTTATATCGCTTAGTAATTTGGGGCGCGACAGGAGTAATTATGCCTGGGGGACTTTTCCGGACAGCACGGTGCAAGCGCATCCCGGTAATAAAGGAATGAAAGCTATAAGTACTATGATGTGGCGAGGTATCGATTCCTTAAGACAAACTTTAGATGCCAGAGATAAGTAGGTAGTATTTAGTTAGTTATCTAATAGAGGTGACTTTCTGTTCAGCCTGTATAATACCAGCATCACAATCATTGAAAGTAAGATAAATACCAGGTAGCTGCAACTCAAATTGTACTCGTCTTTGGCAGGAATAGCTGCCACCACAATATAAGTCAGCAAAGACAGAATCACATAAACCATCCCCCCGGTTAAACCTCCAGACATAGCAGCATTTTTTGGGAAACGTGCAAGGCAATAGGTAAAGTAGTTGTTGTAAGTAAAACCGGCACCCACGTGTATTAAAAAAGCGAAGAATATCATTGCATAGATATTGCTGACAAAGCGTATGCTAAATATCATTATTATTACTAATATTAGCTGTAATAAGCTATTAACGAATAATTTATGAAAGAATGGTTTGTTGATCAGCGCCTTGCCGATAAAGCCGCCAACCATCCAGGCAAATCCTAAGATCAACGAGCTGTAACCGGCTACAACAGGTGTAAATTTAAAGTGATGCTCGACAATAAAAGGCCCCGTCATGTTATACATGATCACCATTGAATAAGCAAAACACAGCATCAGAATGCCCAGGCTGAAGGTGGTGGTCCTGATCATTTCGGCATACAGCCCCGCAATCTTTTTCAAATGAAACCGGGTTCGGTGTTTGATGGTTTCGCCACTGTAAATAACCTCGAGCACCGCTATAACTAACGCTATAGCTGCCAGAAAGTAAAAGTTTGATTGCCAGCCTAATGTGCTTTGAAAATATCCACCCAAAAATGGCGCAACAATAGGCCCTGCCGACCATATAATTGTAAACATGCTCAGGTAATGTTTGAGTTGCTCGCCCTCATAAACATCAACAAAGTAAGCGCGTTTAGCCACAACGATCATGGCGACGGTTATGCCATGAATAATGCGCATGGCGTAGATGAGGTAAATATTCCGCGTAACAGCGATTACCAGGCAGGCCAGAATAAACACCACCAGCGCACCCAAGCTAAACTTATAACGGCCGTACGAATCCAGAACGCTTCCCAGAAACAATTGCGAAGTACCATAGCTGATCAGGAACAATGTCAGCGTTAATTGCACCTGTATGCTGCTGATATGCATATCGGCACCCATACTGGGCAGCGAGGGTATATAAATATCAGTAGCAAAACCCGAAAGCGGTAGTAAAGCGAAGGCTAATACCGTGGAGATGCGTTGATTTTTGGGTTGTGATGTTGTTGTGACAGATGTTATAAGCATTGCCCCAAAGGTAGGAATAGCTTGGTTTGAGATTGTTGGGTGAAGGTAAAGAAAAGCTTATGTTTGCCGAACATTTAGCTGTATCACAAACATCCTAAATCCTTAACTGAGGTATTACTATGAAAGCGAACCACTATGTACTTATCTTATTAAACGTTTTAACCTTATTAGCCTGCAAGAATAAAAATCGTCATTCCGTTAGCGAGGCTATTAAAAGCGAAAGTAACACGCACACAGATAACGCGACTGTTGCGATCGCGAAGGTGGCTGCAGATAAACTGATCATTCCAGGTAAAAGCATCAGACAAATAGCACTAAACGAAGCGCGGAGCCAGGTTATGGCACAATTGGGTAAACCCGACTCCGCGGATGCGGCGATGGGTAAAAGCGTAGCGACCTGGTATACCGATCATAGTAAAAAAGGCTATGCCACAAATATCTATTTTACTACCGACAAGGGTAATGACGATACCGCCCGTGTAAAAGTGATCCGTATTACCTCGCCCTCGTTCAAGATCAATAACCGGCTTTACACCGGGGTATTGCTCGCCGATGCGCAAAAGCTTTACAAACTCGACAAGTTGGGAACCTTTAAACTAAATAACAGTAAACGCACCCTTTATGATGATAGTGCCGCCGGTGTAACCTTCGAGGCGGACCGCAGCAACAATATAACCGGCATCGCCATTCACGAAGCCGGCAAAAATGTCCTGAATGCTTATATGGCGTTTTTTGGGGAGGTGAATGCTGATAAGTAACTAAGATTATATCTTAGTTACATTTACTGCGCTAAGTCCTTTAGGGCTTTTCTCAACACTGTAGCTTACTTTGTCTTTTTCGTTAGCCTGATAGTTGAGGTTGTTTACGTGGAAGAAAATGTTTTCCTGGGTCTTGGCATCGCGGATAAAGCCATAGCCCTTGGCAGTATTAAAAAAGCTGATCACGCCTGTTTTAATCAGATCGTCCGGCTCGGGTACATATTTGGGCGTGGCAATCTGGATATCTTCTGCCGATATCTTGTTTTGTCTTCCGGCTACAGGAGGGGTAGAGGTGATGTTGCCATTTTCGTCGATATAAGCCATCATATCTTCGAGGCTTTTGCCTTTGCTGGAGTTTTCTTTACGAACCTCGGCCTTCTCTTTCTTTTCTTGCTGTTTCTTTAAGCGTTTTTTTTCTTTTTCTTTTTTGTTGAATGTTTCGTTGGATCTCGCCATGCGGTATTTAAAGTATGTTTGTTATTAAATTGTTTCTAAAACAAAACACCCGCCTTGAAGGGCAGGTGTCTCGGAGTAAATTTATCGTGATGATTAGATTACTTTTACGTTTACTGCGTTCAAACCTTTTCTGCCGTTTTCAACGTCATAGCTAACTGTGTCGTTTTCGCGGATTTCGTCGATCAAGCCTGTTGAGTGTACAAAGATTTCTGCCTTTGTGTCATTTTGTGAAATAAACCCAAAACCTTTTTGAGTGTTAAAAAATTTCACTGTTCCTTCTTTTTGCATTATATTGTTTTATTTAATAAGCGTGCAAGGTACGTTTAATAATTGATATATTTTTACTTTTGGTCAAATAATTAAAATAAATTTAAAATGAATAACGAAAAGTGAAAACTAACGTTAAGTATAAAGTAACGCCACAGCTTCTCATATATTGGCTCCAATACCGGCTTATCATCACTTAGATATTACCCTCAAACTGATTCGGGTGATCTTTAAGCTTTTTTAATTATTAACCCCGAATCAGCAAATAATATGATAAATAGTAACGAACAAGCCCTCGCGGCAGATGCGCAACATCTCCTGAATGATAAAGTCAATATGTTTTTATTTGATTTAAAGAACGAGGCCACCGAGCATGGCTTTAAATCGGGCGAGTCATGGAGCCTTCACATGGCAACCGATGACGAGATCACCGACCTGAAAAGGAGCCATCATCTGGTGGTTTCCATGCGTTTTAAGCCAACTTTGTTATTACAGGCTTATCAGCAGGTTAAAAACGGCATACAGCAATCTGTCAGCAAAACAGAGACCGAACTGTCTGTGAACGACCTGATACGCGAAGGCAAACAATATATTGCGGCATATCCCGTACGTATCCCACGCAAATAAATACAACGAAGACTATAACTTCAATTACAAAGCCGCTTTCATAGCGGCTTTATTGTTTATACGTCTCATCTGTCACATGTTCCAGCCATTCTACTACGTTGCCCTCTAAGTTTTCCTGTATGGCTATGTGGCTCATGCCGTTGGTAGCCGAGGCGCCGTGCCAGTGCTTTTCGTTAGGTTCAAACCAAACCACATCACCCGGTGTGACTTGTTCAACCGGGCTGCCCTCGCGCTGTACCCAGCCCAGGCCTGCAGTAATAATAATCGTCTGACCCAGCGGATGCGTATGCCAGGCTGTGCGTGCACCCGGCTCAAAAGTTACCGTGGCTGCCGCACCACGACGCGCCTCATTAGCGTCAAACAATGGGTCTATTCTTACTGCTCCCGTAAACCAATCTGCCGGACCTTTTATAGAAGGCTTTGTACCTGTTCTTGTAATTTCCATAAAACAGTTACAGTTAAGACACAATGTTGTTTTATTCTAATGACAAAACCACCGCCTTTGGTGGTAGGTCAGGGGTGGAGGCTATGCTAGAAACTACGATCTTAGTATTTGTCATGAAATACAAACAATATATTGCGGCATATCCCGTACGTATCCCACGCAGATAAATACAACGAAGACTATAACTTCAATTACAAAGCCGCTTTAGGTTCAAACCACATCACCGGGTCCGACTTGCGCGACATGTGTGCGCATTGGCGGCCACCACAGATTATTTGGCCAGCGGAATTGTAAACCAAAAGGTACTTCCTTTTCCGATGGTGCTTTCTACGCCTATTCGGCCACCGTGTTTTTTAATAATTTCGGCACATATATAAAGCCCAAGGCCAAGCCCTGAAAGCAGCTGGCTGGTGCCGATCCCCCTGTAATAGCGTTCAAACAGGTGGGGCAGTTGCTCCTTAGAAATTCCGGGGCCGTCGTCTGTCACGGATATTTTTGCAAAATCGTTCACCCTTTTGGTATGAATAAGAATAGGTTGTGAAGTACCTGCATATTTTACCGCATTATTAACCAAATTTACCAATACCTGATCTATTTTCTGTGGATCTGCATTTACCTGCAATTGAGTTTCACCATAGCTGATAAGCTTATTGGTACCTTCTGCACGTACATGCGGGCAACAATCATCAATAAGCGATTGTAAACTAAAAACTTGTTTATTTAATTGTAATTGCCCCTCGGTTACTTTTGTGCCGTTTAATAAATCGTCAACCAATACGCTGACTTTATTCAAGCTTTTATTGGCTTGTTCTATAAACTTGGCGAATGTTACCGGGTCTGGTTTATCTTTCATCCGGTACAACAACTGCAGCGACGCCTTTAAACTGGTAATAGGGGTCTTGAGTTCGTGGCTGGCAACGCTAATAAATTCATCTTTTTGTTGCAATGCCTTGCGGCGATGTGTTACATCCATAAATGTACCTATACTACCTGCGATTGCGCCGTTCTCGTCCCTGATGGGTGCGGCATTGATGGAAATGTAAAAGCGTTCAGCATTACCGGGAGGTTGCACGGCAATCTCTTGATCGTACACCGGCTCACCTGTAGACATCGCAAGCGCCATCGGATGTTCGTCAGCCGGCAGGGGCGTGCCGTCTATACGAAAGTTTGCCCATTTGGGGTCGTTATAAGTTTGTTCTTCGTTTTGATTTTGCGTAAGGCCCAATATTTTTTGCGCCATTGGGTTGGCATAGGTCAGGTTTCCATGGCTATCTATAATACCTACGCCCTCGGCCATGGTTTCCAGTATCCGGCTTAAACGCTCCTGATTGGCATATAATTCTGCCGTGCGTTTCCGTACCGTTTTTTCAAGATTATCATTTAATTCGTCTGCAAGTTGACGGGCCTGTTCAAGCGCCTTGTTTTTTTCTTCTAAAAGCCGTCGTTGTGTTTTTTGTATGCTTAGGTCGGTAACAATTACGCTCATGGCTATGCCATCTTCCAAAGCTAATGTTTGCAATGACAGCAATACAGGCATTTGTGTGTTACTGGCAACAAGGTGCAACTCTTGCTTGCAGCTTACGCTCCAGGCATTCTCTATCAAGGTTTTACAATGTTCTTGTTCATCATCAGCCAGGAAATTAAAAAATAGCTTGCCTACTACTTTTTCCAGAGGCAAAGCTACCATTTCAGCAAACTTGGAATTACTAAAAAGTATTACCCCATCACGGTTCAAGGTAAGGGCACCCGTAGTCATTTGCTCAATGAATATGCGGTAAGCCTGGTCAGAGCTTCGTAAAGTATACAACTGATGGCCATCATCCGCCTTCATAATCAGCGCGTCGACTTCGCCATTACGTATAGCCTCGATGGTGTCGTTCGCCTCCTCCAGTTGAATCCTTGTCTCCAGAAGTTCTGCCTTCAACGCGGCAAGGTCACGCTCTAATTGTTGATATGTAAGTTCTTCATTCACGCTTCCGGTTCATTTGCGAGGCCAAGCCCGCGTAATACTTTTTGAGTGTCCGACATATCGCCTACAAGCAGTCGCCTGGGAATAGGCTTTTTTTTTAACAACACCGGCACCGCTGTAATATTTTCCAGTTGAGCAAGCTCGGGTTGCTGATGTATATCAATGATATCCAGCTCATAACGGTCACGCAACTGTTGCTCCAAAATATCTTTCAGATTATTTATGGCCCGGACAGAAGCCGGCGAAGACCCGGCCACAAAAAGCCTCAGTTCATAGTGGCCGTCATCTGCAGGCCCTAAATAAGGGTCGAACTGATCATTACTCATTTGTGTTCTTTAATTTGACTTTGGACGCGGGCGTATATCAAGCCCTACAAGCACTTTTTCTTCATTAGACAAATCGCCGATAATTTTACGTACCGGCTCCGGAACTTTTTTAACCAGCGTCGGGATAGCCAGTATCTGGTCGCCTTCCGCCAACTGAGGATTTTTCAGGAGATCAACAACTTCAATTGAATATTGCCCATGTAAATATTCTTCGCAATATTTTTTTAGGTTCTGTAGTGCTGTTACAGACTTTGCAGTATGACCAGCTACATACAACCTAAGCTCATAAATTTTTTTAGCCACTATTTTTTCTTTTTTTGTAAGGCTTGTGACGAGACATTAGTAACATTTTTTCCTGTGCGGATATCAGATAATTCCTGACGGTTTTGTTGCTGCACGCCCCGTTTTATCTCCTCTTCGATATATACTTTATTTAATTCTTCTTCTGTCGACTCAAATTCATTACGGAGGCCTTCTATTTTGGCTTCCAATACTTTCCGCTTCCGCACTATTTCGCGGTCTTTACGGCTCAGGGCGTGTGTGTGCAGCACTTCGCCGGTTTCTTCAAGCAATATTTGCGCTTTGCGGGCTGATCCTGTCAATACGCCTTCCGGGCCAACGTAAACTTCAATTAAATCAAGTCCGTTATCGGTTATGACAAATTCCCGAACCTGGTTAGAATGCTTCATCCCGCGAGATTTCATGATGTAGAGGCCACGGTTACGTTCACCATTCATTTCAATATCACGTATCATCATCCAGGCATCTACCAGCGAAGAGACGCCCTCGTCGGTTTGTTCATTAACAATATTGTTTAATGACAAGGCCGTAAACATAGCCGTAATTTGTTCTTGCTGCAGAAAATCAATCAAACGTACCAGCATTGACTTTACTTCGCTAACTGTGCCTACCGTTATTAAATTGGTGATTGGGTCAAGTACCACAACGTGTGGCTTAAATTTTCTGATCGCTTTATAGATGGCCACCAGGTGCATTTCCAGGCCGAACAATGTGGGCCTGGAAGCATGGAACTGCAGGTACCCTTTATCTATATGGCGCTGAATATCCAGGCCCAGAGAGCCCATATTACGAATGATTTGCTTCGGCGATTCTTCAAAAGCAAAGTAGAGGCAACGTTCTTTACGTTTACAAGCTGCATCGGCAAAAGTAGCCGCAACCGAAGTTTTTCCTGTGCCCGCAGTACCCGACATAAGTATACTGCTGCCCCGGTAAAAGCCTCCCTTACCCAACATCTTGTCTAAAGCATCAATACCCGAACAAACGACATCAGAAGAAACTTCTTTATCAAGCAGCAATGAAGTTACCGGTAACACCGTAATTCCTTCTTCATCTATTAAGAAAGGGTATTCATTGGTGCCGTGCAGTGAGCCGCGATATTTAACGACGCGCAAGCGGCGCGTAGAAATCTGATCGATGATACGGTGATCCAGCAGGATCACACAATCAGATACGTATTCTTCCAGTCCCTGCCTGGTCAGGCTGCTGTCGCCACGCTCACCGGTAATGATCGCGGTAACCCCCTTATCTTTAAGAAACTGAAAAAGTCGACGCAGTTCTGCGCGTAAGATAGCCTGATTAGATAAGCCCGCAAACAAATTTTCAATAGTATCCAGTACTACGCGTTTGGCACCCACAGTGTCAATAGCGTGTCCAAGGCGGATAAATAGTCCTTCTAAATCATATTCACCGGTTTCTTCAATCTCACTTTTATCAATATGTATATAATCAATCTTAAGCAGCTTGCTTTCCTGGAGCTGTTCCAGATCAAATCCAAGCGACGCAACGTTCATCGCAAGTTCATCAGCCTTTTCTTCGAAGGCGATAAATACGCCGGGTTCGCCAAATTCCTGTACACCGCGAACAATAAATTCAATAGAGAACAGGGTCTTACCACAACCCGGTCCGCCGCAAATAAGAGAAGGCCGCCCCTTTGGTAAGCCACCCATGGTTATCTCGTCAAAGCCTGAAATACCTGTAGGGGTTTTTTCAAGAGTGGCTAGTTGGTGACTCTGGCCCTTAGAATTCTTTTTAGACATTAAAACATTAATTAGAACGATAATTCAACTAAGTTACAATGATAATTTAACTAAGTTGCAATTTTATCAATTAAAAACTTTCTGCTCAAATAATGAAGAATATAACCCGTTTAACGCCAGATGGTTTTATTGATGAGCGTTTTTTCTTATAAACAATAAGAATTTTACAAATTCAGTTCCCCGGTGCAGTGCTATAATTCCTCGGTCAGGCCGCCCCAATAGCTATCGGGTCAGCCTCAGATGTCGGTAGATTAATCCTAAGAATATCCACCCACGCTCCCCAACTTCTTCACCAATCTAAACACTGAGGAAAGAGAGATGCCGGTATCAGCAGCTATTTGCCTGATACTGCGGCCTTGCTGGTGCAATTGTAAAATGCGGACTTCCTGGTGCTTGCGTTGCTGCTCGGTATAGGGGCTCAGGTGGTCGGTTTCGTTGCCCGGGCCGTAAAAATCAAAATGCAGGTTATTGTAGGGTTTTATGATCTCGCACAAGTATACATTATCGGCGCCATAAACCTGGCTGCCGCTGCGCTGTTTGATCTGCTTGAGGTAGCGCCAGCTGCTTTTGGTCTGGCTTTCGCCGATGGCAAAAGCGCTGTCGGCAAAGTTTATGAGCATCTTGCTGCCCTGCAGGTCGTTACGGGTAACGGGTTTGGCAGGGTTGCGTTTGGGCGTATGCGCAAGCACCAATACAGACAGGCCATATTTATTTTTGATGGTCTGCAAATTTTGCATCAGGTTTACGGCCGTGGCGGCCGACTGTGTACTGCTGCGCAGGCAGGTAATGTTGTCAATAATAATCACCCGCGCCCCGCTGCTGACGATCGCATTTTCGAGCGCATTGTTGATATACTCATGATAACTGTTAAAACGGCGGGATCCATCGGCATCCGGATTAAATACTACGCGGTAAAAGTTGGGGCCAAACTGGTGCTGCCCGTGCAGGTCGCTGGTGTAGCGTTTGGTAAATTGTGCATCGTTCAGCTCAAAATCAAAATACAAAACCGTTGATGCCTGCTGCTTCATAGCAAAGCGGGGAAGTGGCGTGCCGCGACTCAGTGCGTCACCGATCTGTACCGCCAAAATAGACTTACCCACATTGGTATCGGCAAACAAGATACACAGCTCACCCTCATACCAGAAATCGCCAAAGAGCATGGCGCTGTCGGCTTGTTGGCGTGTAGTGTGCAGAAATTGCGCAGCGGGCTTAATAATGAAGGCGTCCTTACTGTCGGGCGGGCCGCTAAGCCAGTCATTCAGTTGCTTTTCTTGTTTAGGCTTAAGCGGCCCTCTGGCCATCTGGCGAATCAGCTCAATCTCGGCCGGCCGCTCAAAGTAGGTGTGCGAGTCGTTGTAATTCATAAAAATTTCGGTAATGATGCAAGGTACGGAGGTTTTGCCGGAGAGGTGGTGACAGTAGTTTGTCAGTATGCTAACTCAAATAAAATCAGGTCTTGCTGAATATCAGAATCTTAGCGTAGCTATGAAGGTTAGCATGACAATATTATAATCGGTGTCATCTCGACCAACGGGAGAGATCTATACATATGCTAAGTATGGCGTGAATGTTATGTATAGCTATCTCGCTATCGCTCGACATGACATTTTTTGTTGGTATGCTCAAGAGAGTAGTTCTCTTCGTTCCTCGTCGAAATAATCGGTGTCATCTCGACCAAACGGGAGAGATCTATACATATGCTAAGTATGGCGTGAATGTTATGTATAGCTATCCCGCTATCGCTCGACATGACATTTTTTGTCGGTATGCTCAAGAGAGTAGTTCTCCTCGTTCCTCGTCGAAATAATCGGTGTCATCTCGACCAACGGGAGAGATCTATACATGCTAAGTATGGCGTGAATGTTTATGTATAGCTATCCCGCTATCGCTCGACATGACATTTTTTGTTGGTATGCTCAAGAGAGTAGTTCTCCTCGTTCCTCGTCGAAATAATCGGTGTCATCTCGACCAATGGGAGAGATCTATACATATGCTAAGTATGGCGTGAATGTTATGTATAGCTATCTCGCTATCGCTCGACATGACATTTTTTGTTGGTATGCTCAAGAGAGTAGTTCTCTTCGTTCCTCGTCGAAATAATCGGTGTCATCTCGACCAAACGGGAGAGATCTATACATATGCTAAGTATGGCGTGAATGTTATGTATAGCTATCCCGCTATCGCTCGACATGACATTTTTTGTCGGTATGCTCAAGAGAGTAGTTCTCCTCGTTCCTCGTCGAAATAATCGGTGTCATCTCGACCAACGGGAGAGATCTATACATGCTAAGTATGGCGTGAATGTTTATGTATAGCTATCCCGCTATCGCTCGACATGACATTTTTTGTTGGTAATAACATTGCATATTGCGGCTCTCGAAATAAGGGCTAAGGCCAAATGAACGCTTCGTAACCATCCGAGTACCTCAGGATCAATTGAGCTTTAAAATACAACGGCATTCAATATTAATCATTACTTCATCTACACATCATTTTTAATCGTAATTTCAAGCCTGCTAATCATCATGAAAAAAGTCGCCTGTTTATTTATTCTATTATTCGCGTTGCTGTCTACAAAAGCACAAGTGCCCGACAAAAGCTGGTGGACATTTTCGTATCTGCAGAACCAATCGCCTCAAAAAGATCTGCTAAACCTGCGTAGCCTTAACGAGCATTTTGCCGGCGAACACGGGTTTATACAATTAAGTGCCGATGGGAATTCGTTTGTAAACAGTAAGCAGCAGGAAGTACGCTTCTGGGCCTGCAACGGTGGCAGCCTTGCTGCCGGGTTTGATGATAAAAAGCTGGATAGCCTTGCCCGTTTCCTGGCAAAGATGGGCGTAAACATCATTCGCTATCATGGCGCTATAAATCCGCATGGAAAAAATACCCGTTTGATGGAGGTAGATACTACCGAAGCCCGCAGTATATGGCGCTGTGTGGCTGCTATGAAGAAGCAAGGTATTTACACCGTTATTTCGCCGTACTGGCCGGCTAATGGCCATATGGGCGGTTGGATACCGGCAGAGTGGGGCATAGATGGCTACAGCGGCAAGGACGATATGTGGGAAGTGCTTTATTTTAATAAGCGAATGAAAGAAAGCTACAAAGCATGGGTAAAATATCTTTATACTACACCCAATCCTTACACCAAAGTGGCCTTGAAAGATGAACCTGCGGTAGCTGTCATACAGGTAATAAACGAGGATTCGCCATTGTTTTGGACAATGAGCGCAATAAAGCCGGCGCTGGCGAAAATGGTAGGGGTGCAGTTTTCTGAATGGTTAAGAAACAAATATGGTGCGCAGCCGGGTATTAAAGACACCACCGAACTGCTGCCCAGTTATGATATGACCATACCGCCGCGTCAACATGCCAACAGCCGCCTGCATGATGAGGTTGAGTTTTATGCCGATCATCAACGCGCTTTTTATGATGATATGGTACATTACTATCGCGATGTATTGGGCTGCAAGCAATTGATTAACGGAAGTAACTGGCGCACGGCGTCGCAAAGCCGGCTGCTTGATCTGGAACGCTGGACCAATAGCGGAGCGGAGGTTATTGCCGTAAATAAATATTTTGATCCGCAGCACAAGGGGCCAAACAGCGGCTGGAGGGTAGACCCGGGAGACTTTTATGGGGCCCCGTCGGCATTGAAAAACCCTGCCGATCTGCCAACAAATCTCAAACACGTTGCAGGCCGCCCCATGATGGTGACCGAAAGCGGCTGGAACTTGCCTAACAGATACCAGACCGAAGGCGCGCTACTGGTGGCCGCCTATGGCGGACTTACCGGGCTGGATGCCTTTTTCTGGTTTACACCAACGGCAGCCAACTACATGCAGGAACCTTATTTTACCTTTCTAAATATAAAAGGGCAGCATCCTATGAACCGCTGGAGTACCTCAACCCCAGGCGAGATAGGAATGTTCCCGGCAAACGCCCTGATACAAAGACTGGGGTATGTGAAGGAGGCAAAGGTGCTTCAGGAGCAGCGCACAATGAAAAGTATGTTAAACCGCGATGTGCCGCCTATTTTTGAAGAGCAATCGTTCGACCCGAACCGCGATTTCGTGATCAGTGATAATAAGGACAAAGGCGAGTTGTCGCCGCTTACTTTTTTAACGGGCGGCGTATCCACAAAGTACGATAGCAAAAAAGATACGATTCAGTTATCAGCCGATCTGAAGAAATTGATCAAGCCCAAAGAATCTAAAGTAACCTCAATAACCGGCGAGGAAGAGCTGGATTACAAGACAGGGATATTTGTGCTCAACACGCCTAAAGCAAAGGCCGTATCGGGCTTTTTAAATAGCAAAAAAAGCTTCAATTTAAATGAAGTAACCATTACCTCAAATAATAAATACGCCACTATCGAACTGGTAAGCATGGACGGAAAAGATCTTGGCCAATCAAAAAAAGTTTTATTACAGGTGGGTACCATTTTCAGGCCTACCGGCTGGGACGAGCAACCCGCTACATTTGACAATAACCATAAGCAAACGGACGGCTTTAAAATTATCAACACCGGCAAAATGCCCTGGCTGGGCATGCCTGCTGATGGTACCATCAGCTTAAAAAATAAATTGATCAATAAAGCTATACAACTTGACGCCGCGGGCCACGCGGTTAAAACTCTTGATCTTCAGAAAAAGAGTAACAGCGTAACGCTCAAACTCCCGCCCGATGCGTTTTATATCTTGCTGGAAAACTAGAGAAAGTATTTTACATGCTTAATGCAGGTGTTTCATAGGTGTGTTTCACTCCTAAAATTGAAACATACGCCAAAAAGAACATAAAATGTTTATTTTCAAATAGTTATATACGTTTACCTAAACTATTACTACTGTTTCAAAGTGTTTCACTGGTTTTTCACAAGTATCTTATTTACAGCTACTTAACCTATAAAAGTGTTTCAAGTGTTTCAAAGTGTTTCACTATTTTATGAAACGCCTGCACCATAAAAAAAGGCCAGATTAACCGGCCTTAAACTATTAGGTATTATAACCTAATATCTTGAGTACTTGTTTGCTGTTTTGCTCCTCGCCAAACACCTCGAAGTTAAAGGTCTCATCGCGGTTGCGCCTGATGATAACATGCTTAGGCGATGGTAACAGGCAGTGGTGGATACCGCCATAGCCGCTCAGTACCTCCTGGTAAGCACCCGTGTTAAAGAAACCCAGGTACTGCACCTTACGGGTTTTCGGCATGAACACACTGTTCATGTGCGCTTCCTGGTTGTAGTAGTCCTGGCCATCGCAAGTGATGCCACCCAGGTTTACGCGTTCGTATTCTGAGTCCCAGTTGTTGACAGGCAGCAATATATATTTTTGGTTCAGTGCCCAAACATCAGGCAGGTTGGTAATGAATGAGCCGTCGAGCATCAGCCAGCGCTCGCGGTCGTTTTGCTGCTTACGGCCCAATACTTTGTATAGAATACCTGAAGCCTCAGCCACGGTATATTTACCGAATTCGGTGATGATATCAGGTTCGACGGTATCGTTCTCAGCACAGATCTCTTTGATACGCTTCACAATCTCATTGATCATATATTCGTAATCAAAATCAAACACCAGCGAGTCCTTGAAAGGCATACCGCCACCAATATCCAGCGTATCCAGATGTGGGTTTATCTTTTTGAACTTGCAGTACAGTGTTACGTATTTTTCCAGCTCGTTCCAGTAGTAGGGTGTATCAGAAATACCCGAGTTGATAAAGAAATGCAGCAGCTTAACCTGAAAATTAGGATTGTTCTCGATCTTATTGTAATAAAAATCAATAATATCCTCCATACGAATACCCAAGCGTGAAGTATAAAACTGGGAGTCGGGTTGTTCCTCAGCTGCTATACGGATACCCAGGTTACAAGGTGTAGTCAATTCAACCTCATCATCGTACAGGTTAAACTCCTCCTTATTGTCCAATACCGGGACAATGTTCTTGAAACCGTCATGCAGCATATCAATGATATACTGTTTATATTGAAACGTCTTAAAGCCGTTGCATATAACGGTCATGTCTTTAGCTATTACCCCTTTTTTCTCCAGTGCATCAATCATCGGCATATCAAAAGCCGATGAAGTTTCCAGGTGAATATCATTCCTCAAAGCCTCTTCGACAATATGCTTAAAATGCGAGCTTTTGGTGCAATAACAATATTTATAGCTGCCGCGATAATTGTTCTTGATAATTGCCTGCTGGAATAACAATTTGGCCTGCTGTATTTTCTTGGTAATAATAGGCAGATAGGTAAAACGCAGCGGAGTGCCGTACGTTTCAATCATCTCCATTAAATTAAGATCATGGAAGTATAATTCGTCATCAATGATCTCGAAGCCATCCTGCGGAAAGCCAACGCTCAAGTCAAGAAATTCCTGGTAACTCTGCATTTATTAAAATTTTGGCAAAAATGTAATTTTTTAACGGAAATAACACTCAATTGTTAGTGGAAATTTATAGTGCGAGTGTAATTTGTTTGATTATCCGTTTAAATATCCGTGTTTGGCGGCAGGTACACTTCGGCAATCATACACCGCGCACTGCCGCCGCCGTTGGTTTCGATGGTATTTATATCGGCATAAATAAGTTTACCAAAGGATGAGAGTATTGCTTTCTGCTCGTAATTCAACGCATCAAATGCATTTTTCGACATCACGATCAAAGTTTCACCGTTCTTGTTTTTTATCTCAAGCATATTACCGGCAAAGCTGCTTACTTGATCAAAACTGATATTTATAACTTGCTTGCCGCTATTCTTTAACGAGAGAATAACACTGTCCTTTTCAGTTTTATCGGGTATGCCATCCAAACAGATCACCGCAAAATCGCTCCCTATACACATCATAACATTGGTGTGATAAATGGCTAAACCGTTTTGATCGACTGCCTGAAAACTTACAGCATTATAACCAGTTTGCTTACAAAAAGTATCCAGCACCCCCTGATTTGTGCGTGGCGACAGGCAGGCATAAACAATTTTATTGTCCCGGTCTAACACCATACTACCTGTTCCTTCCAAAAATTGGTCTCTGAGTTCAAAATGAGTCAAGTCAATCACATGTTTTATGGTAAAGCTCTCCTTCAGTTTTCGGATGATATCCTCGCGACGCTCCAAACGGCGATTCTGCGCCTGCATCGGATACGTAAAAACGTCGCCATTGTCATGGAATGATATCCAGTTATTAGGAAAGATGGAGTCGGGGGTATGAGGTTCGGGCGTATCATCGATAACAGTTACTGATACGCCGTTATCGCGGAGTGTTTTTACCAGTCCGTCAAATTCCTCCAAAGCCCGAACTTGTACAGCTTGCTTATCGGGGCTTTGAGTTTGAAAGGCATTGCTGTCAGCGGTCTGTTCGTTAAAACCAAAGCTTACCGGGCGTATCATTAACAGGTTTGAAGTGGCTTGCATTGTACAACTATATATAACCAATGTAACAATAACTTTTAGCAATTGTTAAAATTCGGCTTTATAGCCCAGAAATCGCCTGGCTTATAAATCAGGAAATTAAAATTCAAAGCGCCGATTGATCAATCACTTTGGATTAACTTTTGTGACTTTTAAGTCAGCATTTGGATCACTGATTTTTTAGCTTTAATAATACCCGGGCGGCAATAATTCCAAAATAATTGTATTTTCGCTCCACAAAACAATAGGTCACACGCGTAAGTGACCGTCTAACTTATTTTTTATAAAATTTAAATCATAGTTGTAGATGATTAACATTACACTACCCGATGGGTCCGTTCGTCAGTATGACAAAGGGATCACTGCCATGAAGATTGCACTATCAATCTCCGAAGGCTTAGCCCGTAACGTTTTAGCAGCCGAAGTTGACGGCGAAGTATGGGACTCAAGCCGCCCTATTGAAAAAGATTCAAGTGTTAAATTATTGACCTGGAACGATACCAAAGGTAAATCAACTTTCTGGCATTCGTCAGCGCACTTAATGGCCGAGGCCCTGGAAGCACTTTATCCGGGAACAAAATTTGGTATCGGCCCAGCTATTGAGACTGGTTTTTATTATGACGTAGATTTTGGCGACCGCGAATTTTCATCAGACGAATTCAAAAAAATCGAAGATAAGATTATCGAACTGGCCAAGACTAAAGAAGAGTTTGTGCGTAAACCAGTATCAAAAGCCGATGCTTTAGCTTATTTTACAGAGAAAGGCGACGAGTATAAATTGGATCTGATCAAAGATTTGCCAGATGGATCAATAACTTTCTATACCCAGGGTAACTTTACTGACCTTTGCCGTGGGCCGCATATACCTAATACAGGTTTTATTAAAGCTGTTAAGTTGATGAGCGTTGCCGGTGCTTACTGGCGCGGTGACGAAAGCCGTAAACAGTTAACTCGCATCTATGGTGTTACCTTTCCGAAAGCCAGCGAACTGACTGATTACCTGCATATTTTAGAAGAAGCCAAAAAACGCGATCATCGTAAGTTAGGTAAAGAATTAGAGCTATTTGCTTTTTCTGAAAAAGTGGGGATGGGTTTACCGCTATGGTTGCCTAAAGGAACTGCTTTGCGCGAAAAGCTGGTTAACTTCCTGCAAAAAGCACAGGTAAAAGCAGGTTATGAGCAGGTTATTACGCCGCATATTGGTCATAAAAATCTGTACGTAACTTCTGGTCACTATGAAAAATATGGTGCCGATGCTTTCCAGCCTATCAAAACTCCGCAGGAAGGAGAGGAGTTCTTCCTGAAACCGATGAACTGCCCGCATCATTGCGAGATCTATAAAACAAAACCACGTTCATATAAAGACTTACCTGTACGATTAGCCGAATTTGGTACTGTTTACCGCTATGAACAAAGCGGTGAGCTTCACGGCTTAACCCGTGTGCGTGGATTTACACAAGATGATGCGCATTTATTCTGTCGCCCTGACCAGGTGAAGGAAGAATTTATGAAAGTGATAGACCTGGTGTTATATGTATTCAAAGCCCTGGGCTTTGATGACTATGTGGCACAGGTATCATTGCGTGACCCTGAAAATAAAGCTAAATACATCGGTAGCGATGAGAATTGGGCTTTAGCCGAAGCAGCTATTATTGAGGCTGCAGAGGAAAAAGGGTTGAGAACAGTAGTTGAATTAGGCGAAGCTGCGTTTTACGGCCCTAAGCTTGACTTTATGGTTAAAGATGCCCTAGGTCGTAAATGGCAACTGGGTACTATCCAGGTTGATTATAACCTGCCTGAACGTTTTGAATTAGAGTATACAGGTAGCGACAATATGAAACATCGTCCGGTAATGATTCATCGCGCGCCTTTTGGCTCATTAGAACGTTTTGTGGCGGTATTAATTGAGCATTGTGCCGGCAGTTTCCCGCTGTGGCTATCGCCTGAGCAATTTATTATTTTGCCGATCTCCGAAAAATATGAAGATTATGCAAAAAAACTTTCAGAAGAGTTAAAGAATTCCGATATTTGCGGGCTAATTGACTTCAGAGATGAGAAAATAGGGCGCAAAATACGCGATGCTGAAGTTAAAAAGATCCCATATATGCTGATTGTGGGCGAAAAAGAAGCTGCCGAGAACGTAGTTTCGGTTCGTAAACATGGTCAGGGCGACTTGGGAAGTATGAGCATAGAAGAATTTAAAAAACAAATAATTAAAGAAATAACCGTATAACTTGGCATTAAACAGACCAGCAAACAGAGGACCAAGGCCTCCTTTTAAGAAAAAAGAGGCTGAACACAACATCAATCAATTCATCAGGGCTACAGAAGTTCGTTTAGTAGGCGACAATGTAGAAACAGGTGTTTATTCGCTTAGAGACGCATTAGCGATAGCAGAAGAGCAGGAATTAGATCTGGTTGAAATATCTCCGAACGCGGTTCCGCCGGTTTGTAAGGTAACTGATTATAATAAATTCATCTACGAGCAAAAGAAAAAGCTTAAAGAGATAAAAAATAATGCCAAGCAAACAGTTATTAAGGAGATCCGCTTCGGACCGAATACTGATGATCATGACTTTGAGTTTAAATTAAAGCATGCTACCAAGTTTTTAGAAAGCGGCGAAAAGGTGAGAGCCTACGTACATTTTAAGGGCCGTGCAATTGTATACAAAGAACAAGGCGAGATATTATTGCTGCGTTTTGCACAAGCTTTAGAAGAGGTTGGCAAGGTAGAGCAACTGCCGAAACTTGAGGGAAAACGGATGTTTTTAACCGTTGCGCCAAAAGCAGGTAAAAAATAACAAAATACGCTATTGCGTATCAAGATAATGCGTTGAGAAACGCTTAATTAACACAAATAAATAACGGATATGCCAAAAATGAAAACCAATTCCAGTGCTAAAAAGCGTTTTAAGCTTACTGGAACCGGTAAAATTGCAAGAAAAAACGCATACAAAAGCCACATCTTAACCAAGATGTCAACCAAACGTAAGCGTAACCTTACTCACACCAGTTTAGTATCTGATGCTGATATGGGTAACGTAAAACGTATGCTTTGTATCGGAAAGTAATTAATTAATTTTTAACCAGGTATTAGAGTATTAAAGACCGCAAGGCACTCACTACCAAAAAGACAAGAAAATGCCACGTTCAGTTAACGCCGTAGCGTCGAGAAGACGCAGAAAAAGGATCATGAACCTCGCCAAAGGTTATTGGGGTTCACGCAGCAAGGTTTACACCATTGCTAAAAACACAGTTGAAAAAGGTTTACAATACGCTTACCGCGACCGTAAAACCAAAAAAAGAGAATTTAGAGCTTTATGGATCCAACGTATTAACGCTGGTGCCCGTCAGCACGGTATCTCTTACTCTCAGTTAATGGGTAAGTTAGCCGCTAAAAACATTGGTTTAAATCGTAAAGTATTAGCTGATCTGGCTATGAACAACCCGGATGCTTTCAAAGCGGTGGTTGATGCGGTAAAATAAATCGTAACCAACACATAATAAAGAAAGACCTGCAGTAATGCGGGTCTTTTTTGTTTATAACGATTTGCTCATTATACATAGCCATTGACTTTAGTTAACGGCTATGATTTTGGTAATTAATTAACAACGGAGATCGATGCAAATCATCTGAACGGGAATAAGAGAATATTTACTAACATTTCTGTTACCCAATTAAAAAACCATTATAAAAAGTTATATTCGATGATACTATAACTGACTCATAATTAGAATATATGAAGAAACTTTTACTCTTTAGTTTCGCTGCGCTGTTATGCAATTTCGCCCGGGCGCAACAAACTTTTCCGGTAAATGGCGTGCAGGACATTCGTCCCGGATTGTATGCATTTACCAACGCGACAATCGTCGTAAGTTCGCAGCAAACAATTCCGAACGGTACTTTATTGGTTAAAGACCGTGTAATTGAATCGGTGGGAACAGGGACCTCAGTTCCGAAAGGCTACGTGGTGGTTGATTTGAAAGGGAAATACATCTATCCCAGCCTGATAGACGCTTACACCACTTATGGCCAGCCGGAAGCACCGAGACAGGCGTTTGCTTTCGGCAGCGGTGGCGGACGTACTGTGACACCAATATCTACCAAACCAGGTGCTTATGGCTGGAATGAGGCAATCCGCCCCGAAATGAATGTGAAATCAATTTTCCATGCCAACGGAGCCAACGCTGAAGCTTTTAAAAAAAATGGTTTTGGTGCCGTACAGTCGCTTATTCATGATGGTATAGCACGCGGCACATCAGTGGTGGCAACCTTAGGCGATGAGCGTGATAACCTGGTTGTCCTGAACGATGAGGCTGCGGCAAACTATTCATTTTCAAAAGGAACGGCAGCCACCAACTATCCATCATCATTAATGGGTAGTATTGCGCTGGTAAGACAAACTTATTTAGACGCGCAATGGTATGGCTTGCAAAAAGAGGAGTACAATATTTCATTGGCTGAGTTTAATCGCCAGCAAAACTTGCCTCAAATATTTGAAGTAAGCGATCCATTAATGGTATTACGTGCCGACAAAATTGCCAAAGAATTCAATAAAAAATATATCTATAAAACTGATGGGGATGAATATCGCCGTCTGGACGCCATGAAAGCAACCGGCAGCAGTTTCATTATTCCGCTAACTTTTCCGGACGCATTCGATGTTGAAGACCCATTACAGGCCAGAAAGATCTCCTACGAGCAGTTGAAAGACTGGGAATTAGCACCTAATAACCCGGCGCTTATGGAAAAAGCAGGCATCCGCTTTGCGATCACATCCTACGGCTTAGGTAATCCGCGCGATTTTTGGACAAATCTGCGCACGGCCATAGATCACGGGCTAAGCGAAGCGCAGGCACTAAGGTCGTTAACAGAGATACCTGCCGAAATGCTGGGCGTAAGCGATAAAGTAGGTACACTTGCCAAAGGCAAAATGGCTAACTTCCTGATTACATCCGACGATCTTTTTAAAAGAGGGAATGTAATTTACGAAAACTGGGTTGAAGGCAGACAGTACGTGGTAAGCCGCGTAAGCGCTATTAACCTGGCGGGTACTTACAAGTTGAGTGGCGATGGATTGGCGGGTCTCAATCTGCGAGTAACCGGAAACCCCGGATCTTATGAATTGAATGTTCAACGTACCGGGGGAACTGATAGCAGTCGCACCCGTGGGACCTTTATCCGCACAGGTGATATGGTGACCTTATACTTCGATCTGAAAAATAATCCGGCGGGCACAATCCGCTTAAATGGTTATATTGCATCTACCTCGCCACTAACCTTAACCGGAGGCGCCATATTACCTGATGGTACCTCGACTAGTTGGTCGGCTGTTTATTCAGGTACTGTACCCGCCACCGAGCGTCGGGAGCCGCCGAAATCTGACCTGACTTACGGACCGGTTGTTTATCCATTTGCTGCTTATGGCAATATCGAAATACCAAAGGCAGAAAATGTACTATTTAAAAATGCTACCGTTTGGACAAATGAAAAAGAAGGCATCCTGAAAAATGCTGATGTACTGATAGAAAATGGAAAAATAAAAGCTGTAGGCAAAAATCTGCCGGCAGGTAATGCTAAAGTTATTGACGCTACCGGCAAACACATTACCGCAGGTATTGTCGATGAACACTCGCATATTGCGGCAACGGGCGGTATTAACGAAGGTACACAAGCTGTTACTTCAGAGGTAAGGGTAGGTGACGTTTTGGATTCGGAAGATATTAACCTGTATCGCCAGTTAGCAGGAGGGGTTACTACCTCACATATCCTACATGGTTCGGCAAATCCTATCGGTGGTCAAACCATGCTGATCAAACATCGTTGGGGTATGTTGCCTGAACAATTAAAAATGCAGGGTGCTCCGGGCTTTATCAAATTTGCGTTGGGCGAGAACGTTAAGCAAAGCAATTTCAATTTACCTGGCGGACCAAACACCCGTTTCCCACAAAGCCGTATGGGTGTTGAGCAGGTTTATGTAGACGCTTTTACCCGTGCTAAGGAATATAAAGCGGCACACGCTGTAAAAGGCAATCATGTTCGCCGCGATCTGGAACTGGACGCTCTGGTTGAAATATTAGACGATACACGTCATATTACTTGCCACTCATACGTACAGTCCGAAATCAATATGCTGATTCACGTTGCTGATTCTATGGGTTTCAAAATAAATACTTTCACGCACATCCTGGAGGGTTACAAAGTAGCCGACAAGATGAAAGCGCATGGTATAGCCGGTTCGACATTTTCTGACTGGTGGGCTTACAAAAATGAAGTTAAAGAGGCCATTCCATACAATGGAAAGATCATGCATGATGAAGGCGTACTCACCGCATTTAACTCAGACGATGAAGAAATGGCACGCCGCCTTAATCAGGAGGCCGGCAAGGCAGTTACCTATGGCCACATGAGCGAAGAAGAAGCGTTGAAACTGGTTACTTTAAATCCGGCCAAGATGCTGCACGTTGATAATAAGATTGGCAGTTTGAAAGCAGGCAAAGATGCTGATCTGGTTGTCTGGTCGACAGACCCGTTATCAATTTATGCGGTTGCTGAAAAAACTTATGTCGATGGTGTTCCATACTGGGATTATGATAAAGACGCGGCCAAGCAAAAAGAGCTGAGAGCCGATGAAGGCCGTATTATCCAGAAAATGATAGAGGCTAAAAACAAAGGCGCTGCTACGCAGCCTGTAGGTGGAGGTGGCCGTCGTCGCCCGAATTATACTTGCGATACCATTGAGGATAGCGCTTATGTGGTTGCTGACGATTATAATGGAATGGCTAAATCAAAATAAGGACACAACAACATGAAAAAGATATTAATTTTTGGAGGATTGTTGCTGAGCACTGTCCTTACCTATGCCCAGGCCACTATCTCACCGGCCAAACCGCAGTTAAGACCAATTGTCATCACCGCCGCCACTATTCATATAGGTAATGGCCAGGTGATCAATAACGGCTATATTGCTTTTAATAAAGGGAAAATAACAGCAGTAGGCGAGGGCACAGCGCCAAACGTTAATGGCGCTGATATTATTAATGCCGCAGGTAAACAGGTATATCCGGGGTTTATTTGCCCGGTAACTACCTTAGGCTTGGTTGAAATTGAAGAAGGAGCGAAGGGTACCGTTGATGACGAGGAAACTGGCGAGCTGAATCCTAACGTCCGCTCGATCGTTGCATATAATACCGATTCGAAGGTTATTCCAACCGTACGTTCAAACGGTATTTTATTGGCGCAGCCTACACCAAATGGCGGAATGTTGTCAGGCCAGTCTTCTGTTGTACAATTGGATGCCTGGAACTGGGAAGATGCTGCTTATAAAACTGATATTGCCGTACATTTAAACTGGCCGGTGGTCAGGGCAGGACGCAGGCGGGCGCCTGTAGCAGCGGCAGCAGGTGGTGAGTCGCCGGACGAAGAAAGGTTAAAACAATTGGATGAGATAAATAATCTGTTTACTGCAGCTAAAGCTTATGCTGAGACGAAACCTGAAGTTACAAATCTAAAGTTTGAAGCTTTAAAAGGCCTGTTTAACGGCAGTAAAAAGTTGTTTATCAACGTTGATGGTGCTAAAGAGATTATTGAAGCGGTATCATTTGCCGGTAAATTGGGCATCAAAGCAGTGATAGTTGGAGGTAAAGAGTCTTACCTGGTGACTAATTTATTAAAACAAAATAATGTACCTGTTATCATCAGAGAAACTCAAACACTTCCTGCCAGAGACGAGGACGACGTTTATTTACCCTATAAATTACCTAAAATATTGCAGGATGCCGGTGTCGAATATGGATTAACCGGGATCGGTTTCTGGCGTCAGCGCAATTTGCCATTTGAAGCAGGCGAGGCGGTAGGTTATGGTTTAACCAAAGAACAGGCATTAAGCATGATTACCATTAACAACGCTAAAATATTAGGTATTGATAGAACAACCGGTACATTAGAGACAGGTAAAGATGCCAACTTATTTATTTCGGGTGGGGACGCTTTGGATATGCTCACCCTAAATGTCGAGCAGGCTTTTATTCAAGGCCGAAACATCAATCTTGATAACCTGCACAAACAACTTTACAAAAAGTTTGCCGACAAGTATGGATTAAAAACCGAGTAAAGGGTATCTCACTAAAAACAAAGGCCTCATCTGAACATCCGGATGAGGCCTTTTTAGTTAAACCTGTTTGGTTTTTTCGGTTACATGCACTTTTGATGTCGATTTATGTGTATGGCCATTTTTGGCGATAGGTTTTAAAGAATTCTCCAGATCCATGTATTGTTTAAAATTACGCACGTCATTGTCTACTATATTTTTAAAATATGGATTCAGCAAACTGGCGATACTTGCGCCAACTCCGCCTGCTGGTGGCTGATAGGTTATCAGCACATCAACCAGAGTGCCCTTACCATCCAATGCGTCCCGGAAAAATACTTTGCCTGCGTTATCGATGATGGAATCTGGCAATGAGCTCCAGCCAATCATTTCGCCGGGTTTATCGGCAACAATTTCCGCGTCCCAACTAACGGTGCCGACACCGGTAGGCAGTTTCATTATCCAATGTGAGCGGATTTCATCAATCAGTTCAACGCTTTCCAGGTGATTCATGAAGAGCGGCAAATTATCCAACTGTCGCCAGAAACTATAAACTGCCTGTCGCGGCTTGTTAATTGTAAATGCTGAGCGAATATTGATGTTTACCGGCTCCTGGGTATTCTTACCAATCTTTGAATAAATAGCACAATGTCCGCTGATACCACGATTCAACAAGTAACCACCTGTACCTAATTTTAATATACTGGTTAACGGACTTGAAAATAAGTTACCCAAACCCGAGAAAGTAAGTTTAACCCCTGCTGCGATGGAAATATAGCGCTCGGGCCAGTTCAAATTTATATCTGCCGGTTCGGTACCTGTAGGATGCAGTTTAGCCGGATATAAGGTGTTTCTTGCCATAATTTAATATTTTATGTTATTGTTAATTAACAGTATAGCAAGCCTCTAGTTTTGGTTTTAATAAATTAAATGCCTCGACGCTTTGCGGTTAAGGTTTGTTATTCTACTTTTGCAGGGCTTTAGGTTTCTTGTCGGTAATCATTTCGATAGAGAATTAAAAGGGAATACAGTGTAAGTCTGTAACTGTCCCGCAGCTGTAAGCTCCATAACCGCCGTCTATTCAATTGGTCACTATTTATTAATGGGAAGACCAGACAAAGGGGAGTAAGTCAGAAGACCTGCCAGAGCACGATATACTATTCACAGCTTTCGGGGATTGAAGCTTGGATTTGAGATACTCACCTGTGTAACCGGCGTGTTTCCGTTCCAATATTTTTCCTGTTTGTTGTATTTGATTTGCACAGGCATGAAGAAAAGTTTACCGTTTATTTTTAGATACCCGTCATTTAAGACCGAACTTATTGCGGTAATATTTTGCTTTCTATTGCCTGCTTCTGTTTTTTCGCAAAGCGATACCACCAAAAAACTTAAACAGGTAAACGTAAATACAAGCCTCATACCAACAATACCGGCTGTCGGCCCTTCACAGACGGTTTCAGCACATGAGTTTATTCATTACAGCGCTTTTAATGTTGCCGATGCTATTCGCGATCTTTCAGGTGTAACTATTAAAGATTACGGTGGAATAGGCGGATTAAAAACTATTTCAATACGAGGATTAGGGGCCAATCACACAGCAGTGTTATTTGACGGCATACAGATGACTGATGCAGAGAACGGACAAATAGATCTGGGTAAATTAAATCTTAGTGACATCGAGGAAATAACCTTATATAACGGCCAGCCGCCAAATATTTGCCAAACAGCCAAGGCTTTCGCTTCGTCAAGCGTACTTTCTATCAAAACAATAAAGCCCGCGCTTACAGCAGCTAAACCTTATGCCATTATAGCCGGGATTAAAACGGGTAGCTTTGGTCTGTTTCAACCTTATTTGCAGTGGCAACAACGCTTAAGCAAAACCTGGGCTTTTGTTATTAATAGTTACTTGATAGATGCTAATGGACGTTACAGCTATCCTCATAACGCTAACGGTGTTTTAGAAGCAGGTACGCGTACCAATACTCAAATAAGTGCCCGGCAGGCAGATGGCGCGCTTTATTGGGTAAAGGATAGTGCCAGTTTTAATTTACATGTTAGTTACTATAATTCGGACAGAGGACTGCCGGGAGCTGTAATAGATAGCATACCGCCTGCTTATGGGCAACGCATCCAGAATCGTGATCTATTCATTCAGGGAGGATACGAACAAAAGTGGGCCTACGGATTTCATTTGTTACTTAATTCAAAATTCAGCAACAGTAAATTACACTACCTCGATCCCCACTTTATCAATACCACACAAGTTCTTGATCAGCACTTTGTGCAGCGCGAATATTATCAGTCGGCGGCGTTGGCTTATACTATTTTGAGTAACTGGGAGGCATCGTTAGCTACAGACATATCTGTAAATAGTATGGATGCTGATATGCCTAATTTCCCAAATCCAACACGGGTATCATCACTTAACGCATTGGCCTCAAACCTATCGCTTGGCCGCTTAACACTGCAAGGAAGTTTATTGTATACAAAAACCTTTGAGAAGGTAAAAAGGCGCACCGCGTATCCCGACAAGCATCTGCTATCGCCAACGATTATGGCTACACTTAAGCCCTGGAATGATCAAAATCTGCAATTGCGGGCCTATTATAAATCAACTTTTCGCAACCCTACATTCAACGACTTGTATTATGGATTTTCACCTAACAAAGATTTAAAGCCTGAATATGCTCAACAGTATGATATAGGTTTCTCCTATCGAAAGGGAGTTAATGGCCTGATTGATTTTATAACTATTAATGCCGATGCCTATTTTAATCATGTAGCTGATAAAATTGTGTTTATACCCACACTATATAACGGATCGACCCAAAACTTCGGTAAGGTAGACATTAAAGGGCTGGACATTGGTATAAAAACAGCCGTAACACGAGCGGCAGGATATAGACTTGATATCGGTGCGAATTATTCTTATCAGCAAGCACTTAATGTAACCGGGCCTGTGACCGACGATAATTATCTTAATCAACTGCCATATATTCCTAAACATACTTTGGCCCTAAATGCGGGTATAAATAAGGGACCTATAGGCGTTTATTATAATCTGATAGCTATATCGTCCAGATATTACAACAATAACAACAAACTGGCCGACTATATGCCGCCTTACTCGGTGAGCGACGGTTCTGTGATCTATCGAACCTTAGTTTTAACTTTTCCGGTTATCATATCGGCCGAGGTAAATAACCTCTTTGACAAGAATTATGTAGTAGTGCAGAGCTATCCAATGCCGGGGCGGTCATATCGGTTTTCATTTCAAATATCAATTTAACATACAACAAACAACCATGAAACAATTTAAACTGCATTCATTCTTTATCACGTTAGCAAGTATAACGGTACTGGTATCATGCCATAAAGATAAAGTAGCACCTGCACCAGATAAGCCTACTGCACAGAGAGCTGGCATTTATATACTGAATCAGGGAGGTGCCGGACACAATAATAGTACACTAACCTACTATGATTATACCACTAAAAGCCTGGTAGCCGATCAGTTTACGGCAGCCAACTCCTCCACGCTGGGCGATGTTGGAAATGACCTTGGCATATACGGCTCAAAAATGTACGTGGTGGTCAATAACTCTGCAGCTATTTATGTTACCAATGCAAAAACTGCTAAGCAGATCAAAAAGATTACACTGAACCAGCCACGCAGTATTGTTTTTAATAAAAATTATGCATTTATAACCTCTTATGATGGTACGGTGTCGGTGATCGATACGGCAACACTGACCATTACTAAGACAATACCGGTAGGTGCAGACCCTGAGCAAATGGCGATAGCAAATGGCAAATTATATGTGGCAAACTCGGGTGGTTTACTGTATCCTGCCCCGCCAACCAATACGTTGTCAGTGATTGACCTTAACACGCTGACCGAGATCAAAAAAATAACTGTACAAGTAAACCCGATTGCATTAGCTGCCGATAGTTATGACAATATATACGTTCTGTCTTTAGGCGACTTTAATACAGTCCCGGCCGGAATGACCGTGGTTAATGCTAAAACAGACCAAATTAGATCAAAACCTACAGTGAGCCTGGGTTATAACGTGCCTATTTATGCCCAGGGAGATTATGTTTATTATCCCACTACTACCGATAACATAACCTATCAGATAGCAGTTTACAACACTAAAACTCAAACATTGGCATCAGCTAATTTTATAACTGATGGTACGGTTATCACTACACCTTACAGCGTATCAGGCGACCCGCTTACCGGCGAAATATTTATTGGTGATGCCAAAGATTATTCATCAGACGGAAGTGTCGTAGCGTTTGATAAAACCGGTAAGAAAGAATACAGCATAACTGCCGGAATTGATCCCGGTAAAATTGTATTGGTTAACAAATAATAGTTTAGTAATTTTGGTCGAATAAGTATAAATTAAATATGTCATTACAAAAAACTAATACCCGAAACGCAGTGCTGATCCTGATGATTGTAGCAGCCACAGCCATGCGTTTTGTAAGCTATAAATTCCCCGGAGTGTTTAGCAATTTTACACCGGTAGGAGCAATCGCCGTTTTTGGTGGCGTATATTTTACAGACAAGTGGAAAGCTTATGTAGTAGTACTATTAACTTTATTTTGTAGTGATGTGTTAATTAATTACTTGTACACATCAAAACTGAATTTGTTGAGCGGCGATACTTTTTGGAATTGCGTATGCTTTGCTTTAGTGATCTTTATTGGTAGCCTGATCAGAAAAATAAATTGGGGTACAGGCCTGGTGATATTATTTGCACCGGTGTTAGTGCACTGGTTGATCATGGATATGCCCTGGATCAACGATGCGGGCGGACTTTTCCCGAAAACAACAGGTGGTTATCTGGCAGCACTTAGCGCAGCTGTTCCGTTTGAAAAAAATATGCTTTTGGGCGATATTGTTTTCGGCGCCTTATTATTTGGCAGCTTTGAGTTAGCCAAGCGCAAATACACCGTGTTACGCACACAACGCGAGCTTGCTCTTTAATTAAACAAACAGATATTTAAAGCGGCCCGACCAGGCCGCTTTTTTTATGGATTATATTTATGAAGAGGATTGTTGTATTAACAGGCGCAGGCATTAGCGCAGAAAGCGGATTAAAAACTTTCAGAGACAGCGACGGACTTTGGGAGGGTTATGATGTGCGCCATGTTGCAACGCCAGAGGCCTGGCAGCGCGACCCCCAACTGGTGCAGGATTTTTATAATATGCGCCGTAAAGATGTGTTAGCTGCTCGACCAAACGCTGCACACTACGCTCTGGCTGAACTTGAAAAGCAATATGACGTCACTATCATCACCCAAAACATTGACGATTTGCATGAAAGAGCAGGCTCAAGCAACGTAATGCACCTGCATGGCATTATTACACGTTCTCAATCAAGTATTGATCCGGCTCTAACTTATCCGATTGATGACTGGGAAATAAAAATGGGCGATACGTGTGAATTGGGATCGCAACTGCGGGCTCACGTAGTTTGGTTTGGTGAGGATGTGCCTATGATCATCCCGGCAGCTAAGATTTGCCAACAGGCGGATATTTTTATGTTAATAGGAACATCGCTGGCGGTGTACCCGGCGGCGGGTTTGATTAATTACGTGCATTACAATGTTCCCAAATACATTGTCGATCCAAACATACCCGACATCGGCCGGATAAAAAATATTATCAGGATAGAGGAGCAGGCCAGCATTGGCGTCCCTGAATTAGTAAACGAACTGATGCAGGCATGATTTATTTGGTTATCTTATAAATAGCCCCTTTAGTTTCGCTTAATAAATTACCGCCGTTAGTGATGACGTACAACTCGCCAGAAGGATCTTCGCCCCAGCTGGTTATTTTAAGGTTTGAGGGGTAATTTTGGAGCTGTATCTGTCCTTGCTGCCATTCATTTCCTTTTCTTTCAATATAATAGATTGGACCTGTCCAGTCGGCAAAAAAATATTTGCCTTTTTGCCCTGATAGCTGCTTGCCGTTATAAACATATCCGCCTATAACGGAAACGCCGTGTTTATGGTCGTATTCGGCAATGGGTTTAATGGTGCCGGTAAAATCGCAATCTTCTTTCGGGTTAAAACAGTGATCACCTTCAACCATTCGCCAGCCATAATTGCCGCCTTTTTCTATTATATCAACCTCTTCCCAGGTACCTTCGCCGACATCACTGGTAAACAACTGGCCGGTTTTGCTATTGAATGAGAACCGCCAGGTATTGCGCAAGCCATAAGCCCATATTTCCGGCCGCATATCGGCTTTGCCTATAAATGGGTTGTCTTTAGGAATATTGTAGGTTGTATTGCTGTTTATATCTATCCGCAATATTTTACCCAATAGGGTATTCATGTTTTGTCCGTTACCTATAGGGCCGTGTTTATCACCACCGCCACCGCCATCGCCCATAGCAATATACAAATAACCGTCCCGGCCAAACTTTAAACAACCGCCGTTATCACCTTGTCCGGGCTCATCCGCAGTAAATAAAATACGGCCGCTGTTTGGATCAGGGGTCGTATTTGTTGAAAGCGTATATTCAGCCACTACATCCTTGTGATCTGTTTTATCTGTAGTGGCAGGGGCGCTGTAGAACACATAAATTTTATGATTGCTTTTAAACTTTGGATGAATGGCAAAGCCTAATAAGCCGCGCACGTCAACCGGCATTAGTTTTACTAATTTACTACTGATATCAAGCAGCGGAGTTTTTAAAAGCTTGCCATTTTTTAACTCCCGGATTTTCCCGCCCTGTTCAGCCACCAAAATATCATCATTGTCAATAAAAGCCATATCAAGCGGTGCTTGCAGTCCGTCAATTACCTGATGCGCGTTGAAGCTTAGCGTCGGACGCGGTAATTCGCCGGGATCAGTTTTCTTTAAAATGTAAGAGGGGAGCAGCACAATGCTAACTCCCCCAAACAAAACAGTTAATAAACGGCTGTTTAAGTATTTTCTCATTTATTGGTTTTTGACGATCTTATAAAGACTACCGGTGGTTACACCGGGGCCACCCGGACCGGTTTCTGAGTTGGTAAGATAATACAATTCTCCGGATTGATCTTCGCCCCAACCTGTAATTTTTGCGTTAGCGGGAAAGTTATTGATAGTTACCTTGCCACGCAGCCATTTATCACCAGATTTTTGCAGGTACCAAACCGGGCCTGTCCAGTCGCCAAATATATATTTACCTTTTATGGACGGTAGCTGCTTGCCGTTATAAACGTAACCACCGATAACTGATACACCTTCGCTATGATGATATTCGGTAATAGGTGGGGTCAGCCCATTAAAATCGCAGCCTGTAGCCGGGTTGTGGCAATGATTACCTTCTACCAAACGCCAGCCATAGTTGGCGCCTTTTTGTAATATATCAACTTCTTCCCAGGTATCCTGACCAACCTCGCCGATAAAAAGCTGTTTTGACGTTTTGTCTAACGTTATACGATATGGGTTGCGGAAACCATAGGCCCATATTTCGGGTTTAACATCAGGTTTGCCTACAAACGGATTATCTTTCGGAACTGAATAAGTACCCTCAATATCAACATTGATTCTTAAAACCTTGCCTAACCAGGTATTCATATTTTGACCGTTGCCAATAGTACCATGCTGGTCATGCTGGCCGCCGCCGTCGCCAAAAGTAACATACAGATAGCCATCGGCACCAAAAACTATCCCACTGCCATTATGGTTTCCGTCAGGTTTGTCCTGTGTCAGAATAATACGCTCACTGTTGGGGTCGGCTTGATCTGAGTTAGGTAACATCTTATATTCAGCTACCACGTCAGTATGATTAAAGCGTGGCTTGCCCTGTTCATTTTTGTATGGTCTGCTGTAAAAAATGTAAAATTTACCATTACTGGCAAATTTGGGGTGTAAGGTAATATTTAATAATCCGCGTTCTTCGTAACCGCTGTTAACCCTTACCAATTTGTCTTTTACATCCAGTACAACTACATCGGTCAGCTTGCCATTTTTTATCAGGCGTATAGCACCAGTTTGCTCGGTAACCCAGGCTTTGTTAGGTGCAGGGAATACCAGCGCAGTCGGAGCTTTTATCCCGTCAGTAACTTTGATAGAGTTGATAGTTATCGCAGCCAGGTCGCTGTTTTTGGTAAAAGACGGAAGTGTGGTAGCTACTGCCAAAATTGATGCGATGGCTAAAGCACCTAAGGCAACTGGTTTTATAGATAAGGATGTCTTCATAATATAATTTGAACAATCGGTTATGGACGCAATTTTACAATTTATGTCCAACATAATCTTAGTGTTCCGAATATTTCTACGCAATCGTTGTCGGTGAAAGTCAGTTGATTTCATTGCATATAAATATCCCTTAAATGGCGACCAAATAAAATTTTGTTATAAATTTTATCACTTAAAGTAAATAACATAAATTACTGTTAATGAAAATATTAACTCACTAACCTAAAGTAGTACTTTAATAGTTATACCGATTATAGGCAGCTTTGAATTCTGTCCCCATTTCCACGAAACGGGCGGCTACGGACTTTAAAAATTCCTCATCCAATATTTCAAAAACACTATTCACGCCATCGGTTAAGTCCATTTCAGCGATCTTATAAGTTTGCTCCAATACGCCACGTTCCATTTTAACAATGAATTTTTGGTTCATGCTGAATATGGTGATCTTAAAGTCGGGGTGTGGCAATTCTGCTATTACTCTCATTAATTAAATAAATTTAAATAATCTTTTAAGGGGTTTTGCCCCTTGATGGTACCAAGGGTAGCTAAAGGTTTAAAGCGGGCGAATAACTCTTCCTTGTACCAATTCTCTGCGCGTGTTTTATGGATAACCTCACTATGCTCTCTTGATCTGTAGGCAAACGCTTTAACATCGTCCAGACTTTCCCATACTGAAAACGTCGCCTGGCGATAAAATGGCGCTTCACCAATTCCCAATGAGGTAATATAACCCTTGGCTGTCAACATCAATGCGGCGACGCCATCTACATTGCTCCAGAAGTTTTTAAGCCTGTGAAGGCGAATAGTGGCCCGTGTGAGCACCGCAATAGGTCCGGCGTAGTTTGGGTCGTCTATAACAAGAAAAGGCTCCTGGCCGTCCCATTTGCCGTGACTTTGTAAAGGCGACAGGAGGATCGTCCATCGTTCGACGCCAAAGAAGGTCCACCAACAGGATACTGACGACCGCTTATCGAAATACTCAAAACCCTCACGGGTTTCCCATACGGCAAGCAAACCCCATTGTTGCCAATCAGGTTGAAGATCAAAAGTTCCGTTTTGCCCGCTGCCCAACAACTTCCAGAAGGTGCAGCCCTTTTGCATCCGCATAAACAGCCGGTGTATAGCCATCGCCAGTAAAGCAAATGGTATAAATAGTTTTCTATAACGCACTATGGTAATGCTCACTATCATCCGGCTACTAAATAAAAGATTAAATATGAGATTTGCCTTATTTAATTTAATGGTCATGTACTTACTTTTGCTTTATGACAGAAGATCTAACAATCACAACATCAACCGATAAAAAAGAACAGTATACTTCATTGATTCCACAAATTGAAGCGCTATTGCAGGGAGAACCTGACCTGGTAGCCAATATGGCTAATATCTGCGCCGCTTTGAAAGAGCAATTTAAATGGCTTTGGGTAGGTTTTTATTTAGTTAAGAACAATGAATTGGTATTAGGACCTTTTCAAGGGCCGGTTGCCTGCACACGAATTGCCAAAGGTAAAGGTGTTTGCGGCAGTGCCTGGGCGCAGGCTAAAACGCTGTTAGTGCCAGATGTGAATGCTTTTCCGGGACATATTGCCTGTAGCTCCGCATCTCAGTCTGAAATTGTATTACCGTTATTTCACAACAATGAAGTGGTTGGTGTGTTAGATGTAGATAGTGAACATTTAGCGCAATTTGACAAAACTGATGCCCAATACCTGGAACAGGTTGTTAGGCTGATTAACTTTAATGAATAAGATATTTCTAATAGCAGGTTTAGGGGCAGATACACGTCTTTATAACAACATCGATTTGGGTGAAAACCATGATATAACTCCAATTGACTGGATTGAACCTAACGAAACTGATACTTTATATACCTATGCGCAAAAGCTTATACATCAATATTTTATAACTAATAATTCAATTGTTATTGGTGTCTCATTAGGAGGGATGCTTGCTATTGAAATGGCCAAACAATTGAAACTTAATAAGATAATATTGATTTCAACGATCAAGACGGTTAAAGAAGAGCCCTTATTTTTTAAGTTCTTACGTACTATACCAATACATAAGCTTTTTACCGGCCGCATGTTAGGCAGATTAGGATTTTTTTTGAGGCCTATTTTTGGCGACATGAACGAACAAGAGGTCTGGCTTTTTAACGACATGGTGCAGAAATCGTCACCCAAATTTTTAAAATGGGCTTTTGATGCTGCTTTGAAATTTGATAATGATGTTATATTGCCAAATGTTTATCACCTGATTGGCGATAAAGACTTATTGTTTGATTATAAAAAGATCAGTAATGCTATTGTAGTTAAAGGCGGTACTCATATTATGGTTTTTGATAAGGCCAAACAGATCAATAAAATATTAAAAGGTATACTAAGAAAGAAATGAAGCTACCCCCGTCGTTTTACCAGCGAAATGATGTAGTTACCATCAGCCGAGAACTATTGGGCAAGTATATTTTTACCTCTATTAATGGTGAAGTTACAGGTGGGTATATAGTTGAAACAGAGTCATATAACGGAATTATAGATCGCGCTTCACATGCCTTTGGCAACCGAATGACGCCACGCACCAGTGTGATGTACGGACATGGAGGCGTAGCTTATGTGTACTTGTGTTATGGCATTCATGAAATGTTTAATGTGGTAACTTCGGTTGAGGGACAGCCGCATGCCATTTTAATTCGGGCAGTTCATCCAACTGACGGGATTGAAGTTATGTTGTATCGTCGAAAGATGATCGAAGTAAAGCGAACTATTACTTCGGGCCCTGGCTCGGTGGCACAGGCCCTGGGGATATCGCGCGAGATCAACGCTATCAGTTTACAAAGTGACACACTCTGGATCGAGGATCGTGGTTTGACTATTCCCGATGGCCAGATTGCCGCCGTGCCACGAATTGGCGTCGCTTATGCTAAAGAAGACGCCTTATTGCCATATCGCTTTTACGTTAAAGGCGACACATATGTTAGTAAACCCAATAAATAGCCCGTAGCGCAACAATTCGTCACCGAAATATATGAGTATATGTTTTTGCATGTTAAATTGCTTATATCAATATTTAAATGCTTAAAATAGCTTTTGATCCGGTTTATATATTGCCCGTTCCGCCCAATCACCGGTTTCCGATGTCAAAGTACGAATTGATACCAGGGCAATTGCTTCATGAAGGACTAATTACAACAGAAAATCTTTTCAGGCCAGATGTAGTAAGTGAGGAGAGTATTCTCGCTACTCACGACAAAGACTACTGGCATCAGTTACATAGTCTCAATTTGCCGGCGAAGGAACAGCGCCGGATTGGATTTGAGTTATCCGAACGTCTGATAGAAAGAGAACAGCGAATTGCGCAAGGCACAATTGACGGTTGCAAATATGCATTTGAGTATGGCATAGCCTTCAATGTTGCCGGAGGCACCCACCATGCCGGCACTAATTGGGGGGAAGGCTTCTGTTTGCTGAATGATCAGTCAATTGCAGCTAACTATTTGTTAAATAATAATTTAGCATCATCTATCTTAATTATTGATTTAGATGTTCATCAAGGCAACGGCACTGCGCAGATATTTGAAAACGAACTCCGGGTATTCACATTTTCTATGCATGGTGCCAACAATTTCCCTTACCGGAAAGAGATATCTGATATGGATATAGCTTTAGCGGATGGGACGTCAGATAACGAATATCTCTCCATTCTAAAAGACACTATACCTAAACTCATCGCGCAGCAAAAGCCGGAGTTCATATTTTACCTTTCAGGAGTAGATATATTGCAAACTGACAAATGGGGTAAACTGGCGCTTACCAAACAAGGCTGCAAGGAACGAGATCGCTTTGTTTTTGAACAATGCATTGCCGGTGATATTCCTGTACAAGTGAGTATGGGCGGTGGTTATTCACCAGATATTAAAGACATCATCGAAGCTCACTGTAACACTTACCGATTGGCTACCCAGATGTATTTTTAATCTTTAGCAATAATGATATTTTGAGGTAGACGGTGATATTTGCTAATGACTTTAAACCGGATATACAATAATATTGCCGAAACCATCAGACCCAATACCAAGCCACACCAAATGCCGTTAATACCCCAGTTAAGATGTATACCCCAATAATAACCTACAGGAAGACCCACTACCCAATAAGCAAAAAAGGTGATGCCCGTTGGTATATTTACATCACCCATACCTCGCAAAATACCCAGACCAACAACTTGGGCGCCATCAAATAATTGAAAAACAGCTGCAAGTATAAGTAGCTGTGATGCAATGGATATAACGTTGTTATCTGAAGTATAAATCCACGGTAAAAGAGTATTACCAAAGGTGAATACCAATGCAGTGAAAGCCATAAAAACGAGTACGGTGTGGTAACTTGCATTGGCTGATAATTGCAGACTATCATGGTTTTTCATACCGAAATAGTTACCTGATTTGATGGCAGCTGCGGCCGATACGCCGCTTGACATCATATAAGTTATTGAGGCCAGGTTAATGGCAACCTGATGGGCAGCCTGTTGTAGTACACCGATAGTGCCAACTAAAACCGCAGCAGCGCTAAACGCGCTGATCTCGAAAGTATATTGCAGCGCAACGGGCGCGCCAATCTTCAATATACTTAAGCTACGTGCCCGACTGATATTTCTCAAAGAAAAATCTTTTAAGTATCGCTTAAAATTTTCAGACCTGAAAACATACAAGCCCATCACGGCGGACATTATACAGCGGTCTATCAGGGTACTATAGCCAGCACCCATAATCCCCATCGGGTGGATACCAAACAGGCCCTTTACAAAAGTTATACCCAGGCAAATATTCAAAATGTTGCCCCAAATTGATATCATCATGGCTTGCCTGGTAAAACCCAGACCCTCGGCAAACTGCTTAAAGGTATTAAACACTAGCATGGGGATTACCGACAAACCAAGCAACATTAAAAACGGCTTGGCTTTTACTAAAACATCAGCCGACTGATGAAGATCATCCAGAAAATAAACAGAGCCTAAACATACCAGGCCAAAAAGGATGATGCCGGTAATAACATTGATAAATAAACTGTTGGATAGCAGTTGTCCGCATTCGGCCGACTCATTACGCCCGTTGTGCTGCGCGATGAGCGGAGTGGAGCCATAAGAGATGCCTATACCAATGATCAAGGCTATCGTAAATATGCTGGTTGCGAGCGAGACGGCAGCTAAACTAATTGTTCCGGCAAAGTGTCCAACTATGATAGTATCAGACGTTTGCACAAGCGTGTGCCCTAATTGCGATATCACTACCGGAATGGCCAGCTTCAGGTTATCGCGATAATGCGATTTATATTTTTGGTAGAAGGAAGACATGAAATATTTGTGTCAAGCGGCGGTATAATATTCTTCTTTCTCGGTAGTATGCACCCGGATAACACCTGAAAGGATCATATTAACCAGAATACGCTGGGCGGCACGACGGCTAACCTTGATCAGCTCAGAATACTCTTTTACGGTAATGCGCGATGATTTCTCCAAATGTTCCATCAATGATTTCTCGTTTGTCGAATATTCAATTAATACACCGGTTTCTCCGGACGATCTTTTAAGTACATCTACTACAATTTTACTTGCCAGTACGCTCTTATCTTTTACACGTACATAAACCCACCATTTTCCATCTTCAGCAAGTGCATAGTGGGGTTTCAAGTCGCTTTCAGGCGTGTCTACTATCAGTACCAATTTGTCGTCTACATATACTTCTTCAAATTTCGGCTCAAGTGCCGGGCGGGCATATAAAGTAGCCGCTTTAGTAATCATATAGCGCTCTTCATCTTCGCTTTTTACCCCCTTTATAGTACCGTCATCAGCTACACCAATAAGCAGACGCCCGCCTTTATTGTTGGCAAAAGAAACCATTGTGCGGGCTATTTTCTCGCAGCTGGTAATGGTTTTCTTAAAGTCTAATGTTACACTTTCGCCCTCAAATATCTGCTTTTTTAGGTTCATCGTTTTCGTTCTTAAGCACCTGGTAAGGCGTAAATATTTCCATCCATCTATCCGGATTAGCAATCGTGGCAAACCCAAACTGGCTATATAGGCCGTGCGCATCTGCCGTAGCCAAAACCCAACGTCTGATACCTTCTTGAAAAAGAGGGCAAGTGCGGATGGTTTGTATAAGCCATTTAGATAAGCCTTGTTTCCTGAAACCGGGCAGAATAAACACATCAGCAATATAAGCAAAAGTGGCCTGATCTGTTATTGCCCTGGCAAAACCAACCTGGACGTTTTGATGATAAACGCCAAAGCATATTGAGTGTTCTATGGCAGTTTTTAACTTATCAACAGCTATGCCTTTTGCCCAGTATGATTGCTGGTTAAGATAATTGTAGATGACATCAAAGTCAAGTAAACCCTTGTCTGTTGATATTGAAAATCCTTTATCCAGGAATGTCTGATCATTCATTAAAACTCTCATAGTACAGCCTCCAAAAAGTTCAGGTTTCGCAAATATACCTCGTTAGTTATGGTAACGCATACCTCACCATTAGTATTATAAATATCAATAGGATGAGTTTTAATGTACTTGCCGCCGGTATTTAGCACGTGCTCAGCTTCGGCAACCTCTTCGTCGCTAATATTGATCTTAAAATGCAATTTAGTTAGCCCGGGTTTTAAAAATAAAATTTCAGCAGATTTTGACCAGGCTATTACGTTATAGCCCTTGTGCACAAATATCTGATGAAATAGTAAGGGGTAAAACGGATCGGCCGCGGAAAATATCGTACCGCCGAATATGGAATTATTATAGTTTCTGTTAAAAATGCTTCTGTTGATGTTAACTGTGATGCCACGGAATCCCTTATTAATTTTAACTACCCAGATACGTTGAAAAAAAAGAGGAGGGTAGAAGCGCATGCCCCATTTAGATATTCTTTCTGATACCACCATAGCGCTTAAATATCTGTAATTAAAACCACAAACAACAAATCTGAAGTCAAATTTAAGTTATGGCATGTAGAGCGTTGTTAGCCACGTTATCACCAATAATAATCTAAACAATGTTATTTAAGCGGGGTTATTTATATTAAATGGTAGACGTTAATTAAACACAAAATTTATGAAAAATCAAATTTTAAGCTTCGCATTTGCTGCGATGATGATTGGTTCGGTCACAGCCGGCTGTAGTTCTGAAAAAAAAGCTGGCGGCTCAGACTCAACTGCTGTAGACACCGCTGGAATGGATAGCGCCCACAAGGCAAAAGCATTGCGAAAGAAAATGCAAAAAGATACTGCTACTCCTGCTAAAACACTTGAAGACACTGCCAAGCTGAATTAGTATTTCAGCCAGCGATATAAAACTCAACTAATCAGTTGCTTTTTATATCATTTGTACTTATAAAATAAATCACATAATAAACATTATGTTAAGTAATACTTTCTTTTAAAAGCTCACCTATTCAGATGAGCTTTTAATTAATTTACTTTAATGCGTTTATTTTTTGTGTTGTTTCAGTAGCCTTAGCCATGTCACCGGCTCCTACGTAATAATTTCTCAGGTTTCCAAGAGCATCTTTGTTATTAGGACTAAGTTCAACAGCCTTTAATACATACGGTTTGGCCAATTCAAACTGAGTGGCTGCCTTAGCCTGAAGTGCCGTATATTCCTTTTGTTTGCTCGGAGGCAATTGGCCGGCATCGTTGTGCATGTCAATGGCCGGCGACAATAATACTGTTCCCAGATTTAATGTAGCTTCAAAATAATTTGGATCTATTTCGAGTGCTTTTTTATACATGTCGACAGCTTTGGCATAAAACCCATCTTTCTTGGCTTGCAGAGCTGCAATAGTCGCTGCATCTTTTTTGTCTTTTTTTGCTTTTTCCAAATCGTCCCGAACAGCCGAACCTGATGACGAATAGGTTAATCCAGCATAGTAATACAGCTGCTTATTTTTTGGATCGGCAGCTATGGCTGCTTCAACCTTGCCTAATATTTCTTCTGCTTTACCGGTTACTAAACTAATTTCGATTTCTCTTTTTCTTAAATCAGGATTGTTGGGGTATCTTGCCACTCCATCTGACGCTATTTTCAATGAATTAACGGTATCCTTTTGTTTCAAATAGATGTCAGACATACTCAAATAAACTATTGGATTCCTGGAAAATTGCATTGGCAATAGCTTTTGATAAGAGCTTAATGCATTAGCATAATCATTGTTTGCGGCTGCTGCAAGGCCTGTGTAAAACAGTGCCGTACTGTCTTTAGGAAATAATGTCTGGTAATAATTAAAATCTTTATATGCAGCTCCATAGTTTTTAGCAGCAAATTCGGCTACACCTTCATTCAAACGGTATTGAGAAAGGTTTTTAGCAGCATCTTCTATCAAAGTTTTATTTTCGCCATTAGGATCCATCTCCTTAGCCTTTACAAGGGCTGAATCGGCGGTATTGAACAATGGAAGCGTTTTTGCTTTAACGGTGTCACGCATGGAAAGCGTTGCATAAATAGCCGCTCTTACTGCATAAGTTAGTGGCATGGCAACACTTGTTTTATTTGTTAACGACTGATCTACTAAAGTCTTGGCGTCTAACAGGGTTTTATCGGCTTCAGCATAAGTAGCCTTGTTAGTATTTAACTTGAGGTAGTCGTCGTATTTTTCCTTAGCACTGTTTACCCGCCACTTTTGAGCAAAGGTTGCTGTTGACGCAACACTCAATAAGCCTGCTAACAAAAATTTAAGTTTCATGATTATTTACTGATTAGTTAACTGTTTTAGTTTGTTATTTATTTTCTCTGTTTGGTCGGTATTTCCGGTTTTAGCATATACCATTTTTAACACCTCCAGACAATTTGTATCATTTGGGGATATTTCATTGGCCTTTTCTATCCATTGCTGGGCATAAGCCAAATTTTTATTAGCCTCATCCCCTTTTGCCAATACGCTTTTCTTTAAATATAATAATCCCAGATTAAATATAGGATCAAAAGCAGCGCTATTTAGGTCAATTACCCGTAAATACAGGTTTTCTGCCTTATCATATTGTTTCAAATGATCATAACAGTTTGCTGCTACGAATACAATATCGGGGTTATTTATATTATAATCAAGTAAGGCGGGTAACAATGGCGCTAATGACTTATAATCTTTATTGTTGTTGTAGATTTGCGCTTCATCCAATAATAAAAATTTATCATTTGGATTAAGCTTTAACCCCCTTTTAATCATTTCAAGTGCTTTGGCAGTATCGCCTACGGCTTTATACACACTTGATGCCGCTTCGATATAATCAATTCGAGTACTATCGGTTTTAACAACACTATCATAATATTTTTCGGCAGTAGTGACGTTACCCAACTTATTATTGGTGTAAGCTATGTATGCGTTCAACGGCTTAAAAGCCGGAACATACCGGTGAGCCTTTATAAACATATCGCCCGCGTTGGTGTAATCAGAAACACGCATATAAGCAAAGCCTTTACGAATATAAACATTGGCCAGACACTCCCTTGCAAAATCCATCTCTGGCTGGTATTTGAATATTTTTTTGCGCGTATTCAAAACATCAACCTGCCTTACGGTCTGTCTAAAAAAGTTCTCGGGCTGTCCGCTCTTGTTGGTTGAATCAACATATACTATAGCTGAGTAAATAACTGCCCTGTATACGTTTTTCTCCAAATCGCTCGTATCGGTAGCGATTTTTAAAAGGCTGTCAATTGACTTTTTTGCGTTTGTTAAGAACTTAAGTTCTTTACGTTGCTTATAGTACGCCAAATTATTTACTACACCCTTAAGCAATTCTGACTGGCAGAAGGCTAAGGGCGTAGTAAATAGTACTAATAAAACCGATAAAATTATTTTACGGCCGTATTTCATAGTTTTATTATTCAGTTATATCACCTGAGGTTGGCTCAGCACTATCATCAGCATCAGGGGTTGCGGTTTCATCGCCCTCAGTTGGTGTAATTTCCTCATCCTCGTCATGCTCTACTTTGGCAACCGATGCGATCTCATCATTACCTTTTAAAGTAATCAGCCTCACTCCTTGCGTTGCGCGCCCCATTACTCTTAATTCGCTTACAGCAATGCGGATAATAACACCCGATTTATTGATAATCATCAGGTCTTCACTATCAGTAACACCTTTTATGGCAACAAGGTTTCCGGTTTTTTCAGTTATGTTTAGGGTTTTAACACCTTTACCGCCTCTGTTAGTAACGCGGTAATCATCAATATCAGTACGTTTACCATAGCCTTTTTCTGACACCACCAGTATAGTTGTCTCCGGATTGTCAATACTGATCATACCCACAACTTCGTCATTATCGCTGTCCATGCTGATACCACGAACGCCAGTTGCAGTGCGTCCCATTGGTCTTACAGTCGACTCGTTGAAGCGGATAGCACGACCTGATTTAAGTGCCATTACAATTTCGCTGCTGCCGGTGGTCAATGTGGCTTCTAATAAGGAGTCGCCGTCATTAACGTTGATTGCATTGATACCATTAGCACGCGGACGAGAATAAGCCTCTAACGAAGTTTTCTTAATCACACCCTTTTTGGTACACATAATGATAAAGTTATTCTCCAGATACTCGCGGTCTTTGAGGTTCACAACTTTAATATAGGCCTTGATATTCTCTTCTTTCGGGATATTGATGATGTTTTGTATTGCGCGACCTTTTGACGTACGCGATCCTTCCGGAATTTCAAATACCCGTAACCAGAAACACTGACCAGATTCAGTAAAGAACAGCATATAGTTATGGTTTGATGCCACTAATAAGTGCTCAATAAAGTCCTCATCACGGCTATTGCTGCCGATAGAACCTTTACCGCCCCTGCCCTGTCTGCGATATTCGGTTAGTGGGGTACGTTTAATATATCCCTCACGAGATATAGTGATAACTACATCCTCATCCTCAATAAAATCTTCGGTTTGCATTTCGGCAGATGAGTGAACCATCTCTGTTTTGCGCTCATCGCCGTATTTGTCTTTTATCTCAGCGAGTTCGTCTTTGATGATCTGCATTCTCAAACCTTCGTTATCCAAGATAGATTTCAAGTATTCGATAGTTTTCATCAAAGCTGTGTATTCTTCTTTGATCTTATCGCGCTCCAGTCCGGTTAACCTGCGCAGGGTCATATCTAAAATAGCGCGTGCCTGAATGTCGCTCAAGCCAAAGTTGGCGATTAAGCCTTCACGGGCTTCATCCGGAGTACCCGACTCACGGATCAATTTGATTACCGCATCTAAATGATCCAGCGCAATGAGTAAACCTTCTAATACATGTGCACGTTTCTCGGCTTCGGCTAATTCAAATTTAGTACGACGCACCACTACCTCATGCCTATGTTCAACGAAATGGTGGATCAGATCCCTCAGGTTCAGCATCATTGGGCGGCCATGCACTAACGCAATATTATTTACACTAAATGAGGTTTGTAATGCGGTGTATTTAAACAGGTTATTCAGTACGATAGAAGCATTGGCCTCGCGTTTTATCTCATAAACTATGCGAATGCCTTCGCGGTTCGATTCATCGCGAATGGCAGAGATACCTTCCAGCTTTTTATCGTTAACCAGATCTGCGGTACGCTCGATCATCAGGCCTTTGTTTACCTGGTATGGTATTTCAGTAACTATGATACGCTCACGATCGCTGCCGTAAGTCTCAATTTCGGCACGGGCACGCAATACCACGCGGCCACGGCCGGTTTCCAAAGCCTCGCGCGGGCCCTCGTAACCGTAAATGATACCACCAGTAGGAAAATCCGGCCCTTTTACGTACTTCATTAGCTCGCTCACCTCAAGGCTGCGGTCATCTATGTATGCCATAGTAGCGTCAACTACTTCTGACAGGTTATGCGGCGCCATGTTGGTAGCCATACCCACCGCGATACCTGAAGCGCCATTAACCAATAAGTTAGGGAATTTTGAAGGCAGAACGGTCGGCTCTTGCAGCGAGTCGTCAAAGTTTAGCTGGTAATCGATGGTGTCTTTGTTGATGTCGGCCAACATCTCCTCGGCAATCTTTTCGAGTCTTGCCTCGGTATAACGCATTGCCGCAGGGTTATCGCCATCTATTGAGCCGTAGTTACCCTGACCTTCAACCAGCGGATAACGTAAGCTCCACTCCTGCGCCATACGCACCATGGTATCATATACCGACGAGTCACCGTGCGGGTGATATTTACCCATTACCTCGCCCACAATACGAGCCGATTTTTTATAGGGCTTATTGTTATTCAAACCCAGGTCGAGCATGCCAAATAACACACGCCTGTGAACTGGTTTCAAACCGTCCCGAACGTCAGGCAATGCACGCGATACGATAACCGACATCGAATAGTCGATATAGGCCGATCGCATTTCTTCATCAATATTTATCGAAATTATCTTGTCTTCTTTGTTCGGATCGTTCTCTGTTCCTTCAGCCATTTTTTATTATTTGTAGATAGTTTGATTTATAATCGATCTATTAAATAAGTCGACCTGCGAAGTTAAGAATTTGGTTGATTTATCAGACGTTTTTTGCAAACAAAATGGCTATTAAAACAGTCAAAATCATCCCTATTTTTCAACACATTCAAAGTACTCCACATTGAAACTGAAAATAAAGTATTAGGAAGGTAAGTGCTTCACAAGAATATGAAACACTTTAAAATACATAAATAGTTTTTGACTGTAACTATTTGTAAATGAAACAACTTATCATTTTGACTACGGTTTGTCGCGCATAATTGGTGAAGCGGCTAGCTCGGCAATTTCTCCTTCGGTTACAACGAATTAAGTAAATGTAAGACGCCGATAAACTTTATTCAAAGCTATCCGTTAACTACCTCGCCGCCATTAACATGTATTACCTGGCCTGTAATAAACGAGCTATCGTCTGAGGCCAAAAAGACGTAAGCCGGCCCTAACTCTGACGGCTGGCCCGCACGCTTCATGGCCGTTTCTGAACCGAATTTCTTTATTTTCTCCTCATCAAATGTGGCCACAATAAGAGGGGTCCAAACCGGGCCGGGTGCAACTGCGTTTACCCTGATCTTTCGGTCGACTAAATTGGTAGCCAATGAGCGTGTGAATGAGGTGATAGCCCCTTTTGTCGATGAATAATCAATAAGATTTGGCGATGATCTATAGGCCGTTACCGAGGTTGTATTGATAATAACGTCGCCTTCATGCATATAATTTAATGCCTCGTTGGCAAAATAGAAATAAGCAAAAATATTGGTACGAAAAGTAGCAACAAGCTGATCCTCATCTATTGACTTAGGATCTTTCTGCGGTATCTGCATTCCGGCATTATTTACCAGAATATTTAGCCCGCCTAATTCATTAACAACCTGCTGTATAGTCTTCTTACAAAATGAGCTGTCTTTAACATCGCCTTTAATCAATAAACATTTACGTCCGTAGGATTGTACGATATGCTGTGTTTCTATTGCGTCTACATCCTCATCCAGATACACAATAGCTATATCTGCCCCTTCGCTGGCATAGTGCACACTAACAGCCCTGGCTATGCCGCTATCACCGCCGGTTATCAATGCCACCTTGTCTGCAAGTTTACCGGCAGGTTTGTACGTCGATTTTATATATTCCGGTCGTGGCGACATTTCAGCCTCAATACCCGGTTGTCTATTTTGTTTTTCAGGTCTTTTAGTTTCCTCAGCCATATAATTACCTCCTGCCTTTAAAACCCCAGCCCTGTAGATAATGTTTTGGCAAAACAAAAAAACCGCACATGGCGGTTTTAATTTTATAAACGTAAAAAGTCAAATATTTTGGTACTACATGAAGTATAATCTTACATGCGCTCAGGTACTAAAATACCTAACAGGCCCATCGCTCTACTAATTACCTTAGCCGATGCCGCAGAAAGTTGTAGCCTGAACTGTTTAATCAACTCATCTTCGGCTTGCAAAATAGAATGCTCGTGATAAAACTTATTGTAATTTTTAGCCAACTCATAAGCATAATTGGCAACTAAGCCGGGGTTATAAGCTGTGGCGGCCTGCTTGATTATATCCGGAAACTGGGTCAATAATAAGATCAAATCACGTTCCTCGGACGCCAAATCGGAAGGCTCGGCATCAATGCCGGTTATTGTAGCCCTGTTTAGTACTGATTTGATACGGGCATGTGTATATTGTATAAACGGCCCGGTATGTCCCTGGAAATCTACCGACTCATTCGGGTCAAATAATAAGCGTTTTTTTGGATCGACCTTTAGCAGGAAATATTTCAGTGCACCCATGCCTATTATGTGATATAACTCCTCCTTTTCTTCTTCGCTAAAATCATTTGTTTTACCCAGAGCCTCGGTTTGCTCTTTAGCTGTAGCTTCCATTTCGGCTATCAGATCATCCGCGTCAACTACAGTACCCTCGCGCGATTTCATCTTCCCCGATGGTAGATCTACCATTCCATAAGACAGGTGATATAAACCCTTAGCCCAGCTTTTTCCTAATTTTTGCAGTATCAGAAATAATACCTTAAAGTGATAGTCCTGTTCATTACCTACTACATAAATAGACTCATCCATATGGTAATCATCATACTTTAACTGAGCAGTACCCATGTCCTGGGTGATATAAACCGAAGTGCCATCGGCGCGCAATACTAATTTTTGATCAAGCCCTTCGTTTGTAAGATCAATCCAAACCGAGCCATCATCCTTTTTAAAGAAGACACCACTGGCCAGTCCTTCTTCAACAATATCTTTACCTAACAGGTAAGTATTGCTTTCGTAATAATATTGATCGAAGGCGACACCCATCTTTTCATAAGTTTCGGCAAAGCCTCCATAAACCCAGCCGTTCATGGTTTGCCACAGATCAATCACTTTATCATCCCCTGCCTCCCACTTCAACAACATTTCCTGAGCTTCTTTGATCAATGGCGCATTTTTTTTCGCATCTTCTTCGCTTTGACCGGCAAGTTTTAGCTCATCTATTTGTTTTTTATATTCTTTGTCGAAAATCACGTAGTATTTTCCTACCAGATGATCTCCCTTCTCTCCCGTCGATTCGGGGGTTTCCCCATTACCAAACTTTTGCCAGGCCAGCATCGATTTACAGATGTGGATACCGCGATCATTAACCAAATTAGCCTTGATGACTTCATAGCCTGCAGCTTCTAAGATTTGCGTTACCGAATAACCTAACAGGTTATTACGCACGTGGCCCAGGTGCAATGGCTTATTGGTATTTGGTGATGAGTATTCAACCATTACCTTTTTGCCGTTTGGTTTTGAAACGGCAAAATCATTGGACGCAATCACGTTATTTAACTGATCAATCCAATAACTATTGGAGATAGAAATATTCAGGAATCCTTTTATTACATTGAATGTAGAGACCTCGCTCAATTCATTTTTCAGATATTCGCCAATTTCAGCGCCGGTTTGCTCCGGCGATTTTTTTGAGAACCGGGTAAATGGAAAAGTAACTATGGTAACCTGCCCCTCAAACTCTTTGCGCGTTTCCTGCAAGCTCACGTCAAACGGATTGATGTCTGTTTGATATAGTGTTTTTACGGCTTTAACGGCGGCATCAGTAATAAAATTCATGCGGCAAAATTAACATTTTAGTCGGGAAGTTTGATCTAAAGATTAATGCGTTGCCAATAGATACACTGGTAAATATTTTAAATCCATCCAACGTCAATCGAAATAATAATTATTCTGAATAGCTTTGTGTTGCAAACACGTTTATGATACTACCTGATAAAAATTTTAAGTTAAATGTAAGTTCAGAAATTGGCGATCTGCGCGCCGTTTTGATTCATAGTCCGGATAACGGCTTGGGCCGCGTAGTACCCTCAAAAGCCCAGGATTGGCTATTTGAAGACATTGTACACCTGGAGAGCATGCGCAAAAACGAGTATGATTACTATGTTAAGCTGCTGCTTTATTTTTTAGATCCGCATAAAATAAGAGGTCGTTTAAAAGAAATCGACGCCCGCGAAAACAACCGTAACTTCTTTAAGCCGGACAATAAAGATTTTTACGCCTCAGATAAGGTTATCGAGATACAAACTTTGCTGGCTGATATTCTTGAATATGAGGATGTTCGCAGTAAACTTACGGCTTCGGTATGTGCAATTGAAAGTTGTAACTATCGCCTGCAACAAAAACTTACGGACACCGCCCCAACCGAACTGGCCAAGATATTTATATCAGGTTCATTGAATAATAATGAGATGATATTTGCACCTATCCCAAATCTGATATTTTCCCGGGATATCGGCATCGCCATAAATAACTACATATTACTGAACAAGTCGGCAAAAAAAGCCCGCTCACGGGAGACTTTACTTGCCCGCTATATTTTCTTCAACCATCCGCTGTTCGCTGCTTATCAAGGCAACATACTGGAAATACCTGAAACAGTTCAGCACTTTTTACGCCCCGGTGAAGACCAGGACGAGAAAACAACTTTAGAGGGTGGTGATGTGATGACGATCAGTCCTGACCATTTGATTATCGGGTGCAGCGAACGTACATCGGCCAGCGGCGCTAACGAAGCTATAAAATTATTATTTGATAATGATGTTGTAAAGAAGATCACCATAATAAAAATCCCGCGCCGCCGCGATTATATGCATATTGATACTGTGTTTACCCAGGTAAAACGCAATATGTGGGTACTGTTGCGTTCGATAGCAACTACACAAATACCTGCCGAAGACAGTGAACCTATAGCCTGGTTTGCTGATAAAAAAGTCAAGGAGAAAGATCGTACGGAAATCATACAATTTGAAAAAAGAAAAAAGAAACCGCGGTGTTTTAACAGTATCGAGGAGTTGTTAAATGATATTAGTCAAAATGACTTTAAGAGTACCGCACCTACTCAGTTCATATATTCAGGTAACGATACCTTTCCTTATGACGCTCGTGAACAGTGGACTGACTCTTGTAATCTGCTCGCCGTTAAAGAAGGTGTGGTTTTAGGATATGATCGTAATGATAAAACGATCGAGGCTTTTAAACAACAAGGGTTCCACCTAATAAAAGTTAAGGACCTACTCAGGAAATTTGAGAATGATGAAGTAGATCCGCAAAGCCTGAAAGATACCCTGATACTTATGCCGTCAGGAGAACTATCCAGAGCACGCGGCGGGTTTCACTGCATGAGCATGCCATTGACGCGGGATACTATCATTTAGAATTTATCTATTTTATGTAATGCATAAACTAATTATCGCTTAAATAAATTGAGTTAATAACTAAACCATACAAATATGAAAACCAATCGGGCAACTGGACATCAGCATGACTAATCTCTCCTTATTAAAACAGTAAGGTTAGAGGAGTAGGTTTTGATACGCTTGAGGCCTTATGCCGCGAGCTAAACTATAATTAGTCAGTTTTAAAAACTGATCCAAATTGATACACATTCGCGCGTGGATCACTTATCACCTATCGCCCGACTATTTGAACTTTATTTGATAATGTTCTTTTACGTGCTGATTGATGTAAGTGGTTAGGCCCCCGCCCCTTTGAGCAAGTGCTTTCATTTCGGCAATAGCCGCGGGGCCCGCGCTTTTGTTGGTATATAAATAGGTTGACCCATCCCTGAATTTAATGCTGATGTTGTCCTTTCCTATCTCATAGGCAATAACGCCGGCATCATGGCCATCTGAGTTGTAATTTTGCATATTTAACATCGAGCAAAATATTTGCCAATTAATTGCTCCCTAAATATCCATTCTTAAAAACTTTGGTACTTTAGCGGCTCAAATCCAATGTTGATCAATCTTTTTTAATATGAATTTAAGAAAACTGTTTATCCTGTTTCTGTGTACGGGAGTTTCATTAGCAACGTTTGCACAAAGCTGGTCGCCCAAACAAGCACCGCTGATGAGCAAATTTGCTAAGGATGTCGACCCTGATCATGTATTACCTGAATACCCGCGCCCGCAAATGGTGCGCAAAGAATGGCTGAACCTAAATGGCCTTTGGCAATACCAACCCGGCGCGGCAGGCGATGCTTTGCCAAACGGAAAATTAGACAAAACTATTCTGGTACCTTTTCCTGTCGAGTCTGCTTTATCGGGTGTCAGAGAGCATCATGATCGTTTATGGTATCGCCGCACTTTTACTGTGCCTGCTAATTGGAGAGGTAAACAGGTGATCCTCCACTTTGGTGCGGTTGATTTTGAGTCGGAAGTGTTTGTGAATGGCAAGAGCCTGGGTATTCACAAAGGTGGCTATGATCCATTCTCATATAATATAACCAGCGCATTAACCAAATCAGGCCCACAAGAGCTGACTGTAAGGGTTTATGACCCAACTGATTTGGGTGGTTATCCCCGGGGTAAACAGACTTTGCATCCGCAGGGAATTATGTATACCTCAGTTACCGGCATTTGGCAAACAGTTTGGCTGGAGCCGGTTGCTGCTACCAGCATCAGCGATATTAAGATCGTTCCTGATCTGGATAAATCGGCTGTGAAACTGACTGTCAGCACCCTGGACAATATCGCCGGAGCAACCATATCGATAAAGGTTAAGGATGGTAATAATGTGGTTAAAACGGTTTCTATCAAACCCAATGTGGAAACCAGCATTGCAGTAGCTCATCCAAAACTATGGTCGCCGGACAGCCCGTTTCTTTATGGATTGGATATCACGCTGAATAAAAACGGCGCTGTTACCGATGCCTTATCAAGCTATTTTGGTATGCGCAAGATTTCTGTACAGGAAGACGGTGGCTTCAAGAAACTATACCTTAACAATAAATTCTTATTTCAGTTAGGTCCGCTTGACCAAGGTTTTTGGCCCGATGGCGGTTACACCGCCCCTACCGATGCAGCCCTGAAATACGATCTGGAAATGATCAAGAAGTTTGGTTTCAACATGGTACGCAAGCACATTAAATACGAGCCTTATCGCTGGTATTACTGGGCTGATAAATTAGGTATCCTGGTATGGCAGGATATGCCGTCGCCAAACTCTTATACTGAACACGTGCCACCAGTTGACACAGCCGAATTCAGATCAGAACTAACCAGTTTGATCAAGACCCACTGGAACTCGCCATCTATTGTTACCTGGGTAATTTTCAACGAGGCTCAGGCGCAGCATAATACAGCCGGCTATGTAAACCTTGTACGCAAGCTTGACCCGTCGCGCTTGATTAACCAGGCCAGCGGTGGTAATCATTTTGGTGTTGGAGATTATCTGGATATCCACAGCTACCCGCCTCCAGGTGTGCCATTCAGCAAAACGCAGGTATTGGCTTGCGGTGAGTATGGCGGTATTGGTTACATCATTCCGAATCATACCTGGAAAGTTGGCGATACCTATATCATGATCAATAACAAAAAGGACTACCTGAACCTATACGACAAGTTCACCAACGATCTTACCCTGTATAAAACCAATATGGGCCTGAGCGCAGCCGTTTATACAGAAATCAACGATGTAGAGGTGGAACTGAACGGTTTAATGACCTACGACCGTGAGGTGATCAAAGGTGATGTAGACAAGATCTATGCATCTAATTATAAAGCTATCCACGACAACCTGTATATTAAGGAAGTACTGCCTTCATCCCAAAAAGAAGCGAGAAACTGGAAGTATACTACAGATCAACCTCAGGGCGACTGGTTTAAAACCTCTTTTAACGATGCATCATGGAAGTCCGGACAAGCGGGTTTTGGTACCCGGGGCACGCCTGGTGGTAATATTAAAACCATCTGGAATACCAATAACATCTGGATGCGCCAGGACTTTAATTTGAATAACCTGTCTGCTGCGGGGCGTGATAAGCTGGTGCTGTATATGCACCATGATGAAGATTGCGAAGTATATATCAATGGCGTAAAAGCTGCTGAGGTGAGGGGTTATACATCAGCTTATACGGTAGTACCTATGAGCGCCGAAGGGAAAGCGGCTATTAAAGCAAATGGCAAAAATGTGATAGCTATTCACTGTAAACAAACGCAGGGTGGCCAGTATATCGATGCTGGTTTATCCATCCTGAGTGATACTAAAATGTAAAATATTGAGTGCAAGTGTTTCACTGAAAAAAGTGAAACACTTGAAACACTTTTTTATCGTAAATATCTGTAAATAAGGAATATAGATAATACGGATGAAACACTTTGAAACAGTAGTAAAGCTTTAGGTAAAAGGCCTTAAATAATTGATATATAACTATTTAAGGTCTTTTTTTCGTCTTTTTGAAAATGGAGTGAAACACCCGGATGAAACACTCTATTTTAAGGTAAGTTAACCATTGTGCTATCCAGGATAGTTATACGTTACCCCAACCATGCGCCAGCACATCGGCCAGGTGCATACATTTTACAGGCACGTTATTTTTTTCGATATAACCTTGTAGGTGCAATAAACAGGAGGCATCTGTTGAAATTATATATTCGGCCCCAACAGAAATAGCATTATCAACTTTTTGTTGCGCCATTGCGCTTGAAATGGCATCAAATTTAACCGAGAACGTACCACCAAATCCGCAGCAGGTATCGCCTTGCGGCAGGTCAACCAGCTCTAAACCCAATACTTTTGAAAGTAACTGGCGCGGTTCTTTTTTAATATGGCATTCGCGCAAGGCAGCGCAGCTGTCGTGGTAAACAGCACGACCTTCTAATTCGGCACCGAAATAGTCAAATTGCAGGATATTGACCAGGAAGTCTGAAAGCTCATAAATATTGCCTTGCACGGTGCGGCATTTATTATGATCGACAGTATTGGTAAACAGGTCATTGTAATAATTCTTCACCATGCCGGTGCATGACGCTGACGGTGCTACGATCACACTTTCCTCAGAGAAACTGTTCAGGAACTTGCGGCCCACCGTTTTGGCATCGTCCCAGAAACCTGCATTAAAAGCCGGCTGACCGCAACAGGTTTGCTCCGGATTATAATCAACCACACACCCCGCCTTCTCTAATATTTTAACGGTATTAAATGCAGTTTCAGGAAATAGTTGATCTATAAAACAAGGAATAAATAACTCGGTCTTCATGGGCTGCTAATCTCACACTTTTTTTTGAATTTTTCGCTCCTCTTTGTATAAAGTAATCAGTAAAATTAGCCCGATAATAAAGAATATACACAGCATAAGGGCCGAATTGCGCATATTACCCGTTAGTTCCTCAATAAATCCGAAGCTAAACATACCACCTACAATAGCGAGTTTTTCGGTAACATCATAAAAACTAAAGAACGATGCGGTATCAGATATGTCCTGCGGTAGGTATTTGGAATAGGTTGAGCGAGAGAGTGACTGTATACCGCCCATAATTAAACCCACTACGCCGGCCAACATATAAAACTGCGTCGCGGTTGTTGTAAAATAGGCGCCTACACAAGCTAATATCCAAACTAAAACAACTACCGCCAATATCAATACGTTACCATATTTTTCTGAGAGCCGCGACATTAAGTTAGCGCCTGCGATAGCTACCAATTGAATGATCAACACCACGGTTATCAGGTTTGCCGTTGGCAGATTTAATATCTTGGCGCCAAAACTGGCAGCCACCAGCATAATGGTTTGCACACCCATAGAGTAAAAAAAGAAGGCCGGCAAATAACGTTTCAGCAGCGGCATGTTCTTTACCTGTCGCCAAACATTGGCTAATTCAACAAAACCGCCTTTAATAAGGTTATGATGATGGGTTTGTGCATTGGGGCTTCCCTTTGGTAAAACAGTGAATGGAATATAGGCAAAGCCGATCCACCAGATCCCCACCAGCAAAAATGACAACTGGGCCGAACTGCCTGCCGTTAAACCAAATACTTCGGGGAACAATACAAACACAAAGCAGATGATCTGCAATATCACGCTGCCTATGTAGCCATAGGTAAAACCCTTCGCGCTTACTTTATCCTGCATATCTACCGTAGCGATCTCCGGAAGGTATGAGTTGTAGAATACGAATCCACCCGTATAGCCTATGGCAGCAAGCGCAAAGCTGATAATGCCAAATTCAAGATTACTCAGCTTAAAAAAGAACAGGCAACTGCATGACAAAGCTCCTAACCAGGTAAAGCATTTCATGAATATCTTTTTGTTGCCCTGGTAATCGGCTATCGAGGTTAGTATCGGCAACAAAACAGCTACCACGAGGTAAGCTGTGGCCAGTGCATAATCAGACAGCGCAGTATTAACAAAGCTTTTGCCAAAGAAGGTTACCCTGTCCCCTGTTGCTTTATTAGCCGTAATGGCGACATAATAAGCCGGGAATATCGTCGAGGTAATAACCAGGTTATAAGCCGAGTTAGCCCAGTCGAACATAGCCCAGGCGCGGATGGTTTTTTTGTCGTTCTTGGTGAGCAATGTGTGAATGAGTGTTTGAGTGGATTAGTGAATGAATTGATTTGCAAACTTCTAACAATTATGTTTAAATGCTCAATAAGCTATCAATGACAAAACTCGTCTGTCCGCCATAACTACTACACCAACTCCGCCTGCGGAGCCAGTGTATCATTTTTAACGTTCTTTTCGGCAAATAACAGCCCAAACATCAATATCAGTCCTATTACAAAGAAAACGTCCAATGCTAGAGCCGAATCTCGCATTTCGTGGGTATAATCTTCTACTACAGCAAAAACTGCGAGGCCCACAACAATAGAAAGCTTTTCGGTGGCATCATAAAAACTAAAGTAAGATGCCGTATCCGGGATGTTTTCCGGTAACAGCTTGGCGTATGTCGAACGCGACAAAGATTGTACGCCACCCATTACAATACCCACTGCAAATGCAGCTACATAAAATTGATTCTGATTGGTGATATAATAAACGCTCAAACAGGTTAAAGTCCAAAAAGCTACCAGAACTATCAGCGCTTTTGTATTACCATATTTGTTGGATGCTATAGACGTAAGCCACGCACCTATGATAGCTACCACTTGTATAATGAGGATAATTGTAATCAAATCATCGTCTTTCATGTGTAGTTCTTTTGCCGCAAATTCGGCAGCAACCAACATAATGGTTTGTACGCCCACCGAGTAAAAGAAAAATGCGGGAAGAAACCGTTTTACCAAAGGCATATTTCTGATCTTACCAAACACTTTAGCCAGCTCTTTAAATCCGCCTGTAAGCACATTGAATTTATGAGAACCGGCATTTGGCTGGCCTTTGGGCAATATTCTGAAAGGAATGATAGCGAAACCTATCCACCATAAAAAGACAATGATAAAGGAGATACGTGCACCCATATCTTCAGTAATACCAAATGAATCGTGGAATAGTACCCCTACCAAACAAACCAATTGTACTACAATACTGCCGGCAAATCCGTATATAAAACCTTTGGCGCTTACGTCGTTCTGCTTATCTAAAGTGGCTATTTGCGGCAGGTATGAGTTATAAAAAACAAAGCCGCCACAGTAACCTATGGTAGCCAGCCCAAAACAGATCATGCCAAGTTCAATCGGCCCACCCTCCTTCATAAAAAATAACCCGGCACAGGCTAAGGCCCCTATCCAGGTAAATAATTGCAGGTATAGTTTTTTAGCACCCCGGTAATCGGCAATTGAAGTTAATATAGGCAGCGCAAGTACAATAAGCAGGTATGAAACTGCTAGAATGTAGTTTTGTAATACGGTATTTAAAAACTTATGGCCAAAAAAGCTTACCGTATTTTTACCATATTTGGAGTTAGCCGTGATCCCTACATAATAAGCGGGGAAAATAGTTGACGTGATAACCATGTTGTACGACTGATTGGCCCAATCGAACATACACCACGCCCAGATGGTTTTTTTGTTGTTTTTTTCTTCCATGTGATTGCCTAAAAGTATATAAATTTTGGCAAATCAAAACCCCTCTAAATTTCCTGCGGTCGCGGAGACTTTCTGTTGCTTATCCAAGGGCGCACCGGGAGGAGTTGGCAAGGTTTAAACCAGGTTTTTCTTGATGTAATTATAACTCTGTGTGATGCTGTTAAACGGATCGCCGGGAGTTTGATCCTGTTCCACAAAAAAATATTTCAAACCGGCTTTATCAGCATGTTTAAATATGTTTTTAAAGTCGATTATTCCATTACCCACTTCAGTAAAATTGCCCGCCGGAGTGTTATCCATGTCTTTAACATGAAACAGCGGGAAACGGCCCGGATTTTCGTTAATAAGTTTGATAGGATCTTGCTTGGCTTTGGTAACCCAGTAGAGGTCCATTTCCATTTTTACCAGATCTTTGTCTGTATTGGCCAGCAGCGTTTCATAGGGATATTTACCATCCTGCTGTTTAAATTCAAAATCGTGATTATGATAGCAGAATTGTATGCCCGCTTTTTTACAGCGCTCTGCGGCTTTATTAAAATCGTCGGCCAGTTTTTTATAGTGATCAAGACTGCCGCGCTCAACATCTGAAAGATAAGCGCATACCATATACTTTAAGCCAACTTCGGCGGCATCATCAACAGCCTTGTTCCAATCGTGCAGCATGGTGCCCATCGTATCTTTGCCATTGGTTTGCTCCTCGCCCAGGCGGTAATGGCTGCTCATCATTACCAGGCCATTTTGCTTTAAAACATTTTTAAATGTTTTGGCACCCATTCCGTAAAACTTTTCATCGCCGGTGTAGGTGGCTCCCTCAACCGAGTTATAACCAACTTTGGCCACTTTTGCCAGTGCAGCCGCAGGGTTAGCCGCCATAGCATCGCGTACAGTATACAATTGCAGGCCAATGTACCTTTTATCGTAAGCAAATAATTTATAGTTTGACATCACACCTGCTGCAGAAAGCACAGCCGATGTTTTTACAAATGAGCGTCTACTTAACATAAGATAGTTTATTTGAAGAAATAATGGGTTTATTCGACAATATAGGTGATTTATCGCTTTTTCAAAATATATCCCCTTTACTATTTGATTTGTATATTGTGACATCAATTGCGAACCGCCTATGTTAGTTTTTAAATCTGCCTTCCGACTGTCTCTTTTAATTTGCTTTAGTTTCCTGATTTTAAACGAAACAGCCGCTGCACAGGATGTATATGCCGCGTGGCGCAAGGACTGGCTACAAAAGGCCCGGGAATTTACGCCCGCTTTAAAAACAACCATTAAAAAGCCGGTGGGCATAGTACGAATTGAAAAAGATGCCTCAGCTTTTCAAGGCTGGAAAGCGGTTAACGCAGGTGGTGCAGATCAATTGTATAGCTCATCAATCAATAAAAGGAACAGCAGCATAGTGGTTGATTTTGGCGAGCACTTAACAGGCTATTGTACTATTACCCTTAAAACGCGCCGAAGCGACATGGATGCACCGGTGAGATTGAAGCTGACTTTTGGTGAAGTGCCTGCGGAGATAGCCACACCGTTTGACCCCTATCCCGGCGGCCTGAGCCGCGCCTGGCTTCAGGATGAGATCATAACGGTTACTGTGCTGCCCGCGACAATTACTATTCCGCGGCGTGTTGCTTTCAGGTATTTGAAGGTAGATTTGCTGGGTTCGTCGCCAAATTTCGACTTTAATATAGCCGATCTGAGTTTCAAAGCGAGCACATCGGTTCGCATGACCCCTCCTGCCCTTACGGCGGGTACTTCGCAAATTATCAAAGACATTGACTGCGTTGGCCTGAACACGCTTAAGGAGTGCATGCAGACGGTTTATGAAGATGGCCCCAAACGCGACCGCCGCTTGTGGATCGGTGATACTTACCTCGAGTCGTTAGCTAACTTATATTCATTTCATAATGACAGTTTAACCAGGCGCTGCCTTTACCTGCTTGCCGGTTTGGCCAATGAGGATGGCATGTTGAGCGCCGATGTGTTTGAAGAGCCGGAACCGCATTCTCATAACACCCGCCTGCTGGACTATTGTTACCTGTATAACGTCGCCTTAAAAGAATATGTAGCGGGCACTGGCGATAAACAAACCGGTTTAGATCTGTGGCCCGTTGCCAAAAAACAATTGGACATAGCCCGCAAATATGCCTTGCCCGACGGCATGATGGATTATCAGAAAGCCAATAAAGAATGGTGGGTATTTTTTGATTGGAAAGACGGACTGGATAAGCAGGCTCCACTGCAGGGTATTACTATTTACACCTTAAATCAGACTTATGAGCTGGCTAAAATACTGGGTAAAGAAAACGAGGTGGCCGATTTACCGGCCTTCGCCAGAAAACTTAAAAATGCAGCACATAAAAGCCTGTACGATAAAAAGTCAGGTTTGTTTATAAGCGGAAAGGATAGGCAAATATCCTACGGTGGCCAGGCCTGGATGATATTAAGTGGCGTAGCGACGAAGGCTGAGGCTCAGCGTGCGCTGAAGACATTGCCTGCCGTTACCGATGCCGTACATCCGGGTGCGCCTTACATGTATCACTACTACGTTGCGGCGCTAATAGCCAGCGGACTAAATGCAGAAGCCAAACAAGCAGTTATAGATTATTGGGGCGGTATGATAAAAAAAGGAGCCGATACTTTCTGGGAAGTTTATGATCCGGTGGATGAATTTAAATCGCCTTACGGATTTTTCCCGGTTAATAGTTATTGCCATGCCTGGAGCTGCACGCCGGTGTATTTTATCCGGAAGTATCCTGAAATATTTCAGCGATAATAGAAGATTATAGTGCTTTTTGACGCGGTGGGTGCACCGGGATTTGGCATTGTTTTATAGCATTCAATTATGAGGTATTTTAATAGTGAGGCTGGCTTATCGGTGAGCTACACTAAGTCGGTTCTTTATAATCTAAAAGGCCGTTCAATAACCTGTACTTAATTAACTGCAGACTGGCGTAATTTGAATTTGAGTGTTGAAACTAAGCCCAATAGCTTACCTTTTAGTAGCTCGCAGACAAACAAGGGGCCATAGTAAAGATATTTCTTAGCAATGTGCCCCGGCTCTTTGACTAACTGAATCGCCCGCCCTAAACCCAAGTTTATCCGAGGTTCAGACAGGTGGTTCACTGTCTCGGCATAGAAGTAAAATATGGCGCCAATGGCACAAATAACGTGAGCATCTAATTGATCTTTGTATTTGTAAGCCCATTTCTCTTGTTTAGGTGAGGTCATACCTAAAAATAATACTTGTGGTTTAAAGGCGTTAACGGCTTCAATCATCGCGTTATCCTCTTCAATACTAAAATTGGCTTTAAATGGCGGTGAATAACTGCCAACTTTAATTTTAGGATATTCTTTTGACAGGCGTTTTTTTATAGCCGCTAACGTAGGTTCGGAAGCGCCAAGATAAAAACAGCTTCCACCCTCGTGGTTAAGCTTTTGCAGCAGGTGCTGATGAATGTCGGCACCGCCAACTTTTGTTACTGTCTCACCATCCAACGGCTTTGCTGCTGCATTGATGTTGATATTATCGTGTAATAATATATCAGAAGAAATCAAGGCTTTTTTATAAGCTTTATCCTTCTCGGCAATCATGTATGAATATCGATTAACCGTCGTTATCAGGCATTTTGTATGGAAGTTGATTTTGTTTATGTCGCGGTTAAAGGCATCATAATCTAAAACTTCTTTAGTGATATATTTTAAAGGATCTTCTAATACAAACGGTGCCATAATAGCGATTAATTATAGCTTTACCGCAAATACCGCTCCCAAATGAAAAAGTATAGCTTAAATAGCTTATGCACAACTAATTGGCGGGGACTAATACTTGAATTGCTAAAAATTTGGGGGATTTAGCCACAGGACTATTTCCCAAAGTGTGGAATTATTTCCCAATTAAGTATGATGATTTTATTTGGCGGTTGATCGGGGTCAGGATAGCGGAATTGTGTGGCGGCCCTACCCCTTAGTATTGAAGTAATCTTTATAGGCCGCTGTGACACTGTCTATCCCATTAAGAACAATGCTCATGCCCGGCAATTGTTTTTCAATACACAGATTATTGATAAATGATAGTTGACTCTTAGGAGTAAAATCTTTCCTGATGACATATAGCGTAATATCGCACAGGTGGGCAACTATATTGGCATCGCCAATAACCTGCAACGGCGAGGTATCTATCAGGATATGATCATAATGCTCGCGCAACCAGTCCAATAATATCTCTATCCGTTTTCGATCCAGTAGCTCTGAAAAATTAGTAATAAACTGGCCACTCGTTATAATATCCAGATTGCGGTAGGTTACTGAATTTTGAATAACTTCTTCTTTTAAGGACTCCCAGTTTAAGTAATTGCTCATGCCGGGCCGCAACTCGGGTAAGTTGAATATCCGGGCCATAACCGGCTTGTAAAGATTAAGTTCTAAAATTATAGTACGTTTGCCTGAAGTAGCCAGTGCAACACCCAGATTTGATGTTACGAAGCTTTTCCCTTCGCCCGGCACACTTGAAGCAATAAGTGTTACTCTACCCTTATTCTCATGATTATGTAGATAATGTAATTGAGTCCGCAGGCTTCTAAACTGCTCAACCAACATAAAACCCACTTTGTCGTTCTCGTCGTCTGTAACAATTGGTGTTCTTAGATTAGCTTCTTCCAATTCGCCCGAAATTGGTATAAGCAGCGCTTTTTCAATACTACGACGATTAGTTATTTTATCTTTAATAGCCTCTTTTAAATAAATTAATCCGGCAGGTATTAAAAGGCCTAATAACAACGCAGCCGCGAACGGAACAAGTGCTTTTACGGGCTTAAGGGGTATAACATAAGCCACATCGATCAACTGTGCATTTGATAAAGTCGACGCATAATCAAGCTCAACCTCTTCACGTTTTTGAAGCAGCAAGTTATAAAGCGCTTCCTGCGTCTGCCTATTAGTAACGGCGTGCGAACTTTTGGGTGGCTCAACTTGCTTTTGGGCGTAATTGAGTTGGGAGGATAATGAATCCAGACGCCGGTCAATAAAATCAAGCTTAGTTTTGGTTCTTACTTTCTTGTCGTTAACCTGGGTCTTGTTAAACAGGTTTATCAGATGATTTACAAAGTCCCTACCCCTGCGCGGTATTTGATCTTTATAGGTAATCTCAACGGCAGAGGACTCCATCTGATCTTTTAAAGCCACAACCAGCCTGTTCCGGCTTGCTGCAACTACTGTTTGAGGATCGGTTAACTGAATAATGATAGTAGAACCTATATATTTGTTCAGATTAGCTGTTGGTATGATCTGCCATAATCCCGCTGAAGTATTTACATCGCTATTGAAACCAAATCCGGTACTTTCCTCATCGGGTTCGTCCGAAGTTTTCAAGGTAAATGAGTAAGCATTTTTAATCACAATAATGATATTTTGATCGCGTTTACCGCTTGGCCTCACCAGGTTAAACGTTATTGGGCACTCAGCGCCATATAACTCTTTTTGAAGATGGTTTTCAACTACTTTATAGGACACCCAAAGTTTCAGATCACTAACAACACCGGCAATCAATCGCCTTGACTCTAATACCTCGACATCGTTACCAAAACTCTTGGGGCTGCCGGCAATTCCCATACTTTGCAATGAAGATCTGTTATCATTGGTTTGGCTATCGTCCTGAAGCAGCAATGTAGCCTTAATATCATATACGGGCCTGGTAACCGTATGACAGGCATAGGCGCCAATCATTGCAATAAGGATAAACAGTAAAAATACCGGCCAATAATTCAGGTATTTTACAAAAATTTCGCGCCAATAGTATTCGTCATCAGGCTGAGCGCCTTTAACGTGCTGTGCGGTTGATCTTTGTGTATACATATTTTTTATTTACTGTCTACGAGTATAGTAAATGATATCATAGAAGTCAGAAAAATACTTTATACAGCTTAGACATCATCACAACAACGTTAACTACAGTTGTGTCGAAATTAACAATTACTTTTGTTACCCCTGTTGATAGTTATTAACAAAAGGCAATTTAATTAACATACATATCCCTCCTTTTAATTGACCTGCGAATTATCGCAAATAAAGTATGCGGCATTAACTTATTAATAAGGCAACGGGCAATAATCACGCACCTGGTATTATTTGTGGTATTAATTAAAGCATATTCAGGTTTACGACAAGTTGACGGAGCCTATTTAAACATACCTGAAGTTCTTTGGCGAAATATCTCTAAGTGCTTTGTAACGTGCATAATTGATGAAAACGTGTATAAATTTCCCCGCAATCAACCGGTTTTCACCAAAACAGGTAACTTTGCATTATTCATTATGACAGATGCTCAAAGTTAGCGGATTGTATATCTATCCTATAAAGTCGTTAGGCGGTATTAAAGTGGATAAAGCTTTGGTTACCGACCGCGGTTTTCGGTATGACCGCCGGTGGATGTTGATTGATAACAATAACCGTTTTATTTCGCAGCGTGAACACGCATCAATGGCTTTATTAACTCCACATATAACCGGCGAATATCTAAGGGTATCTGCCTCTGACGGAACTTCGATTGACATTGCCTTAGAAATTGAAAATCAAGATCTTATAACAGTCGCCGTTTGGGATGATATCTGCCAGGCGCAATTGGTTGGAAAGTCTGCCGATGACTGGTTTAGCAAACACTTAAATATTGATGTAAGGCTGGTTTTTATGCCTGACCAAACGCTGCGTTTTACCGATAGTGAATACACGCGGGGCGGACAGATAACTTCGTTTTCTGACGCCTACCCTTTCATGATGATCGGGCAGGCTTCGCTTGACGACCTGAACCGGCGGCTGGATAAACCATTACCTGTGAATCGTTTCAGGCCCAATATAGTGTTTACCGGCGGCGTGCCGTATCAGGAAGATACGATGGATAATTTTACTATCAATAACATTAGCTTTAACGGCGTAAAATTATGTGCCCGCTGCAATATTATTACCATAGACCAAAGCACAGCCGTTGCGGCTAAAGAACCTACTAAAACGCTGGCGTCTTATCGTGTCAAGAATAATAAGATATACTTCGGCCAGAATCTTGTACACAATGGTACGGGTATCATTTCGGTTGGCGATGAAATGTGCCAGCTAACCAAACATTTTGAAGAACGATTCATTGTCTGACATACCATGAAACCAACCATAACTATCGAGTATTGCCCCAAATGCCATTGGCTTTTACGTGCAGCCTATATGGCTCAGGAACTGCTTACTACATTTGAAGACGATCTTTACGGCATAACCCTTCGCCCCAGCGAGATTGCCGGCCGTTATACCATCAGTTTAAATGATGAAAAACTATTCGACCGTAAAGAGCAGGGTCGTTTTCCGGATATCAAAGAATTGAAACAAGCAGTACGGGATAAGGTCAATCCGGATAAGAATTTAGGGCATTCTGACGCTATTGTAAAATAAGTATAGTAAGTCGGTATTATTAATTGTATTAATTATATTTGTTAGTTATTAACTTTAAAATGCTATCAAAAAAAACTAAATATGCTATTAAAGCATTAGTAATTCTTGGGAAAAACGCAGACAAACCGCCGATGCAGATCTCAAAAATTGCAGAAGAAGAACGTATACCTAAAAAGTTTCTTGAACAGATATTGCTGGATATGCGCAACGCCGGGTTTTTGTACAGTAAAAAAGGCGCCGGCGGCGGATATGCATTAAACAAGGACCCTAAAGACATTTACCTGGTAAGTGTAATGCGCATTACCGATGGCCCTTTAGCCATGGTGCCTTGTGCCAGTTTAAATTTTTACCATAAATGCGATGAATGCCACTCAGAAACCAGTTGCGGTATTCGCGATGTTTTTATTGACGTACGCGATGCTACCCTCAAAATTCTATCAGAAACCAGCATTGCTGATGTGATAGCCCGCGAAACAAAACTGATAAATACCTAAACTCAACAATCATTTAATTGTTAAAATTAACCTTTTTTAAATTATATTCTACCAATTCCATATACTATCTATATCTTTGATGGGTAATATCTGTGCAGATATAAGAGATTTTAAAATTACATTTTACGCATATGCAAAGCTTTAGAACAGAGCTCGAAAATCCTGTTGTTGAAAAGGACATTATTAGTCTTGAAAAAAAGATCCGTGAGTTTCGTGATGGAACAATTCATGATGAGAAATTTAGAAGCTTACGTTTAGCCAGAGGTATTTATGGTCAGCGTCAGCCGGGTGTGCAGATGGTGCGTATTAAATTACCTTTTGGTAAGGTAACTTTTAAACAGTTGCTGCGCATTGCGGATGTATCGGACGAATACGCAAGCCGTAACCTTCACTTAACTACCCGCCAGGATATACAAATACATTACGTTAGTTTAGATCGCACACCGCAGCTTTGGGCTGATCTGCAAAAGGATGATGTAACAATTCGCGAAGCATGTGGAAACACTGTTCGTAACATTACGGCTTCTCCAACAGCAGGCATTGATCCAAAAGAGCCTTTTGATGTGTCGCCCTATGCTCAGGCTGCTTTTGAATACCTGTTGCGCAATCCTGTTAACCAGGATATGCCGCGTAAATTCAAGATTGGTTTCTCTGCCAGCGACGAGGATACTGCATTCTCATTTGCACATGACCTGGGTCTTATACCTAAAATAAACGCCAATGGCGAGCGTGGCTTTAAAGTAACACTGGGTGGCGGCTTAGGTGCTCAGCCTATATTAGGTACTGTTGTTGAAGATTTTTTACCTGAAGATCAGCTTATTCCATACATTGAATCAACCATACGTGTATTTGATCGTTATGGCGAGCGTACTAACCGTAACAAGGCCAGGTTTAAATATGTAGTTCAAAAATTTGGCATGGAAGAGGTTTTGCGCCTGATGAAAGTTGAAAGAACTGCCAATAAGGTTAAATCATATAAAATAAATACCGATACTATCCCGGCTCCGGCCATACCCGCCGAACGCGAGTTTGACGAGATCACCATTAGTAACCCGCTGGGCTATGAGCAATGGTTAGCTACCAACGTATTTGAGCAAAAGCAAAAAGGTTATTATGGCGTGTACATTAAAGTGCAAACCGGTGATATACCTACTGAAAAGGCACGGAAAATGATTGCCTTATTAGAACCTTTAGCCGGTGATGAGATACGTGTTACTCAAAATCAGGGTCTTTTGTTAAAATATATCCGTAAGGAGGCATTCCCTACCCTATACAATGGCCTGGCCGAATTAGGCATGGCTTCGCCGGGCTTTGACAGTGTGGCCGATGTAACCACCTGCCCCGGTACCGATACCTGCAACCTGGGTATATCAAATAGTATGACGTTTGCAAGGGTATTGGAAGATCTTATTGCCAATGAGTACGCAGATTTAATTTATAACCGCGATATCAAGATAAAAATAAGCGGCTGTATGAATTCATGTGGTCAGCATAGCATGGCGCCAATTGGGTTTCATGGCAGCTCATTAAAAGCCGGCGCTAAGGTATTGCCTTCAATGCAGGTGATGCTGGGCGGCGGCATTGTCGGCGATGGCATTGGTCGTGCCGGCGAGCGCGTAATCAAGATACCGGCAAAACGTGCTACACAGGTATTAAGAGATATTCTGGACGATTATCAGGCAAATTCTGTTGAAAACGAGCTCTTCAATAATTATTATGACAGACAAGGTAAAGATTATTTTTACCAGATGTTAAAACCACTGGCCGACCTCACCACACTAACCGACGAGGACTTTGTAGATTGGGGCCATGTAGAAAGCTACGAGAAGGCAATCGGCGTGGGCGAATGTGCCGGCGTGGTTATAGATTTGGTAGCCACATTGCTTTATGAATGTGATGAGAAGCTCGAATGGGCAAACGAATCATTTGCTGCCGGCGTGTGGGCTGATGCCATTTATCATTCATACAACGTGTTTATAAACGCAGCTAAAGCGCTGTTATTAGACAAAGGCGTTAATGCCAGTACCCAGATTGGAATTATAAAAGAGTTTGATGCACAGTATGTTAGCGCCGGCGAGTTTGCGTTAAACAGTAGCTTTAACGACCTGATCACTCAGATTAATCAAAACGAGCCGTCAGAAGAGTTTGCAACTTTGTACATGGCTTCGGCTGCTGATTTTCTGGAAGGTGTAAAAGCCAAAAGGGAAACAATACTGCAATCATAATGTTAATGTGCTTTGTACAATTACACAGAAACTAAATGACTTTGTTGCCGGAAAATAATGAGTTAACTTCTATTCAGGATGAGAAAATCGGAGGCAATCAGTTGTTTCCCGTTTTTTTGAAACTGAACGAATTGCATACCGTGCTGATTGGCGCAGGCAATGTCGGTTTAGAAAAACTGAATGCTATATTACATAACAGCCAGGAAGCACGAGTTACCGTTATTGCTAAATCGGTTAATCAGGGCGTTTATGATTTATCGATAGCTTATCCTTCTGTAAAAATTATCGAAAAAGCTTTCAGCGATGAGGACCTGGACGATGCAGATTTGGTAATTGCAGCTACAGATAATTCTGACTTAAATACCTATATCCGTGAATCGGCGCATCAACGCAGGTTATTGATTAATGTAGCAGATAAACCAGATCTGTGCGATTTTTACCTTGGTTCTATCGTACAAAAAGGTGATCTGAAGATCGGTATTTCTACTAACGGAAAATCTCCAACTATAGCTAAACGACTTCGCGAAGTATTAGACGAAAATATCCCGCACGAACTGGATCAGTCATTACAACACATGAGCCAACTACGCGAAACCTTATCCGGCGATTTTGCTGATAAGGTTAAAAAGCTCAATAAAGTCACCTCGGTACTTGTCGAGCAAAAAAATGAGCGCAAAAACTTGAAATGGCTCATCTGGCTTTCTATTGTCTTTGCGCTTATAGTAACTGTAACTACACTTTGGTATAATGAACCCGCGTTTAAAGGATATGTGGAGGAAATTAATCCCGCGTTTTATTATTTCCTGGGGGCCGGTTTCGTATTTGCCATGATAGATGGTGCTATTGGCATGTCGTATGGTGTTACTTCAACTACATTCTCCATATCTATGGGCATCCCTCCTGCTTCGGCGAGCATGGGCGTGCACCTGTCAGAGATTATGAGTAATGGCATTGCCGGCTGGATGCACTACCGTATGGGTAACATCAACTGGAAGTTATTTAAGTCGTTACTGTTACCGGGTATAATTGGTGCGGTAACCGGCGCTTATTTATTATCCTCGCTTGAGCATTACAGTATGTACACGCGACCTTTTGTTTCGTTGTATACGCTTATTCTGGGTGTGGTGATATTATTGAAGGCTATTAAACTAAAGCGTAAAGCAGGTCAGAAAAAAATTAAAAAGATTTCGCTTTTAGGATTTGGCGGAGGTTTTATAGACGCCGTTGGCGGTGGTGGCTGGGGCTCAATTGTCTTATCAGCTTTAATAGCCGGCGGTCGTAATGCACGTTTTTCATTAGGTACCGTTAAGCTTTCGCGATTTTTTATAGCCTTAATGAGCTCGCTTACGTTTATTACCATGTTAAACGGCAAACATTGGGAAGCTGTAGCCGGTTTAGTATTCGGCAGTGCATTGGCATCGCCCATTGCCGCTAAAATATCCAACAAAATATCAACAAAGACCATCATGATTGCGGTGGCTATAATAGTTATGTTTACAAGTTTGAGAAGCATTGTTAACTTTGCAATGAAAATATTATAATGAATACCCAGGCAGAAGATATAAAGCAATTAACAGCAGGACTCGATCCGGTTGCTGCTTTGACCAAATTGGCCGAATATTTCCCTAACCAAATTGTCTTTTCAAGTAGTTTTGGCTGGGAGGATCAGGTTATTACGCACATGATATTTGCCAATGATTTGCCTATTAAAGTTTTTACCTTAGAGACAGGCCGCATATTCCCTGAAACATACTATGTATGGAACCGCACCATGGAAATATATGGTAAAACTATATTTGCTTATTACCCGCAGCATGAAGCACTTGAGCGGATGGTGAATGCAAAAGGCCCAAGTAGTTTTTATGAATCTGTTGAGAATCGTAAAGAATGCTGCGGCATTCGTAAAGTTGAGCCTTTAAACCGTGCTTTGGCCGGCAATAAATGCTGGATAACCGGTATCCGTGCCGAGCAATCAGTTAACCGTCAGGATATGCACAATGTGGAATGGGATGATCAGCATAACCTGGTGAAGTTCCATCCTATTTTTGACTGGACTTTAGACGCTGTAAAAGCATACATCAAACAATACAATATACCTTATAATACTTTACATGATCGTGGTTTTCCGAGCATTGGGTGCCAGCCATGTACAAGAGCGATAAGAGAAGGCGAAGATTTTAGAGCAGGACGCTGGTGGTGGGAAGACCAATCAAAAAAAGAATGCGGCCTGCATGAATTAATAATTGACAATAAATAATTATTGAATTATTGAGTTACTGAATTATTGAATTGAAAAGAAATCAATAATTCGACAATTCAAATAATTCAGAACTAAAACACATGAGTAAACACAACCAACTGGATTATTTAGATGAGCTTGAAGCAGAAGCTATCCATATTCTGCGCGAAGTAGCCGGCCAGTTTGAGCGCCCTGCGCTTTTATTTTCAGGAGGAAAAGATTCTATTACACTGGTACGTTTGGCTGAGAAAGCCTTCCGCCCGGGTAAGTTTCCATTTCCTCTGGTACATATTGATACCGGCCACAATTTTGTTGAAACCATTGAGTACCGCGATGCTATGATCAAACGCTTAGGCGAAAGATTGATTGTAGGCAGTGTACAGGACTCAATTGACCAGGGAAAAGTAGTTGAACAAAAGGGCAAAAATGCTAGCCGCAACCCGCTTCAAACTGTAACATTGCTGGATACTATTGCCGAAAACAAGTTTGACGCTTGCATAGGCGGTGCTCGTCGTGACGAGGAAAAAGCACGTGCCAAAGAACGTATCTTCTCGGTACGTGACGAATTTGGCCAATGGGACCCTAAACGTCAGCGACCTGAACTTTGGAACATTTACAATGGTAAAATCCACAAAGGCGAAAACGTTCGTGTATTCCCTATCAGTAACTGGACCGAACTGGACGTTTGGAACTACATCCGCAGAGAAAATATAGAATTACCATCAATATACTTTGCACATGAGCGTGACACCATCATTCGCAACGGCCAGCTAATGGCAGCCAACCCTGTGTTAAATATGGATGAGGATGATGTGATTGAGCGCCGCACTGTACGTTTCCGTACTGTAGGCGACATGACCTGCACCGCAGCCGTAGCGTCTGACGCATTTTTAATTGACGACATTATTAATGAAATAAGCACTTCAAAAATAAGTGAACGTGGCGCCCGAATGGACGACAAAGTATCGGAAGCTGCAATGGAAGATAGAAAAAAAGGCGGATATTTTTAAGCCTGTAGAAGTATAAAAAGACATATCCTTCGACCGAGGTACGAGGAAGATGGACATGGCAAATTGCTTTAAGACAATAATTGATTATAATAAATAAAGTCTCCTGGTTTAAGGAGATACAGAGTTCATGGATATACTAAAATTTTTAACTGCAGGTAGTGTTGACGATGGCAAAAGTACGCTGATCGGTCGTTTACTGTATGATAGCGATTCTATTTTGCTTGATCAACTGGAGGCATTGCAGGCGTCAAATCGTAAAAACGACGATGGCAGCATTGACCTGGCCATTTTAACTGATGGCCTTAAAGCCGAGCGCGAGCAAGGTATTACTATTGACGTGGCATATAAATACTTCCAGACAGATAAACGTAAATTTATTATTGCTGATACGCCGGGCCATATTCAATATACCCGCAACATGGTTACCGGTGCATCCAACGCAAATTTGGCTATTATCCTGGTCGACTCTCGCAAAGGGGTTATTGAGCAAACTATACGTCACTCCTTCCTGGTATCATTGCTGGGTATTCAACAAGTGGTTCTAGCCATCAATAAAATGGATATGGTTGACTATAGCGAGGAGGTTTACAACAACATTGTGTCCGACTATAAAGCACTTGCCGAAAAAGTGGGCTTAAAAAACGTTCACTATATCCCTGTAAGCGCGCTTAAAGGCGATAACATCGTAAACAGCTCAACTAACATGCAATGGTTCAATGGCGGAAGCTTACTGGATTTCCTGGAAACAGTAGAGCTGAATGTCGATAACAGCACAGAACACGCACGCTTACCTGTTCAGTGGGTTATCCGGCCTCAAACCGACGAACTGCATGACTACCGCGGATACGCCGGTCGTGTTTCAAGCGGCTCATTTAAGGTGAATGATAAGATCACTGTGCTTCCCTCAGGCTTTACCTCTACTGTCAGCAAAATCGAAGTATTTGATAAAGAACCGGAAGAAGCTACTGCAGGTATGTCAGTCACTATGCATTTAAAGGATGATATTGATATTAGTAGAGGCGATATACTGGTTAATACCAATTACCAGCCACAGGTATCACAATTGATAGAAGCTGATCTCTGCTGGATGGATACCCGCGCTTTGGATATCAGCCACACTTATTTTATTCAGCATAACAGCAAGGTTACACGCTGCAAAATTCAGGAAACATTGTACAAGGTAAATATTAATACTTTGGAGCAAGAGCAAGGCGAAGAGTTTAAACTGAATGATATCGGTCGTGTTATCATCAAAACCGCCGATCCTTTGGCTTTCGATGCCTATGAGCAAAATAAAGCTAACGGCGGTGCAATCATCATCGACAGCCGCACAAACGTTACTGTAGGCGCTGTAATGCTGCGAAATGTAGCAGACTAACCAACCAAATATATATTTCTATTCAAGCCCGGCAATTTTTCCGGGCTTTTTTTATATAGCCACAAGCTGGACATTATTTGAAGTCAAACTTAAAGTATCTTTAAAAATCACGGAAAATTCTTTGGTATATTCATTAACGCCCATTGAGTCTTTAAAGTTTAGAGAAAAGAAAAAATAGCAACCTTCATTTTGAAACAAAACATTAAGGGCGATACGCTAAAGTACAAATCCAATTCATCGCCAGGGTGAACAACAGGAATTGGCAAATTTGAATCCAATATGATTTTTACTGATAGAAATATGGTCAATAACTCCAATTCCTGCTCCCTTTACGCCAACATCCTAGCCTCCTTTTTATCTAGCTTTAATTTAAAATGTAAAGTTGATATTCCTTTTTCTATTCGCGTATTGTCAACTTTTATTGGAGTTATTTCAAAAACTGGAAAATTTTCAATCCTATACTCTGCTTCTGCTATATCAGTTATTGATTGCTGCATTCTTTGAACTTTTCTTTGCGACCGAAGAGTTAATAGCAGTAATGCAGAGGTTCCAAGATGACAATAACCATTGCCCAATCAGATACCGTTCTCCAAACAGTTGCGTCAAATGGAATGAAACTATTGATTTGCATATCTAAATATAGCTATATATGATATAAATTTTTACTGCTAAGTCAAGCGTTCAGATTTATGAGTCAACTCTCCCTAAATTATAATTGCATTTATATTTGTTTTAGTTACTCGATATTTTTTACCTTGAAACTTTTAATATTGAAATGAGAGATTTAAATAAGTATACTCACCCCGACGCAAATCCGAATAGAAACGCATTTCAAACTATCGCTTGGTACCTGATGTTTTTCACGTTCTTGCTTTTTACGGTCCGCCCAGGCTGGGAGTTATTTAAATATTTTAGCGGGACTGATAAAAAGAGCATTGATCTTAGTAACATTGGATTTGGCATGCTCATTGCGTTGGCATCTATTTGCTTTTCATATTATAAACTTTTAGATTCTACTAAATATAAAAAGCTTCATACTGATGTGCAGAATAGTGGAGAGTTATTTCTTGCATCCGCTATTGCTTTTATCATATCATCAGCTTTAAAGTATTCTTGGATACTTATGGATGCTAAAAGTTGGTTTTTCCCAACAATAAAGATATCTTATAAGATAAGCTTTTTTACTGCCGAAATAATTTGCATATTAGGCTTAGCTAAATTGGTAGACGTGTTATATTATAGGGCGATTGCAACAAGAAAACAAGTATTGTCGAGCAATAGCGAGAACTGATAATAAAGGATAACCAACACTTCTCTTAACCAACAAGAAAAGCGAGCCGGAATTAATCCGTACCCGCTTTCATTATAAACCTATTTGAAAAGAAAAGTTCTGCTATAAAACGTAACGTAAGGTTATACCGAAAGTTCTTTGATCGCCAAGTACGCCTGCATATTGGCCGGCGTTGCCCGAAGCGGGTAATAACTGTTCAAAGTAATTTTGATTAAATAAATTACGGCTCCATATGTAAGCGGAGAAACCACGCGTGGCTCTGTAACCTAATCTGGCGTTAACCAGTGAATAACCAGCTATGTTTAAGTATTTTGAAGGGGTTGGACTTGATGAAAAGCGTGAACGGAAGTAATCATCTATTCCAACAAAGAATCTGGTATTTTCGCTCACGAATTTTGCGTCAGTAGAAAACTCTCCGCCGGCCGACGTGGTCCATTTTGAAACACCCGGAAGTTGCGAGCCTGAGATATCTTCAAAATAAACACTTTGACCATTTGCCGTTAAGCCAGTTTGCTCAAGCGGAAGCGGAGCATTGGTGAATTTAACATATTTAGCGTCGGTATAAACGCCTGAGGCATAAAACGAAAAGTTTTTAGTAGCCTGAAAGTTTGCGTCTAACTCAACACCCTTTACATTCACTTTTTGAGCAGTAGCCAGATAACCACGGTTTACACCAGGTTCGGGCGATTGAACGTTAGTTTGATAATCTTTAATATCTGAGTTGTGAAACATCACATTTAAAGTAAGGTTATCTGTGGGGTTTGTTTTAGCACCAAACTCAATATGCTGCGTTTTTTCTGGTTTAATGACAGCCAGGTCAAGTGCCGGGGCATTGTTAATAGTTGGCAAGCCCGCAACATTTACCCCCGATGGTTTGTAGCTTGTTGAATATGTAGCAAATGCGTTAAGGCGTTTATTTGGTCTGTATGATGCAGTGATTTGATATGTGAAGTTTTTTTCATCAAAATTGGTGGTGTAAAATTGACTGCTGTATACACCGTTTCTGAGTGCAATTAACGCGGGGTCTGTCATTTGTATGCCGCCATTTGCTGCTCTATTGTAATAGACATCTTTTTTATCGTAGTTGAAACGTACACCCGGGCTAAGATGAAATGCATCTCCTAATTTCCAATCAACGTTAGCAAATGCCGCGGCAGTTTGCGATTTGATGGATGAATTGGTAGATATGCCGTATCCTTCAAATAAACCCGGTGTTTTCCACAGAGCAGTATTAGTTGTGTTTTGTGCGAAGCGCCACTCAGCCGAGCCGGCCTCCTCCCTACCGGTCGTTGTTACTTTCTGATCTAAAAAAAATAAACCAACCACCCCGCTTACTTTCTCAGAGAAATCGCCTGCATAACGTATTTCTTCTGATTCCTGATGTTGTTTAGAAGGATTTTGCGATTTTGTCAATACCGGTAAACCTGTGAAATCTCGGTCGGTTGACGGATCCCAGTTCCAATAACGCCACGCAGTGGTAGATGTCAGCGTACCCGGGCCTATTTTGAAATCGGCGTTTAGTGAAACTCCACCTAGTTGGTTGCCCGATTTAGCCGGTGTATCCTGATCAATAATACGTGCAAATGGATTGGTGGACGGCAATTTATAACCTAAGTCGGCAATGATATTATTAAACTGGCGATATGGGGCACGCAATGTAGGTGCAACACCTGCAATTACCTGAACATAACCATTTGGTTTTTGATCAGACACATCGCCTGATAATGTAATAGTAGTGTTGTTTGAAGGTTTGTAAAGTAATTGACCACGTGCGCCAATATTATTAATATCATTGACAGCTTCTTGCCTGGCTACGTTTTGGATCACACCATTACGTTGTGTTCCTGAAAATGACAGACGAGCGGCTAATTGTTTGCTAAGGGGACCGGTAACTGAAGCTTTGGTTTGAATGTATCCGTAGTTACCAAAACTGCTTTCTAATGATACTCCTGGTGTGAAGCTTGCTTTACGGGTTGTAATGTTGATAGCCCCGGCAGCGGTGTTTTTACCAAATAGTGTACCTTGAGGGCCGCGTAATACCTCAATATTATCAATATCAATGAAATCAAGCGTCGCAGCAGCCGGCCGTGCATAATAAATACCGTCTACATAAAAACCCACTCCCGGATCAAGCCCGTCATTGGTTAATCCAAATGGCGAACCTATACCGCGAATGTTAATACCGGTATTGCGGGGGTTTGAAGTATAAAGCTGTAAAGAAGGCACCAGCTCTTTAACCCTGTTAACATTAAATGCGCCAGTCTTGTCAATCTGGACTCCACCAATCACCGAAATAGGAATAGGCACATCCTGTAAAAGCTCGTGACGTCTTCTTGATACCACGACAATCTCTTGTAACTGATCGCTACCTACCAATACAAACTCGGCAGGTGCATTTTGAATACTAATGATCTGAAAGTCTTGCGGTTTGAAACCAACCGAACTGATCCTGATATAAAATGGGGCATCAATTGTAGCCTTAAGTGTAAACTGTCCGTTTTCATCGGCATTTACGCCTGTATTAGTGCCTCTGATTGTTACAGATGCATGTGGTACCGGTGCACCTTTACTGTCTTTAACGAGGCCGTTTATCGTATTTTGAGCAAACGCCGTTGACGAATAAATTAAAAGAATTAAGAATAGAATTTTTTTCATGAATGATATAAGTTTACTGCTGTTAAATGATAGATGTTTACTTACTGTATATTAATATTTGTTCGCATAAAAAGAGATATGTTGCTATGCCTTCAACAGTAACAATAGCAGCGGTTAATAGCATACAGTAAAGAGTTTCGATGAGTTGAATTTATAAATAACATAAAATCTATAGATTAAGTAGACAAATGTATTAAAATAAATTAGGTGTCAAATATTTTTTTAAAAAGTTTTTTTGAGGGCGCCCCTGAACAGGCGTCAGGTATTCTAACAATAGAAAAAAACTCGATTTAGGCCTATTTCTCCACATTTTGATTAGAATTTCACCTATTTGTTGATGAAAGACAAATGAATTCTATTTTAATCAGGCGATAACAGTACCACATTTGTCATTTTTCTTTATTTTCTATCTAAATCAATCGAAAACGAAGTAAAAACACAATATTTGCACTTAAATTCATCAAATAATAATGTCTTTTAAATACAGACGCATAGTCGTAAAAATTGGGTCGAATGTTTTAACGCAGCCTAACGGCCTGCCCGATCAGCACCGTATTGCCCAATTAGTCGAGCAAATTGTTGATATAAAAAAGCAAGGCATTGAAGTGATTTTAGTTTCCTCAGGCGCCGTTGCCGCAGGCCGCAGTTTGATCACTGTATCAGATAAATATGATGCTATTGCCGCGCGCCAGCTTCTTGCTTCCATCGGTCAGGTTAAACTAATAAACAACTATGCACAGTTGTTTGAAAAACACAACATTCTGTGCTCGCAGGTATTGGTAACTACCGAGGATTTTAAAGGCCGCCAGCATTATCTGAATATGAAAAACTGTTTGGAGATATTACTACAGCACCAGGTCGTCCCTATTGTTAACGAAAATGACGTGGTATCGGTTACGGAGTTGATGTTTACGGATAATGATGAACTTGCTGGCCTAATAGCCTCAATGCTAAACGCTCAAGCTATGATTATCCTGACTAATGTAGATGGTATTTATACCGGCAATCCTAATGATAAGGATTCAGAATTGATTGAAGAAGTCGGCGGTGCAGGTGTTAACTTTGCGTCATTCGTAACATCGGGTAAATCGCAGTTTGGCCGTGGCGGTATGATCACTAAATCGCATATGGCGCAAAAGACCGCTAAACTGGGCATTGCTGTACATATAGCCAACGGAACCAGGGAGAATATCCTGATTGATGTATTGAATAACAAAGCTGCCCACACGCGTTTTATCCCGGATAAAACGGCGTCTGGTAAGAAGAAATGGTTGGCGCATTCAGAGAAATCGGCTACCGGAATTGTACAGATCAACAATGGAGCAAAAGTAGCCCTGGCCTCTAATAAGGCAACAAGTTTACTGCCCGTGGGTATGGTAGATGTGCTGGCCGATTTTAAAAAAGGTGAAATTATCAAATTGATCGACGAACAAGAGAATGTAATAGCCCTGGGCATTGCCGAGTACGGGGCCGACAAAGCCAAAGAAAGCATCGGCCAAAAAAATCAAAAGCCGCTTGTGCATTATGATTACCTTTATCTTTTAAGCTAATTGCAATGAGTTATACTACCTATTTTGAAAATGCGCAACTGGCCTCAAGAAATTTTGTCGTATCCGGAGATATCATTAATCAGATTTTGAATGATCTGGCGGCAGAAGCGCTGGCACAAACCGATTATTTACTGACCGAAAATCAAAAGGATCTGGATAGAATGGATCCGAATAATCCGAATTATGACCGTTTGCAGCTTACCGCAGCAAGAATACGGGATATCGCCAATGACATTGTGAATGTGGCCGGGTTAGAAAATCCATTGGGAAATATTTTGTCAGAAAAAACAATGCCCAATGGGTTACATATTTCTAAAGTCAGTGTTCCGTTAGGGGTTGTGGGGGTAATTTATGAGGCTCGCCCAAATGTAACGTTTGATGTATTTACCCTTTGTTTCAAAACAGGCAACGTATGCATTTTAAAAGGTGGCAGCGATGCAGCGTTTTCTAATCAGGCAGCTATTAATGTAATTCACAAGGTTTTGAATCGCCATAGCATTAATGTCAATGTGGCCACCCTCCTGCCCAAAGAGCGTGAAGCTGCCGAAGCCCTGATGCAGGCGGTTGGGTATGTTGATGTAATTATTCCGCGCGGCAGTCAGGGACTGATCAACAGCGTACGGCAAAATAGTAAAGTACCGGTGATTGAAACCGGTGCCGGAATTGTACATGTCTATTTCGACCAATCGGGCGATTTGAAGATTGGCCGGGATATCGTTTTTAATTCAAAGACCCGCAGGGTAAGCGTTTGTAATGCGTTAGATTGCTTTATCATTCATTCTGCCCGATTGCCTGATTTACCTGAATTAACCGGGCCTTTGGCAAGTTCGGGGGTTGAAATATTTGCAGATGAGCGATCCTACCAGGTGCTTCAAAATAACTACCCTGCCCATTTGCTGCATCAAGCCGGAAAGCAGCACTTTGGCACCGAGTTTTTATCTATGAAGATGGCTATTAAGACCGTTGATGATTTTGAGCAGGCGCTTGAACACATCGCTATTCATAGCTCTAAACATAGCGAGGCCATTGTAGCCGAGGAACCTGCTGTCATAGCCGGGTTCCTTAATCGTGTTGATGCAGCTGCGGTATATGTTAACGCCGCTACCTCGTTTACAGACGGTGCTCAATTTGGTTTAGGTGCTGAAATTGGCATCAGCACACAAAAACTCCACGCCCGCGGGCCAATGGGTTTGCACGAGCTTACCAGCTACAAATGGCTGATTCGGGGTAACGGGCAAATACGTGCATAACCTGCAAGAGTGTTTCATAAAATAGTGAAACACTTTGAAACACTTGAAACACTTTTACTCTGTAAGTATCTGTAAATAAGATGATTATGAAAAACCGGTGAAACACTTTGAAACAGTAGTAAAGCTTCAGGTAAACACACTTAAGTATCTAATAATCAGTTATTTGTTATATTTTTAAGCGATTTAGATGTCTTAGGGTGAAACACTTCAGTTGAAACACCTCGCCGTGTTACTCGTGGTAAAAAATTTTGGATGATCAATCCCGGGTTGAGGATACACTTTATTTAAAACAGCTCCCCAATATATTTACCTGTAACTGACCGACCCGCAATATCTATATCCAATTGAAAGCCGTATCTTTGCGCCCGATATGAGTAAGCACGGAAGAATATTGGTGGCGATGAGCGGTGGCGTAGATAGTTCGGTAGCGGCAGTGATGCTGCACGAGCAAGGCTATGAGGTTATCGGGCTTACCATGAAAACCTGGGACTATGCTTCGGCCGGTGGGAGCTCAAAAGAAACGGGTTGCTGCAGTCTGGACAGCATTAATGATGCCCGCGCTCTGGCCGTTGGCTATGGCTTCCCGCATTATATATTAGATATTCGTAATGAGTTCGGCGATTTTGTGATCGACAATTTTGTTGATGAATACCTGGCCGGCCGTACGCCTAACCCATGCGTGCTATGCAATACTCATATTAAATGGGAGGCATTATTAAAACGTGCCGATAAACTGGACTGCGAATTTATAGCAACCGGGCATTATGCCAACATTCGTTTACAGGACAACGGCCGTTACGTCATATCAAAAGGTAAAGACGAGAATAAAGATCAGTCATACGTGCTTTGGGGTGTGTCGCAAGAAAACCTGGCCCGTACCAAATTTCCGTTAGGCGGCTTCTCCAAGCCTGAAATCAGGCAGATGGCTTTAGAAATGGGCCAGATAGAATTAGCCGGAAAAAGCGAAAGCTATGAGATTTGTTTCGTGCCGGACAATGACTACAGAGCCTTTTTAAGGCATAAAGTAGAAGATCTGGAAGAGCGTGTCTCTGGTGGCAATTTTACGCTGACAGACGGCACTATTGTGGGCAAACACCAGGGGTATCCTTTTTATACCGTTGGTCAACGCCGCGGTTTGGGTGTAGCTTTAGGCCAACCCATGTTTGTAACCAGCATTGACCCGGTTACCAACACCGTGGTTTTGGGTACCGAGGAAGAATTGCAACGCAAACAAGCCTGGGTACGCAACCTCAACCTGGTTAAATACGAAACCATTACCGAGCCACTAAACGCAATCACCAAAATAAGATATAAAGATGCCGGCGCCGAAAGCAGCATTGTACAAATGGGCGAACACATGAAAGTGGACTTTACCCATATGGTATCGGGCATCGCTCCCGGCCAGTCGGCTGTATTTTATGAAGGAAACGACCTGCTGGGCGGCGGCTTCCTGATGTGATTTTTTGGTGAGTGGTTGATTAAGTTGATTTGGTAAGTAGTTATAAATAACGTTAGCCTGATTAGCTTGATCAACGGTTAACTAAGTTACAACCATTCCATTAACCAACTCAATTAACCCAATCAACCCAAATTAAGCTTGCTTAAAATTTGCGTTTCGCTTACTTTATCCTTTATTTGCAAAAAAATACCGTACTAAATGGCTAAAAATTTACTCATAGTAGAATCACCGGCGAAAGCCAAAACCATTGAGGGATACCTGGGCAAAGACTTCACCGTGAAGTCGAGCTACGGCCATATCCGCGACCTGGTAAAGTCTGAAGACGCAATTGATATAGCCAACAATTTTAAACAAACCTATGAGGTACCTGCCGACAAAAAGCAGGTAGTGAGTGAATTAAAGAAATTAGCCAAAGAAGCAGAAACAGTTTGGTTAGCGTCCGATGAGGACCGCGAGGGAGAAGCCATATCATGGCATTTATTTGATACCTTAAATTTAAAGGAAGCAAATACCAAACGCATTGTTTTTCACGAAATTACCAAACCCGCTATTATGGCGGCTATTGAAAATCCACGTAAAATAGATTATAACCTGGTCAATGCGCAACAGGCGCGCCGCGTGTTAGACAGACTGGTAGGTTTTGAGCTTTCGCCTGTTTTATGGAAAAAAGTTAAACCGTCGTTATCTGCCGGTCGTGTGCAATCTGTAGCGGTACGTATTATTGTTGAGCGCGAGCGCGAGATCAATAAATTCCAGTCGGAAGCGTTATTTAAAATAGTAGCGATATTTGGCAGTGGCAGACAAGCTTTTAAAGCCGAGTTAGCCGAGCGCTACAGCAAGCAGGAAGATGCCGAAAAGTTCCTGCAGGACTGCATGGGTGCTGATTTCAAGATTAATTCATTAGAAACCAGACCGACTAAACGCTCGCCTGCTGCCCCGTTTACCACCTCTACCCTGCAACAGGAAGCCAGCCGTAAGTTAGGATATTCGGTTTCGCGTACTATGCAAATTGCGCAAAAACTGTACGAATCGGGACATATTACTTATATGCGTACAGACTCAGTGAACCTGTCTGAAACTGCATTATCAGCTGCATCGGCAGAGATCACGAGTGCTTACGGTAATCAATACTATCAGCAGAGAAAATATAAAACCAAGTCTGCAGGTGCGCAAGAGGCCCACGAGGCCATCCGCCCTACCTATTTTAATAATCATACCATCAACGGTGATAACAGCGAAAAACGCCTGTATGAACTGATCTGGAAACGCGCCATTGCCTCGCAAATGAGCGAAGCGCAGTTTGAGAAAACTACCGCAAAAATTGGCATTTCAACCCGCAAAGAAGAATTGGTTGCCAATGGTGAAGTAATGAAGTTTGACGGCTTTTTGAAAGTTTACCTTGAATCGAACGATGAAGAGGACGACGTACAACAGGACGATACTGATAACGCTATGCTGCCACCATTAACTAAGGGCCAACTTTTGGATTTGCAGGAAATGTCGGCAACAGAGCGCTTCTCTCGTCCGCCGGCAAGATATACGGAGGCTAGTTTGGTAAAAAAACTGGAAGAACTGGGCATCGGCCGGCCATCAACCTATGCTCCTACTATTTCCACTATCCAAAATCGTGGCTATGTGGTTAAAGAAGACAGGGATGGCAAGCAACGGAAATTCAGGGTACTGACACTTAAAGGCAGTAACATAGCTAAAGAAGAGCGTACCGAAAATACCGGGGCCGAGCGTGGCAAGCTGTTTCCAACTGATATTGGCGCGGTGGTGAATGATTTCCTGGTACAGCATTTTAAAGGTATTGTCGATTTTAACTTTACTGCTAAAGTGGAGAAACAATTTGACGAAATAGCTGCCGGCCTTGAAGAATGGACAAACATGATCGGCAATTTTTACAAGCCTTTCCATGCCGATGTTCAAAGCACCATGGAAACCGCAGACAAGGCGACAGGTATACGCGAGTTGGGCATACACCCCGAAAAAGGCGAAAAGATATCGGTACGGATTGGCCGGTACGGGCCGTTTGTACAGATAGGCGAAAATGCCAGCGATGATAACAAAGAATACAAACCACAATATGCCAGCTTACGCAACGGTCAAAGTATTGAGACTATTACGCTGGAAGAAGCTTTGGAGCTATTCAAATTACCTAAAGTGGTGGGCGAGTTTGAAGGTAAGCAGATGAAGGTAGCCGTGGGTCGTTTCGGTCCGTACATAAGCCATAACAGCGCGTTTGTTTCATTACCAAAAGAAATTGATCCGCTGGATGTAACCGAAGAGCAAGCCATTGAACTGATACAGGAAAAGCGCAAAAAAGACGCCGAAAAACTAATCAAATCCTTCGATGAAGATCCGGCAGTTAAAGTATTAAATGGCCGCTGGGGGCCGTACATCGAATTTGGCAAACAGAACGTTAAGATTCCGAAAGATAAAGACCCGCAGGCACTTACTTACGAAGAATGCAAAGCCCTGGCCGATGCCGATAGTAAAGCGCCTAAAAAAGGTGGTAAGAAGTTTGCTAAGAAAAAGTAAGTGATGGAGCGTAGTTGATGGGTGATTAAGTGAATGATTATTTCACTTAACTACTCACCCGGCCAACTCAACCAACTTAATCAACTAACTATGATCAAAGATCTCCCCGAAAACGATGTGACCGATATTGCCGTTGCCGTGGCTTTGGAGGGCGAAAACATACAAAGCAAAATATTTCATGTTTACCTCATTAATTTAAAGAATGAGCCTATCGAAAACGTACTGATCACGTCGAAAGGTTATGGCGAACGGGATGGTGAGCAGGTAAAAACGTCTACGCTGCGCCATATGTTTGCGTCGGTGGATGCCAATTCAAGCAAACAAATAGAACTGATAGATGAGCAAACATTTGGCCTGGCCAACGAGTATTGGGTGAGTTACTATATCGGCAATCACATCTATGATAAGAAATTCATCTTTCTGCCCGAAAGCATTATCGACACCAACTTCATTAAGCTGCCGATAGTGAATAAGCCCGGGGTAATGATTGGGTAGTGTGTCATTTGCCCATCTCCCCAGGCGTCATTTTGAGGCACGAGCAGTCTCAGCACGATAGACGGATAATTAAAGATCGAACTATATCCTGGTTTACGGGAATTGACGCGCAGAGATTGCTTCGTCGTCCTTTCTTGCACTGACGTCTTTGTTATAATTAACTGTCAAACTTTTCCAGCAACTTTAGCAGCGTTTCAAAATCCTTCGGATATGGGGCGTGGATTGTTATTGGCTCGCCGTCCATCTTTTTAAAGGTAACCTGGTAAGCATGCAGCGCAAAACGTTTCATGACAGGCAGTTCTTCCTGATCTTTACCCAAATGGTATTTACGTTTAATGGCCGATAAGTAAACCGGTTTGCCCTTATACATTTCATCGCCGGCTATAGAGGCGCGCTGAGTGGCCAGGTGGATACGGATCTGGTGCATGCGGCCGGTTACCGGCCTGCATTCTACCAACGTATAATGTTTAAAATACCGGAGTGATTGAAACCATGTTTCGGCACGCTTTCCCTCCTGCCTGCTGATAGTTACGTTGCCTTTGCCAACGTTTAGTATCGGCAGATCGACCAGCAGTTTATCGAACGTATGTGTACCGTCAATTACTGCATGATATACTTTACTGATCTGACGCTTTTCAAATTGCATAGATACGGAGCGATAAGCCTCGGGATTTTTGGCTATAATCAGCGCTCCTGAGGTCTCTTTATCCAGGCGGTGGCATATCTGGGCGTCGTCGCTATAATCTTTCGCCAGGCGCAGTATATTGATCTCGCCCCCTTCGCGTTCGTCAAGCGAACTGACAAAAGCCGGCTTGTTGATGACAATCAGGTCATTATCTTCAAACAGTATCAGGTCGGCAAATTTTGGAATCTTCATGTATAAAATAGTAGTCAGCAAAAGTACAGTTTTTAAGCTTAACAGCTACACTTTTGACTTACAACTGAACAGTAAATTGCTTAAAAATGAGATTGGTGCAGTTATTGCAATTTCTTAAAAACATAAATCTAACTTAAAATATCATGAGTGATAAAGCAACCAAACCTGAAGAAAAAGGATTTTTCGAAAAGGTAAAAGATGTCATTGAAGACCTTTGGGACGGAACTAAAGATAAAGCAGAAGACTTGAAAGAAGCTGCCGAAGATAAATATGATGATCTTACAACAACAGCTGCTCCGGCTAAACGCAGAGCTACCGGTAAGGTTACTACCGCTAAAAAAACTGTAAAAGCTAAAGCCGATGCCGTATCATCAAAAACAAAAGATACTAAAACTAAAGCCGATACCAAAGTAAAAAAAGCAAAAGCTAAAGTGGCTGACGTGAAAACAAAAGCAGACGCTAAAGCGAAAGACATTACCACTAAAGCCAAAAAAGCTGCGGACGATGTAAAAGCGAAAGCGGATACAAAAGCTAAATCAGTAACTGCCAAATCAAAAGGTAAAACAACAACTGCTTCTAAAAGAAAAGCTGTAGCATAACCTAAGTTTGATACAGAATGACAAAGGCCCCATTCGGGGCCTTGTTATTTTTGTTAAGCTTCAAATTTGTAGCCTACGCCCTTAACGGTGGCCACTATATCATCGCCTAATTTCTCACGCAGTTTACGTATATGTACGTCGATGGTGCGGTTGGTTACCACTACCGAGTCTTCCCAAATGTTTTTCAAGATCACCTCGCGGGTGTAAACCTTGCCCGGTTTTGATGCAAGCAGATATAGTAATTCAAATTCTTTCTTAGCTAAAACTACCTTTTCGCTGCCTTTGTAAACCAGGTATGCTTCGCGGTCAATCACCAGGTCGCCTATTTCCAGTTTGTTATCGCCTACTTCCTCGGCGGGGGCATTCCTGCGCAGAATTGCGTTAATGCGGCTAACCAAAGCCCGCGGCTTAATGGGTTTGGCTATATAATCATCGGCACCTACATTAAAGCCTGCAATTTCTGAATACTCTTCGCTTCGGGCAGTTAAAAATACCATAAAAGTATTTTTAAACTCTGGCATGGTACGCATAATGCGGCAAGCCTCAATACCATCCATCTTAGGCATCATAATATCAAGCACAATAAGGTCTGGCAATGATCTTTTAGCTTCTGTAACTGCTTCCTGCCCGTTACGTGCCGAAAACACCTGGTATCCTTCCTTTTTTAAGTTATACTCAATAAGCTCTAAAATATCCGGCTCATCATCAACTATTAATATCTTTTGTTTGGTAGAGGTGCTCATGTGCTATCGTAAATTTTGTTATAAAAGTATATACTTAAAAAAAGCTTACAGTAAACTTAATATTAACAAATTGTTAATAGTCACATGGACTTAACATATTAATGTGCCTTATTTAAAAGTTTTGTTTAAAAAATCTTCAAGCGCCTGTCCCGTAACGTTTTTCGCCACTATATTACCTTGCGGATCAATAATGAAGTTTGAGGGTATAGCCTCAATATGGTAGAGGCGCTCTGTAGGGCCTTCAAAACGTTGCAGATCTGACCCATGTGCCCAAGCCAATTTATCATCAGCTATCGCTTTTTCCCAGTCGTTCCTGCTAATATCAAGTGAAATACCTAAAATATTGAATCCTTTATTTTTATAGGTGTTGTAAGCTTTTAAAACATTGGGATTTTCGGCACGGCACGGCGCGCACCAGGAGGCCCAAAAATCAAGCATTACGTATTTACCCCGGTAGCTGGACAATTTAATTGAATCGCCTTTTATACTTTTAATCGTAAAATCAGGAGCTTTATGTCCTATTGATGTAGGCTTAGCAGCTTCCATTTGACTAATAAAGCGTTGTACAGCAGGATTGTCGGTAAAGCTGTTTGATTTCTTAAGGTCATCAGCGTAGGCAACCATTTGCTGCTCGTAGCGCATAGGCTCCAGTGATGACAATGCATAAAATGAAGCCAGCGAGTTTTTATTGTCGTTAACAAATTTTAACACCGCTTGGGCGTAATCGTCCATATTTTTCAAAAACAACGGGCGGTATATATTTACCAGAGAATCTGACTCCTTACCTGCAGCTTCAACTTTGGCCTGATATTCTTCAACTATTTTTCCATTTTTTTGGCCCCAAAAATTACTGATCTTGTTAAACTCCTGAATTTTTTCAGAGTTTTCAGAACCTGTTATTTCATAAACCGGGGTTTTGTCTTTGAGGTCGGTGGTGAAATTAATTACCTCGCCATTTTTTGCGATAAGGTCAAAAACACCTGTGCCTATACGCAATTTATAAAGGTTGGCATAAGGCGCACTATGTTTAATTTCAAACTTACCGTCGCTGTTGATAGCTACCGAATCGACAACGTTTATTTGCGCACTGTCAGCTTCTAACAGATAAACTTTTTTAACAGCACCGGCGGTTTTTATAGTGCCTTCTATCTTAAATTTCGATTCGTCTTTACAGGCTGCCAGCACCAATAACGATGCGATTGCGCCATAAGTTAATGATTGTATCTTCATTTTGATTCTAATTCTTTGATTAATAATTTATTGGTAGCCTGCGGGTCAATTTTACCCTTGGAGCTTTTCATAATTTCGCCCATAAACAAACCCAAAACGCCCTTTTTACCCTTTTGGTATTCTTTTACCTTATCCGGATATTTGGCTAAGGCATCTTTAATGTATTTGTTTACATCGTCGGTGCCGGCAGTGATCAATAAGTTGAGTTCGCCAGCCAGTTGTTCGGCAGTTTTTTCGGGCGATTTGACCATAGCCGGGAATAGTTTGTGAGATGCCACCGTGTTGTTGACAGAGCCGGCTTCAACCAGTTTAATCAAACCGGCAAGGTGGGCCGGGTTAATATTTAGATCAGTTATGTGATTACCGGTTTCGTTCAGGTATGATTTAACCGCACCCATCATCAAGTGGGCAGCGGCTTTATAATTTTGAGTGTGTTTAATCAGTTCTTCAAAATATAATGCCACTTCCTTATCAGCTGTAAGTACCGACGCGTCATAATCTGACAACCCCAGCTCCATATATTTTTTATAAAGCTGATTGGGTAGCGCCGGTAACGACTGGCGAACGTTTTCAACGTAAGCCTGGTCTAGCTTTAACGGCATCAGGTCGGGCTCAGGGAAATAGCGGTAATCGTTAGCCATTTCTTTTGAACGTAATACTGAGGTTTCGCCCGTGTCGGCGTTAAAGTTTAAGGTATTTTGATCAATGTGGCCGCCGGCTTCAATGATCTGCACCTGGCGCACAAATTCATGTTCAATGGCACGCTGTACGTTACGGATCGAGTTCAGGTTCTTTACCTCGCAGCGGTTACCAAATGAGGTCTCGCCTTTTAAGCGTACAGATATATTTGCGTCGCAGCGCATGCTGCCTTCTTCCATGTTACCGTCGCAAATGTCCAGATAACGCAGGATCTTTCGTGTTTCGGTTAGAAAATGACCGGCTTCTTCTGCGCTGCGCATATCCGGTTGGGTCACAATCTCCAGCAACGGCACCCCCGCCCTGTTCAGGTCTATCAGCGAATCGGCATGATGATTATCATGCATGCTTTTGCCCGCATCCTCTTCCATGTGGATGTGATGGATGTTCAGATCTTTGATTGTTCCGTCTGATAGCTTGACGGTGATATATCCGCCCAGACATATCGGCATATTATCCTGGGTGATCTGATAACCTTTAGGCAGGTCGGCGTAAAAGTAATTTTTACGATCGAAGCGGTTATCTAAATTGATAGTGCAATTACAGGCCAGCCCCATTTTTACAGCATACTCAACCGCGCGTTTGTTGATGCGTGGCAGCGTACCCGGATGGCCTAATGAGATAGCACTGATATGATGATTAGGTTCGGCGCCAAAGGCAGCCGAATCTGACGAGAAAGCTTTACTTGAGGTAGATAACTGTGCGTGAACCTCTAAACCTACAACTAATTCGTACTTGTCGCTCACAGTTTTTTCCAAAACGGACATATGATAAAATCGGATTTAAAACTTTATTAATCCTGTCAAATATAAGGTTAATATTAAATAGACCAATAGGTATTGCGGCTAAAGCAAAGGCTATATGAGCCATTTTGGATGGTTAATTAACTAATCAGACTTTTCGCTTTCTCTGACACCTTAGCCAGGCCCGCTAAATCTTTACCGCCAGCAGTAGCAAAGAACGGCTGACCGCCGCCACCGCCCTGAATCTCTTTAGCCAGTTCGCGAACGATGTTACCGGCGTTCAGGCCTTTTTCATTCACCAGGTTATCGGCAATCATTACGGTAATACCCGGCTTGCCATCAATAACAGAGGTTAGCACCAGGAACAGATCAGGCACAATATCTTTCAGCTGATAAGCCAGGTTTTTGATGGCATCAGCATTTGGCAGCTCTACCTGTTGCGCCAAGAACTTGATGCCATTAATATTTTCTACCTTTTGAGCCAGTTCGTCTTTTAAGCCTGCTGATTTTTCCAGAACGCTTTTCTCGATCTCTTTCTTTAACCGCGCATTTTCGGCCAACAGGTCTTCAATGCTTTTAGTGATATCTTTTGGATTCTTTAACAGTTCTTTAACCTGTAACACCAGCTTGATTTGCTCATTAATAAACAGCTCGGCAGCTATACCGCTGATAGCTTCAATACGGCGCACGCCTGCTGCAACTGCGCTTTCGGCCACTATCTTAAAGTAACCTATAGCGCCGGTAGCCTTTACGTGTGTACCACCGCAAAGCTCTTTCGAGAATTTTTCATCAAAGGTGATCACCCGTACAAAATCGCCGTACTTTTCGCCAAATAAGGCTGTTACGCCACTGCTGATGGCTACATCATAAGCCACATTGCGTTCTTCTTTCAGGGCGATGTTTTCGCGGATCTTTTCATTGACGATAGCTTCGATCTGCGCCAGCTCATCATCAGTCACTTTAGCAAAATGCGAAAAGTCAAAACGCAGATATTCGGCATTTACCAATGACCCTTTCTGGTTAACGTGGGTACCCAACACCTGTTTCATTGCTGCATGCAGTAAATGCGTTGCAGTGTGGTTATTCATAATACTGTTACGGCGGCTTTGATCAACAATGGCTGTTAAAGCGTCGTCAATATCCTGAGGCAGTTTATCAATGTAATGAACAATGAGCCCATTTTCCTTTTTAGTATCGGTAACGTTTATGACTTCGCCACTCGGAAAGATCAGTTCGCCGGTATCGCCTACCTGGCCGCCGCTTTCTGCGTAGAAAGGCGTTTTGTCCAATACTATCTGATATTGCTCCTTACCTTTTGCCGTTACCTTACGATATTTTACTACGTGAGCCACGGTTTCGGTTTCATCATAACCGGTAAACTCAACAGTGTCGTCATCTTTCAGGATCACCCAGTCGCCGGTATCAATAGCACCGGCTGCGCGAGAACGTGCTTTTTGTTCGTGCAAAGCAGTTTCAAAACCTGTGGTATCAACATCAAAACCTTTTTCGCGAGCCATCAGCTCCGTTAAATCCAGCGGGAAACCATAGGTGTCAGAAAGCTCGAATGCAAAAGCACCGGCTATGCACTGACCTTTTTGATCGGCTATATAATTATTAAATCTATTGATGCCGTTCTCTAGCGTGCGTAAAAAAGATGCTTCTTCTTCCAAAATCACTTTCTGCACAAAATCCCTCTGGTTCCAAAGCTCATCAAATACCCCATGAAACTGTTGGGCCAACAGCGGCACCAGTTGATTCAGGAATGGCTCTTTGAAACCTAAGTATTGATACTGGTAGCGTACAGCCCTGCGTAAAATACGTCGAATGACATAACCGGCTTTATTGTTTGATGGCAGCTGGCCATCGGCAATGGCGAAGCTTACCGCCCTAATATGGTCGGCCAGTACCCGCATGGCTACGGCGGCGTTCCAATCGCCATCACCAGCAATAGCATCGGCATTATATTTTTTACCTGATTTTTGTGCGATGAAGTCAATCATCGGCGTGAACACGTCAGTATCGTAGTTGCTGAATTTGCCCTGTATTACACGCACCAAACGCTCAAAGCCCATACCGGTATCTACATGTTGAGCAGGCAACGGTTGCAGCGATCCGTTTTTCAGTCGGTTAAACTGCATAAATACGTTGTTCCAGATCTCGATAACCTGCGGATCGTCAGCATTAACCAGTTTAGCGCCCGACACTTTGGCTCTTTCGGCTTCACTACGATTATCATAATGAATTTCAGAACACGGTCCGCATGGGCCGGTTTCGCCCATCTCCCAGAAATTGTCCTTTTTATTACCTAAAAGGATATGATCCTCGGGCACCAAAGCTTTCCAGAAATCAAAAGCTTCCTGGTCTTTTGGTAAACCCTCTTTCTCGTCGCCCTCAAATATGGTTACATACAGCCGGCTTTTGTCAATTTTCAAAACTTCGGTCAGCAATTCCCAACTCCAGGCTATCGCTTCTTTTTTAAAATAGTCGCCAAAGCTCCAGTTACCCAGCATCTCGAACATGGTATGGTGGTAGGTATCAATACCCACCTCCTCTAAATCGTTATGTTTACCTGATACACGCAGACAACGCTGGGTATCGGCTACACGCGGCGAATTAACCGGTGCTTCGCCCAGAAAGATATCCTTAAACTGGTTCATACCGGCGTTGGTAAACATCAGCGTAGGGTCATTCTTTACCACTATCGGTGCAGACGGAACTATGGTGTGGCCCTTTGAGGCAAAAAAATCAAGAAAAGCTTGGCGTATTTGATTAGCAGTCATATCAATTATAAGACGCAGCTACCTTGCTGCATATTTGTGCAAAGGTAAAAAATTGTGTAGTTTTTATGCACTTTCAAACGCTTTTATACACTTTGACAAATTATAAATACATTTGTGTATGGAATACGAGGGCGGCGATATTAGCAAAATGTATTATACCATGGGCGAAGTAACGGCCATGTTTGGCGTCAACCCGTCAATGATACGTTTTTATGAAAAAGAGTTCGATATTCTTAAACCCAAGAAGAATAAAAAGGGCAACCGCTTATTCAGTCCGGAAGATATTGAGAATCTTAAAATCATCTTTTCGCTCATCCGCGATAAAGGCTATACGCTTCCCGGCGCTAAAGACTATCTGAAAAAGAACATGGGCCAAAGTAAAGACAGCCAGCGTATTATTGGTTCTTTAGAAAACTTAAAGAAATTCCTGCTCGAAGTCCGGGATCAATTGTAACTCAGGGAATCGCCCGGTAGTTGTGGTGACAATACCGACGAGGGGCTGAAGTAAAAAGTTAAACTTTGTTAAACAGGTGTCACCCTAAGGCTCTCGAAGGGTGAGCGTTGGGAATAATAAAGCGATTTAAGCCTTTACTTCATGCTTCGGGAGCCTACACATGACATAAAATATAACGTTGTCATATCGAGCGATAGCGAGATATCTATACATAGCTATTTACGCTATTGCTTAGCGCGTGTATAGATCTCTCCCGTTGGTCGAGATGACATGAACAAAATATGTCATTTTCACCTTTAGAGGCCGTGGATTTTATAACCCAACATGACACCCTTTTTATGGTTGCTGCCCATTATTGGTGTTGTGACCAACGACTTGATGCACCCGGTACTTGTCGGATGCCCGAAATTCCGGGTCAGCAGCAACCCGGCCGCCATTGCTTTTAAGGATTATAAGGTTAAATTAGCACTACTAAATCCTGTAATCTTCATCTCAAAGTGATAGCTAATCATAAAGGCGAAATCCCGTTTATTGTATTACTGTTACCATTTCTGTCAGGGATCTGGTTGGGATTATCTTTTTCATCAGCCGGTTATTTAAATTGGGTTAGTATTCCGCTCCTTTCATTCAGCTTAATTTTTGTCGCATTTAATCTGGGCTATGCCCGGTTGGATTTTTATAAATCCAGATGGATTGGTGGCGTCCTTATCCATTTAATTTTATTTTTCGCGGGATGGTTTTGTGTCATTGAAAACAATGAGCTGAATCAGCCGGCACATTTCTCAAAGCATCACTCGCCATACTTAATTACCAGGATCAACAGTGAGCCGGTTTTTAAAAATGGACTGATAAGATTCTCTGCAACGGTTAACCAGCAAATGTCTGACGGGAAGCCAACCGTGGCTACAGGCACTTTACTGGTAACCATCAATGACACAACTGCTCAAAAGCTGCAATACGGAGATGAGTTGCTGATCCCGGCAAAATACAACGCTGTTGATCCGCCGTTTAACCCGGCTGAGTTTAATTACAAGCAATATCTGGCTAATCAGAATATTTACCAGCAAACTTATTTATACCCAGGCCAATACAGGGTAATTGCTCATGGCAAAGGGAATCCCCTTATTGCTTATGCATTGAAACTAAGGCGACATCTGGTAGAAAAACTAAAGGTAAACATTCACGATACTTCGGCCGTTAATGTGGCCTCGACACTAATTTTGGGTTATAAAGTTGATTTAAGCAGTGATTTATTACAGGCTTATTCAAAGACCGGCACTATCCATATTCTTTCTGTATCCGGCGGGCACGTGGCTGTCATATACCTGTTATTAAATATACTATTGGGCTTTATAGGCCGGTATAAGCATGGTAAGCTGATCAAAGCCATACTTACTATCAGTTTGATATGGTATTATGCTTTATTAACCGGTTTGTCGCCTGCTGTTTGCCGGGCCGCTGTCATGATCTCACTAATCATCATCGGCAAAACTTATAGCCGGTATATCAATACATTAAATATCCTGGCTGTCTCGGCTTTCTTTTTACTACTTTATAATCCGTTCTATATTTCCGATGTTGGTTTTCAACTGTCCTACCTATCTGTAGCCGGGATGATTATTTTACAGCCTATGGTTTATGGCTTGCTTGGGTTTAAAAACCGATGGGCAGATAAGCTATGGGCGGCTTGTTCGGTTTCCATAGCGGCACAGGTAATTACTTTTCCGCTGGCTGCTTTTTATTTTCATCAATTCCCGGTTTATTTCCTCATCAGCAACCTGTTTATTATTCTCCCGGCCGAGTTGATCTTGTTTACCGGTATATTTTATCTGGCATTGCCACAAATTGTTTTTGTATCCGCATCGCTGGGTTGGATACTGGAGAAATCAATTCTGATCATGAATAAGGTGCTTCTGGTAATTGAGCAGGCCCCCTTTGCCAGCATCAACAAAATATGGTTTAATACCGCCGAATATATCCTGGCCTATGCTATAATTATTTGTATGGCTTACTATTTCTTTAACCGCAAAATGTTACTGCTCAGGCTAGCCCTGGTTCTGCTGTTTGTGCTGGCAATTAGCAGCAGCTTTAAAAAGTTCAAATCAATATCATCAAACAGTATAGTCTTTTTAAATTTACGCAAGCACTCAGGAATAGTTTTTAAACAGGGCGATAAGGCTATTATATTGTCTGATCTGGCTTGTACCGATAAGAACTACCGGTACAGCATTCAGCCCTATCTGGATAGCAGTAAAGTGACAGATACCTCGGTTTATACGCTTGCGCAAAATATAGTATCGCCCTATTTATTAAAGCACGGCAATATTATCCGGTTTAATCATGTTAAAGTATTGATTTTCAATAAACCCCTGCAAAATGTCAGATTGCCAGATAAATTAAAAGTCGACTATATTTATCTGACAGATAATCCGCATGCAACTATTACCGGCTTAACCAATAATTATCAATTTAAAACGTTGATCATCGGCGGCAATAACAACGATCAGTTAATTACCGATTGGGAAAAACAAGCCGCCGACAGCCGGGCAAAATATTATTGCTTAAAACGTAACATTTCATATATTTCGTTATCTAATTAAATATTATTTAGAGGGGTTGCTTGATAAATAATAATCGCTAAATTGTACTAACAAAAAACAAAACATGAATACTAAATTAAAAATAGCCGCAGGGCTGGCGTTCAGCGCCTTAGCTTTTACTGCCAGTGCTCAAAAATCTTATACACAAGGTACTGCTACATATGCCCTGAAGACACAGATGGGCGATGCAGAGTCAAAAATATATTTCACTCCGGATTCGGCTGTTTCGGTAACACAGCAAGGGCCTGCCTTGATCAAGGTTTTAACCAATAACAAGAATACTTACGTTGCTATTTTGGTTGACGTGCCCGTAGCGTCTATTAAAAAAGCTGCTGTTTTAACACCCGACGAAATTGAACAAGGTATCGCAGCGGCCCCGAAGTTTGCATTTACACCATCAACCGAAACGAAGGTTATTAATGGTTATAGTTGCAAAAAGGTTGATGTAAAAGACACAAAAAGCGGTAGCAGCTATGTAGCATGGGTAACCAACGATGTAACCATGCCTACAAATATGTTAACCAAATATTTTGTTGGGGCCGGCGGTACTCCTGTTCAGTTTACTACTATTCAGCAAGGTCAGGCGCTGGATGTAACCTTAAAATCAGTAACTGATGAAAAAGCTCCTACCGGCAGCTTCGGAATTCCGGCAGGTTTTGAAAAAATTTCGCTGGATGATCTGAAAGCGATGAGCGGCAGATAAGTCTGTGCTATAACATTTTTTTGAAGGCTTCTTAACCTTATGGTAAATTAATTACTTTTGCCATTCAATGTTAAGAAGCCTTTTTAGTTTTATAAGATTTTATATTTTTTGGCTACTGTTTTTTGCACTAACCAGGGTAGTTTTTGAAATATATTTTCACGCCAAACTGCAAGGCGCAACTTTTGCCGACATTTTAAAAACCTATTTGTATGGCATCCGTATGGATGCATCGGCTACAGCTTACATTGCCATTATTCCGCTCCTGATATTTACTATCAACTGGCTTTCAGGAAATAAAAAACATATTCATCCTATCTGGCTTAAAATTTATACCTGGTTTTGCCTTTTTTGTATAAGCTTGATAGCGGTTGTTGACCTGGGCATATTTGCCGAATGGGGTGCTAAAGTAAACTTCAGGGCTTTTGATACGCTGTACAATTCGCCTGCCGAGTCGATGTCATCAACTGCCTCCTCGCCTATTGTCCTGAATTTAACTATCATGGCGGGCTTATTTGTTGCAGGAGCATTGCTATCAAATTATATAATAGACTATCGCTTTAAAAAACCTGCAGAAAACACCGGCAGCAAAGTGTTATGGTCGGTTTTGTTGACTGGACTAAACTTTATTATACTACGGGGCACCCTTACCCCCGATCCTATAAACCAAAGCGCCGGCTATTTCTCTGATAATCAATTATTGGACCTTTCTGCTCAAAACACAGAATGGAATTTGTTTAATAACATTTTTGAGAACCTGCGTAAGCCATATAATCCTTACTTATTTTTGCCGCCAAATGACGCGAAGAAGTTAGTAGCCGAGGCTTTTAAAACACCAAAAGATACAACGATTCATATCCTGACAACCGATAAACCAAATGTGGTGATCATCCAACTGGAAAGCTTTACTGCCGACCTGATAGAATCATTAGGCGGTGAAAAAGGCGACGCACCAAACTTTGAAAAGTTTATTAAAGAAGGCGTCTTATTCCATAATATTTATTCGGCCGGCGACCGTACTGATAAGGGCTTGATTGCTATTTTGAGTGGCTTTCCATCCCAGGCAATCCGCACGATTGTGGTTGATACCACCAAGCAGAGAAAACTACCTTCGCTGATAACAGATTTTAAAAGTGCGGGTTATACCACTTCTTATTTCTATGGAGGCTCTGCCGATTATATGAGCTTTGATACCTATATGCATGATCATCATATCGATCAGATCATTGACCGTCACACGATGCGCGAAAGTGAAATAGGGTCAACCTGGGGTGCGTTTGATAACGTGCTGCTTAACAAGCATGTTGCTTACTTGAATAAGCAAACCAAGCCTTTCTTTTCGTTGCTGCAAACTTCCACCAATCATGAGCCTTTCGTGTTACCGGTTAAAGGCCATTTTAAAGGCAAGGATGTCGCTGATCGGTTCAGAAGTACAGCCTGGTTTACAGACTCATGCCTGAATGCTTATTTTGAACAGGCAAAAAAGCAAGCCTGGTATAAAAACACGTTGTTTATTTTGGTTGCCGATCACGGGCATCGTTTACCTAAGAGTACCGCGGGAGCATTCAGTCCGCAGAAATATCATATACCGTTGTTGTTTATGGGTGATGTTCTGAAACCTGAATACAAAGGCACAATAGTAAATAAGTTAGGTAATCAGATCGATATAGCAGCTACACTTTTAGCACAGGTCAACATGCCGGCACAAAAGTTTGGGTGGTCAAAAAACCTGTTAAACCCCTACGCTCCGGCTTTTGCATTTTATGATTGGGACAACGGTTTCGGTTTCATGACACCCGAACAAGCGGTATCATATGACAACCAGGGTCGCCGGATGATCTACGTAAAAAACAAGAACGCAGATAAGGCGGTAACTGAAAAAACCTTGCTAACGGGCAAGGCTTTCATGCAGCAAATATTTACAGAATATTTAGCGTATTAGACTGATAGTCAGATCAATTAACCTCGTTACCTAAAGCAACAATCCAGTCATTAAACAACCGGGTTTCTATTGCAACAGCCCTATCGGCATGTAACTGCCATTGCGGCGAAAATTGGCGCAGTTGATTGATCATTTCTTCCAGATGCCCTTCTTCTTCTAAAATAATCGACTTGACATTGATCTTGCTACCGGCTCCGTCCAAAGCCGCCTGATAAACCGGGTAAAGCTCATCTGCACGCACCTCGATAGCATAAGTTACCAGCAGATAAGCAGCAAATCGCAAATCTTTACCTGATAAGTTAAGTTCTTTTTTTAAATAGCGGCTTACTTCAACATCAAGTTTATTTAAATAGTATTTACTATAGTTTGATGCTACCAGGTATTCATCAGCATAAGTTGGGCAGCTGTTCTTACCGGTTTTTTCAATCTGTTTTTTCAGATAAAAAGCATGGCGATGCTCTTCTGCAGCATGCTTTAAGATGATATAAGTAACCGTTGCAGGGTCCTCGCTGGCTGATATTTTGCGCGCCCCGGTGTTCTCCATCAGCGACAAGGTGTTTAGCCAGCGCGCGTGTAGCTGGTTATTAGCAATTATAGTAGGTAGTATTTTGTGTAAGCTCATAGTATCATATCTCTTCTAGTGCCTGCTCAATTTTGCTGTAAATGTAATTTAAGTCGGCATCGGTTATGCAATATGGAGGTAAAATATAGATAATATTACCCAGCGGGCGCAGAATTATACCGGCCTTTAAAAAGTAATTATACAACCTATCGCGCAACGAACTAAAATAGGAAGTATTATCACCCGTCTCCCACTCCATGGCCACGATGGTACCTGTTTGACGCACCGCTTTTATTTTAGGGTGATTCTTGATACGCTCTGCAAATTTAGCGTGCGAGTTTTTTATGCGCTCAATGTTTTCGGCTGTCGCCGGATCTAAAAACAAATCTAAACTAGCCAATGCTGCAGCACAAGCTACAGGGTTAGCCGTAAACGAATGCCCATGAAACAGTGTTTTTAACTTATCATCCGATAGAAAAACATCGAATATTTGCTGCGTGCATGTGGTGAGCCCTAAAGCCATAGTACCTCCGGTAAGTCCTTTTGAGAAACACATAATATCTGGTTGCTCAGTAATATGATCAGCGGCAAATGGCTTGCCTGTGCGGCCGAAACCGGTAAAAACTTCGTCGTCTATTGTTAGTACACTCTCCTTGCGGCAATGAGCAATCAGTTCATTTAGGTACTGCGCCTCGTACATCAGCATACCACCCGACCCTTGTACCAATGGCTCAAAAATGAAACAGGCTAATAGCGATTTGAGATTTGAGACTTGAGATTTGAGGTCTTCTATATTTTCTTGTGTAGGCAGATCAATAAACTCAACCTCAAACAAGAGCGAATCAAAAGCAGCAGTAAAAGCACTTCGGCCACTTACAGCCATAGCGCCAAAGGTGTCGCCGTGATAAGCATTTTTAAATGCCAGCATTTTGGTGCGGCTCTGGCCCTGGTTATTCCAATACTGCAAACACATTTTTATGGCTACCTCTACCGCCGTGGAGCCATTATCTGAATAAAATACCTTTTGCTGATTGGCCGGTAAAATGGCAAGCAACCGTTCACCCAACTCAACTGCTGCAGGGTGGGTAAAACCGGCAAATATTACGTGCTCCAGTTTTGTCAACTGCTCGGATACCTTCTTTGCTATGTAAGGATGGGCGTGCCCATGAATATTAACCCACCACGATGACACCGCATCAATATATTTTTTGCCGTCCTCGTCAAAAAGTATAGCACCCTCACCCCGTACAATGGGTACCGGCGGTTGGGCCGTTTTCATTTGTGTATAGGGGTGCCAAATTATTTTAAGATCGCGTTCAACTAAATTCATAAGCTTTGTAGTAAAAGTTTTGCAACGTGTTGATCAATTGGAAAAGTGAAATCACCCTCATTCAATTCGCTGAGTTTTATCCACCTGAAAGATTGAAGTGGCTCCATATCGCTATCAAAATCAAAAACATCAGTTTTGATGATCAAGTCAACCGGTGTGGTATTTTGCACCACATAGTACACACTGATGATCTGTGAGTCGTTGAAAGCCGACTTCACAAAAAAATCAGTAGTATAGAAATGATTGACGATCTCGACATCTAAGTTACATTCTTCAACAAACTCGCGCTTTAATCCATCTGTTAATCCCTCACCATATTCCAAGCCACCGCCCGGAAATTTGGTAAAACGCATACCATACTCCTGTTCGTCGCTCACCAGTATTTCCTGGTTAGCATTTATCAGCAAGCCATATACACGTACGTTAAATAGATACATTATTCTTGTTCAAAGTGTTTCTTATTGCGGATAACCCTGTCCATAGTCCATTCAATATCCTCGCGTTTCGGCTCGTACCTAACCGGGCAGTCGGGCATATTACAATAATGGCAGCATTCGGGCAAACAGGGGTCAGCATGAATAAAGAGCTCGGTTTTGGTTGCGTTGGCGTTGATCATTCTATCTACCAACGAAACCTCTTCATGCACTTTATTTAAGTCGAAATAATAAGGTAATGTCAGGTGACAATCAATATGCAGCTCATTACCATACTTTTGCGCTCTTAAATTATGCACATCAATCCAGGCATTGCGCCTGTTGTCACTTAAAAATTTAACTACATTGGTTACCACATCAAAATCTGCTTCGTCCATCAGCCCGCCAACAGATTTTCTGACTAATTTATAGCCGGTAAAGACAATATAAGTACCGACAAGGATAGAAAGGATACTATCCAGCAGGGCTATCCTGGTAAAGTGTATCAACAATAAACCAATCACCAGACCACAGCTGGTAACCATATCCGTTAGCAAATGATGCCCATCTGCCTCGATGGTTATAGATGGAATAGATTTACCCTTACGAGTCATATAATAACCCAAAATGCCATTGATTGCTCCTGTAGCACCAATGATAATGGCACCCAAAACCAGGTCATGTATCACGTTAGGGTGAAATATGCCGTAAGTTGATTTAATGACGATACCGGCACCGGCGATAAAAATCAATGTTCCTTCAATAAAAACCGAAAAGTACTCAATCTTACCGTGTCCATAAGGATGATTCTGATCGCGGGGTTGCGCTGATAAGTAAATGCTGAAAAACGCAAACGAACTTGCTACTACATTGACCACACTTTCTGCAGCGTCAGTCAATACAAAGTTAGAATTGGTTATAAAATAGGCAGTAAACTTAGCCAGCATTAACACAATACCGGTAACAAGCGAAATAAGGATTATCTTCTTTTGTTCTTGCAAAGCGATGGATCAGGCGTCAAATTTAGGGTAATTATACCATAATGCCGAAGCTTGATAAAAGAAAGTAAATAATGCATTACCACTTAAAGCTTTAGTCGTAGCCTTCGGGGTTATTTTCTATATTTGCGCGACAAATAAAAACAAACTATGAGTGCATTAAGTAACAGGATCAACAACCTGTCAGAATCAGCTACTATTAAAATGGCCAAAATGGGCCGCGAACTTGCCGCTAAAGGTATTGATGTAATAAACCTTAGCTTTGGCGAACCCGATTTTAATACTCCACAGCATATTAAGGATGCTGCAAAAAAGGCACTGGATGATAATTATACCTATTATACTCCGGTACCGGGCTACCCTGAGCTGCGCAAAGCTGTTGCTGCCAAGTTGAAGAACGAAAATGGCCTTGATTATGATTTCAGCCAGATCGTTGTTTCAACCGGTGCTAAACAATCAATTGCTAATGTGTTATTTTGCTTAGTTAATCCGGGCGAAGAAGTGATAATCCCTACTCCTTACTGGGTATCATACTCAGAAGTTGTTAAACTGGTTGAAGGTGTATCAGTGTTTATTGACACCACCGTTGAAAGTGACTTCAAAATCACACCAGAGCAATTGGAGGCAGCCATTACACCACAAACTAAACTTTTCATGTTCTCATCGCCATGTAACCCAACCGGCAGCGTTTACAGCAAAGAGGAGTTGGAAGGACTGGCTAAAGTATTTGAAAAATATCCTGATATCTACATCCTGTCTGACGAGATCTATGAGCATATTAACTTTGTTGATAAACATGAGTCAATTGCTCAGTTTGACAGCATTAAAGATCGTGTGATCATTATTAACGGGTGGTCAAAAGGTTTTGCGATGACAGGCTGGCGTTTAGGCTATTCCGCATCAAATAAAGAGATTGCAGCCGCTATTGATAAACTACAGGGGCAAATAACCTCGGGTACTTCGTCTATTACCCAGCGCGCAGGTTTAGCTGCCTATGAGGGTGGTTTAGAAACTGTACTAGAGATGCGTGCAGCTTTCAAAAAACGCCGCGATATCGTTTATAATTTATTGAAAGACATAGATGGCATTAAAGTAAACCTGCCAGGTGGCGCATTCTATTTCTTCCCTAATGTTACCAGTTTTTTTGGCAAAAGCTATAATGGCCGTACAATTACAGACGCCGATGAGCTAAGCATTTACCTGCTGGAAGAAGCCCATGTATCAACTGTTGGCGGTGATTCATTTGGCGACAAAAAATCGATCCGTATGTCGTATGCTGCATCTGAAGAAAAACTGATTGAAGCGATGTCAAGAATTAAAGCTGCTTTAGGAAAATTGGTTTAACCGATTATCATTTTAAAAACAAAGCCCCGATGCGTATGCACCGGGGCTTTGTTTTTCTTGAAGGTTCCCTGTTTTGTTATAACGCAAAGCCATAAGCTATACGTAAGCCTACCAGACCGTAGTTATTGTTTTGACCTGAGAAGTCTTCATAACGTACACCAACGTCCCATTTTTGATTAGCCCAGCCTAAGCCCGGAGATAAGATCAATTTAGTGTCTTTAGCGTATTTAGTCTCAAATCCGGCGCCTGCTTCTGCTGAGAAATATACATTGTTAGAGAAGAAGGCCTTTAAACCTAATTTTACCGGTACTACACCAGTGCTTGCGGCGTCAAAATGGGTAGTTACACCACCTACTGTTGCATCATAATCTTTACCAAAGAAATTGTAATAACCTGAGGTTAGTGTCAATGCAAAGTGATCGCTTGTTCCGTATTGTAAACGGGCAGTCCCACCCAATTCAAAGTTTGAGCCTCCTGGTCCATTGTGTATGTTGCCGGTTGGTGCACCTGCTTCTAATCCAATACCAAAACGCAATTTACTTGCCGGGGTAGTTTGTGCTTTTACAGTAGTTCCGATGAATAGCGCAACACCCGTTAAAGCTGCTGCTGCTAATTTTGTTAACTTTTTCATTGTTGTGTTTCTCTTTAATTGTTAATAGTGATAGATATATGTTAATACCCCAGTTAATCAAATACTTTGCCATTGTGCCATCTTTTTACATTTTTAACACTTGAATAGCTGTACAGGCATACATAATTTTAGCTGATTTTAACAATTGTTAATAGCTTAAATACTAATAATGAGCCTTATACTTGAGTACTTAAAATCAATACGGATTAATTAGCTGCTATCAGGTTGATAGCGGTAATTGCAACAAAATTGCCTGATTTTGTAGGCAATTTGTATGGTACAATTTGTTTTGCGCTCGCTTTTAAAGGCTTAAAGTGTCTTAATATCTATACAAAAACCGGTATCTGGCTATATTAAAAAATGCGCAATAAAAAAGCCCTTAACATTTAGCTAAGGGCGTCTCGAGATTATTAATTTCTATTAGTGAAGTTCGTCGGGGTTTTCTTTATAGTTTTTCTGCAGCTCTGCTAACTTAGCCTTTCCATAAGCAACTTTAGTTATCAGGTAAAATAACACCGGTACTATAAATATCGCTAATGAAGTTGCACCAAGCATACCGCCAAATACGGTCCATCCTATTGTTTTACGTGCTTCGGCACCTGCGCCTGCGGCAAATAATAACGGGGTAACACCAAGTATAAACGCCATTGATGTCATCACAATTGGCCTCAGACGTAGTTTGACAGCTTCAAGCGTAGCCTTTTCTAACTCCATGCCACTGTCCACACGCTCTTTGGCAAACTCAACGATCAGGATGGCATTCTTGGCCGCAAGACCAATGAGTGTAATTAAACCTATCTGTGCATAAATGTTGTCGACGAGCGAAGGCTGGAGTGTCAGGAACAATATCGCACCAAATGCACCCAATGGCACGGCTAACAGTACCGAAAACGGTACTGACCAACTTTCATACAAGGCAGCCAAAAAGAGGAATACGAAACCTATTGATAATGCAAAAATGTAAACTGTTTTAGATCCCGAGAGCTTCTCCTCACGGCTAAGGCCCGAAAACTCATAGCCATAGCCTTGAGGCAGGTTTGTGGCAGCTACTTCTTCTAAAGCTTTTAATGCATCGCCGCTACTGTAGCCTTCTTTAGCATTACCGTCAACTTCGGCAGATCGGAATAAGTTATAATGCGATATTAATGGCGCATTCTCGATCATCTTATAGGATGTTAGCGTGCTTAGCGGTACCATAGCACCACTTGAGTTACGCACAAAGTACTGACCCAGGTTGTACATATTAGTACGATAGTTGGTATCGGCCTGGGCTAACACCCTGAAATTACGTCCATACAAGGTAAAGTCATTAATGTAAGCGCTACCCATATAAGTTTGCAACGCATTATTAATATCTGATAACTGAACGCCCAGACGCTTGGCCTTTTCGCGGTCGATAGTGAGTTGATAAGCCGGTGTACGCGCAGTAAAAAATGAAAATGCTTTGCCAATTTCAGGACGTTTTGAAATAGCTGCAACGAAATTCTTTAATACACTTTCAAAATTTTTAATATCACCCCCAGCTTGTTTTTCTTCTAATATAAATGAGAAGCCGGCCGTAGTACCTAAACCCGGGATAGCAGGCGGTGGTATCACCACGACATTGGCTTCTTTAAACCTGGCGCTTAGCTTAGCTTGCAACACACCTACCAATTGCAGTGACGTTCTTTTCCGGCTGTCCCAGTTTTTCAGCTGTACGAATATGGTAGCACTGTTTGACTTTGTAGCGAAACTTACAACGTTCAATCCACCTAAAGCAGCATAATGTGCCACCTCCGGCACTTTATCAAGGGTATCCATCATCTGATGAAGTACAGCCACTGTACGTTGAGTCGATGAGCCTTCTGGCAAATCGAATGTGATATAGACACGTCCCTCATCCTCTACCGGTATAAAACCCGTTGGTTTACCTTTAAATAACAGTATGGTACCAACTATTATACAAATTAATATGATGACAACAAATTTCGAGTTTTGTATTCCTTTGTGTACACCATTATGATATTTACCGGTAACCCTGTCAAACCAACTGTTAAATCTGAAGAAAAATTTATCTAAACCACTTGATCTTTCGTCCATTTTATGTGGCTTTAGTAACAAAGTACATAATGCCGGTGTTAGGGACAAGGCTACAAAGGCAGAGATCAATACCGATATAGCAATAGTGATTGCAAACTGTTGATACAGCCGGCCTACTATACCCGGTATAAAGCCTACGGGAACGAATACCGCTGCCAGAATCAGGGCAATGGCTATCACCGGTGCAGATATATCGCGCATAGCATGTAAAGTAGCCTCCTTTGGCGAAAGGTTCTTTTGATCCATATAGTGCTGCACAGCTTCAACCACCACAATGGCATCGTCCACTACGATACCAATGGCCAGTACAAACCCGAATAAGGTTAAGGTGTTAATAGTGAAATGTAGGGGAATAAAGAAAATAAATGTGCCTATAATGGATACAGGAATAGCTAATACCGGGATCAAAGTTGTACGCCAGCTCTGTAAAAACAAGAATACCACAATAACCACCAGGAACAGCGCTATAACCAATGTTTCAACCACCTCACGTACGGACACCTTAACTACAGTAACTGATTCAAACGGAACTACATAATCAACGTCAACAGGAAATGACTGTTTAAGTTGCTTCATAGTCGCATATACATTGTCAGCAGTCTCTATTGCATTTGCATTTGGCGCCTGGTAGATCAACAGATAAGATGCTCTTTTGCCATCGACATAAGAGTTGCCGGCGTAGTTAAATTTACCCAGCTCAACCCGGGCAACATCTTTCAGGTGCACAACAGCGCCTGTGCCTGGCTGGGTTCGTACAATCACATTGCCAAACTCTTCTGGTTTAGCTAACCGGCCTTTTACAATTACAGAATATTCAAAGGTTTGTCCGGTTTCCTGCGGTGTTGCACCTATTGTACCGGCTGCTACCTGTGCATTCTGCTCGTTCAATGCAGCCGTTACATCAGCTGGAGTCATTCCCAGGGCGGCCAGTTTATCAGGCTTTAGCCAGATGCGCATACTAAAATCGTCTGCACGCGATATCACATCGCCCACACCTTTGGTACGCAATAAGGCGTCCTTAATGAAGATGTTAGCGTAGTTGTCCAAATAGGTTACGTCATGAGTGCCTTTTGGCGAAAACATTGCAACCAGCATTAAAATACTTGGATTCTTTTTTCTAACAGTTAAGCCCAAACGCTGCACTTCCTGGGGCAAAGTCGGCGTAGCAATGCCAACACGATTTTGCACGTCGAGTGCAGCAATATTAATGTCAGTACCTACCTCAAAATTGGCTGTCATACTTAAAGCACCATTATTGGTGCTGTTACTTTGTAAGTAAGTCATGCCAGGCGTACCATTAACCTGAGTCTCAATAGGGGTGGCAACGGTTTGTTCAACCGTCAGTGCATCGGCACCGGTGTAACTACCGGAAATAGTAACTGTGGGCGGAGTAATTTCCGGATACTGCCCTATCGGTAAACTGGTGATAGCTAAAATACCTACTACAACAATCACAATAGATATAACAATTGCTGTAACAGGTCTTTTTATAAAAGTTTCTGCGATCATTTAAAATATATTTAAGTACCGAAAATTATTTTTTGGCTGGTGTACCAGTACCTGGGGTACCTGATGTCACCATACTACTGTCACGTAGACGTTGCAGCCCTTCGGTAACGACAAGGTCGCCTGCGTTAACGCCCGATACAATAACGACCTTATCGCCCAGCCGCGGACCTATAGCCACTTTATGTTGAAAGGCAATAGTATCCTTTTTTGCCCCGCCTTCTTTTTGCCGGATAGTGGTATCTTTAGCCACAAACACAAAGAATTCGCCCATTTGTTCAGTAACTGCTTTATACGGTATAATAACGCGATTACCTGACTGACTGTTAAGCACTTTTAAGTTTGCGCTCATGCCATCTTTCAATATTGAACGTTCATTAGGGAACTGTACCCGCACTTTAATTGATCCGGTTTGATTATTGACGCCACGATCAATAGCTAAAAGCTTTCCGGGTTTATCATAAGTGGTTACACCGTCGGGTAGTATCAATCTGAAAGTTGAGTCGGTGCTCTTTTTTTGCAGATCATAAAAACGGTTGATATCCTGTTCATTAATCACCACATCGACACCAATTGGGTTTTCGCTTGATACGGTATTTAATAAGGTGGTACCGGCACCAACCTGCGACCCCAACCTAACCTGCGATATACCGATACGACCGGTAACCGGCGCAGTGATTGTGGCATAAGAAAGGTCTGTTTTTGCCGATGCCAAAGCTGCTTTCGCCACAGCAACCTGACCTTTGCTGGTTTCATAAGTCGCCGTTGCCTGATCGACAGTTTGGCGTGCAACTGCGTCATTCTTTAATAGCATATTATAACGATCCAGATCTTTCTTAGCCTTGTCAAGGTTTGCGTTAGCATTGGCTAAATTGGCCTGTGCCTGTGCTATTGCATCCTGAAATTTGCGTCTGTCGATTTCATAAAGCCGCTGACCTTTTTGTACAACATCTCCCTCTTTAAAAAAGATACCTGTTATAAAACCCGATACCTGTGCGCGCAGCTCAACATTATTTAATGACACAACGGTGCCCTGATACTGATCATAATATACAGCGTCGCCCATTTTTGCTACAACCATAGTAACTGACATTGCCGGCGGCGGCCCGTCTTGCTTTGCTGAATTGTCTTTACATGATGCCCATGCTAACATAGCAACCGGGGCTAACCAAAATATGTATCTTTTCTTCATTAGTGTAGCGAGGGTAATAATCTTTAATTTCTTTTTACTATACAATCGTATTATTCTTGTATTTGATCCACTGTAAGTGTTCCCAATGATTTTTTCAGGTCGATTTTACTCGACAATAATTGAAATAATGAGTTATAGTAATTTAACTCTGCGGTACGCAAATCTGACTGCGCCACAATTACGTCCAGGTAAGTTTTTACACCTTCCCGGTATTGCAGGCTAACCACATTATACACATCCTTCGCCAGGTCAACATTTTGTTTCACCGTCTGCCAGGACGTGTAATTACTTTTATAACTCGCTAACGCCTGGGTAAACTGTGTGTTAATAGTGTTTTGTGAATTTACAATATCCAGATCGGCACGCTGAACTTCTAACCGCGATTTGGCCAGATTTTGCAAACGTCGGGTACCCTGGAAAATGGGTAACGCCAAAGACAAGCCAACATAGCCGGTTGGATAAGCGTTGCTGTATAGATCGCCATAATGCTTATTAAAGTAAGCCAGGCTATAGCTGCCATTAGCTGAAAGCGAGGGCAAAAATCCCCAGCGGTAATAGTTTACATTAAGGTTTCTTAGATTTTTCTCTGTTTGCAGTAATTGATACTCAATACGATTATTGTAATTGACAGTTTGATTGGTATCTATATAAGCTTCTTTTTCGTAATTGGTCGAATCGTAAGACAATATGATTTGTTCTTGAGGATTCACACCCATGATCTGTTTTAAATAAGCAAGCTTGGCATTAATGCTTTCAGAAGTTTGTTTACGCAACGCAATCTCATTATTTAATGCAATGGTCGCCTGTTTATAGTCAATTTTATCTACTACACCGGCCTGATATCTGGTATAAGCATCTTTCAAACTCCGTTGCAGGCGGGTTATATCTTCATTAACTATATTTAGCTGTTTTTGAGACAAAAGTACATCATAAAACGCCTTGCTGACATCGGACACCACATTGATTTGGGTGCTCATTGTATTTTGCTGATAATATAAGCGTGAGTAGTTGGCTGTTTTGGATGCTAACAACACGTCATTATTATATATTACCTGGCTGGCCTGTAAACCCAGGCTTGAAAATTCATCAATAGGCGAAACAATTCCAGGCGTGGTTGAAGCTACCGGGCTACCTTTAAAGTAATGATTATAAGTGCCGGTCGAATTAATTTGAGGTAACCAGCCTGATAAACCGATACGGATATCCCGCTCATTGATCTGCTGGTCAATCGCAGCCTGCCTTACTGCGGGTTGATTGCGTAATGCAAAAAGTATGCTCTGCTTTAAAGTAATAACACTGGGTATAGTATCTGCAGGCTGTTGGGCGAAAACACTTGCAGCATTAAAAAAGACACAGTTAATTATCAACAATAAATATTTTTTTTTCATAAGTAGAAATGATCGGCAGATCAAGTAAACATAAAAACAAAAGGTCAAGCTGGCCTTGCTATTGGTTTAAACTTTCGGGAGTGCGAATATCGCCTTATAAACATATATTGTTAGCAGCGCCACAACATTTTTACTTAAATTCTACAATCAAATACCGGGGCGCCAGCCTTTCTATATTATTTTGAAAAAAAATGAAAAGTATAGGCCTGAAATAAATAAAAAATTTAATTAATTTGCCGATTGAGAAGAGCAGCACACCTTCATTAATAAGGCAGGTGTTAAAAAAAATTACAGACTTAATATAGGTTATAAACTTATTCATGGTATTTTTACAAAAAATTTAAGCAGGGTTAATATACATGGTTAAAAAACTACATGAGAAAATTGCGCAATTTAAAGATGCGGCAATGATCAGGGAGAAAGGACTGTACCCGTATTTCAGACCTATCGAGTCTGCACAGGATACGGAGGTGATAATAGATGGTAAACGCGTGTTAATGTTCGGATCAAACTCTTATCTGGGATTAACGAATCACCCTAAGATCAAAGAAGCATCAAAAAAAGCAATTGATAAATATGGAACAGGCTGCGCGGGATCAAGATTTTTAAATGGCACGCTTGACATTCATATTGAACTTGAAAACCGGTTAGCCGCTTTTGTTGGTAAAGAAGCCGCAGTGTTATTTAGCACAGGGTTTCAGGTTAACTTAGGTGTGCTGTCATGCGTTTCGGGCCGTAATGATTATTTGATATTAGATGAATTTGATCACGCTTCGTTAATTGATGGCAGCCGTCTTTCATTTTCAAAGGTTATCAAATATGCACACAATGACATGGCCGATTTGGAACGCAAATTAAGTTTGCTGCCTGAAGAAGCCGTAAAAGTAATTGTTGTCGATGGTATTTTCAGCATGGAAGGTGATATTGCTAAATTACCTGAAATTACTCAACTGGCAGATAAATACGGCGCTAATATTATGGTTGATGATGCCCACAGTTTAGGTGTTATTGGTCATAAAGGTGCCGGCACCGCCTCGCACTTCGGCTTAACTGACGAAGTTGACCTGATCATGAGTACCTTCAGTAAATCATTAGCCTCATTGGGTGGTTTTATTGCCGCCGATGCCGATACGATTGATTATATGAAACATCGTGCACGCTCATTAATGTTCAGTGCAAGCATGACACCTGGTTCCGTAGCCAGCGTAATTGCCGCGTTAGACATTATCGAGTCAGAGCCTGAGCGTATCCAGAAACTTTGGGATAATACCAACTACGCTATGAAACTTTTGTTGGACGAAGGTTTTGATCTTGGCCCAACAGAAAGCCCTATCTTACCTATTTATGTAAGAGACAACGACAAAACTTTCCTGGTAACTAAACACCTGCAATCATCAGGCGTATTTGTTAACCCGGTAGTGTCACCAGCCGTGCCTTCAGATTCGTCTCTATTGCGTTTCTCGTTAATGGCAACCCATACCTTTGAACAGATTGAAGAAGCTGTTGAGAAAATTACCAAAGCATTTAAAGATGTGGGCGTGGTAATGGGCGTTAAAGAAAGAATATAATTATCAGCAATATAGGATGCGGCCATTTAACAGATGGCCGCATTTTTTTATACTCATAGTCATAAACCATGGCATCCCGCATGAAAAGAATAGTACCGGTAAATTCCAAAAAAGAACTCGCAGCATTTATTGATTTCCCTCATGATCTTTACCAGGGCGACCCAAACTATGTGCCTGAATTATTCATAGCCCAACGTGATCTGTTAACTAAGCATCCTTTTCATAAACACAATAAATTGCAGTGCTTTTTAGCTTTTGATGGCGATAAAATAGTTGGCCGTATAGCTGCTATCCTTAATAATGCGCATAACGAGTACAACCATGTTAATGATGGTTTTTGGGGATTTTTTGATTGTATAAATGATCAGGAAACTGCCAAGCTGCTTTTTAAAACAGCTGCCGATTGGCTAAAAGAACAGGAAATAACCGGCAAATTTATCGGCCCGGTAAACTTTTCTACTAACGAAGCTTGTGGTTTATTGATCAAAGGATTTGACAGCCCGCCGGTGCTAATGTTTACTTACAATGCTCCTTACTATATCGACCTGGTTGAGAAAGCCGGATTTGATAAACAGATAGATTTGATAGGCTGGCATTGGGAAGGTCAGAATTATGACGATAAGTCGGTTAAATTATTAGATGCTCTGCAAGAACGTCTAAAACGCAGTAATGTCGTTATCCGTAAAGTAAACCTAAAAGACTTTAAAAATGAGACCATCAAATTGCGCGAAGTTTATAACAGCGCCTGGGATAAAAATACCGGCTTCGTGCCGCTTACCGATGACGAGTTTGATTGGTTGGCTAAGGATCTCAAACTGATCCTGGATCCTGATTTTGCTTTGGTAGCTGAACAAGACGGTAAGGTAGTAGGTTTTGCAGTTGCGTTACCAGATTACAATAACATTTTTCAAACCATAAAAAAAGGCCGCTTGTTTCCTACCGGCTTATTTAAACTATTGTTTGGCAAAGGCAAAATCCGGGGCATCCGGATTTACGCCCTGGGTGTTGTTGAAGGATACCGCAAACTGGGAATTGAGGCTGTTTTATATGGCACCATAATTAAAGAATACAAACGTAAAGGTTACGATTATGCCGATGCCGGCTGGACACTGGAAAATAATATCATGATCAATAAGGCAATTGAGGCTATTAAAGGAGACCCCTATAAAACATACCGCATCTACGAAAAAGCGATATGAAGGAAAAGGTTTTAATAACCGGGGCAAGCGGATTTGTTGGATACCATCTGATTACCGAAGCTTTACAGAATAATCTGGAAGTGTATGCAGCAGTCAGGAAAAATAGTAAAACCGGACATCTTAAGGATTTTAATATTGAGTATGTCTATTTAGACTACTCGGATGTCGATGCGCTTAAAGCTGAGCTATCAGAAAAGCAATATTCATATATTATTCACGGGGCTGGTGTAACCAGGGCAATCTCAGAAACTGAATATAATAAAGTAAATGCCGAATACACCGCAAACCTTGCGCAGGCTGCTTTAGTTTTGGGTGATACATTAAAAAAGTTTGTGCTGATAAGTAGTTTGGCTGCGATAGGCCCTTTAAAAACTTTACCCGGTATCATCACCGAAGACTCCTACCCTAACCCTATCACCGCTTATGGGCGGAGTAAGCTGTTAGCAGAAAAAATGCTGAAAGCTGTTAACGGATTAAATTACACCATATTAAGGCCAACTGCGGTATACGGACCCCGCGATACGGGAATATTTATCTTTTTTAAACAGGTAAGCAATTGCCTGGAACCTTATATTGGTAATATCGAGCAAAAATTAAGCTTTATATATGTAACCGACCTGGCTAAAGCCGCTGTAAATGCACTGCATAGAGGCGATAGGAAAACCTATAATCTGTCTGACGGGAATTTCTATGACCGGCATGAATTGGGTACGCTTACCAAGACTATTTTGAACGTAAAAACGTTGAAGTTTCATCTTTGGGTAAATTTTGTAAAATTAATTGCCGGCATTTCAGAAAAAGTAAGTTCTTTGAGGAACACTGCCCCTATTTTAAATCTGGAGAAACTGGAGGAATTAATAGCCGTCAATTGGTCATGCAGTAATGAACTGGCCAAACAGGATCTTGGATTTGACCCGCAATACCCCTTAGCCGAAGGTTTAAAAGAAACCTTACAATGGTATAAGGATAATAAGTGGATATAACCCCCAAATAATACCATCAATCTACATTTTAACATTAAAACATGAAAAGCAACATTAAACCTGCCGAAGGCAAACTTGGTATTTTGCTACCGGGATTAGGAGCAGTGGCAACTACATTAATTGCCGGAGTTGAAGCCGTAAAAAAAGGGTTGGCCGAACCTATAGGTTCACTTACCCAAATGGGCACCATCCGTTTAGGCAAACGTACAGAAAACCGCCGTCCAAAAGTTAAGGACTTTGTGCCATTGGCCGACCTGAATGATATTGTTTGGGGTGGCTGGGACGTATTTGAAGATAACGTTTACGAATCTGCAATGAATGCAAAGGTACTTGATGCCGGTTTGCTTAACTCGGTAAAAGACGAGTTACAGAAAATCAAACCGATGAAAGCGGCCTTTGATAAAAATTATGCAAAAAACTTAACAGGTACTCACGTTAAAACCGGCACCCGGTATGAGCTGGCTCAGCAGGTGATAGCTGATATTCAAAACTTTAAAGAAGCTAATGACCTTGAACGCGTAGTTTTAGTTTGGTGCGGTTCAACCGAGATCTACTACGAAGCATCAGACGTACACACCACTTTAGATAAATTTGAGGCGGGTTTAAAAGCCGATGATAAATTGATCGCGCCAAGCATGATCTACGCTTATGCGGCTTTAAAATTGGGTATTCCGTTTGCTAATGGTGCCCCTAACCTAACTGTCGATATTCCTGCCTTGATTGACCTGGCTAGAGAAACCAACACGCCTATCGCAGGTAAAGACTTTAAAACTGGTCAAACTTTAATGAAAACCGTTTTGGCACCCGGCTTAGCTGCCAGGTCATTAGGGGTGAGCGGCTGGTTCTCGACCAACATACTGGGTAACCGCGACGGCTTGGTATTGGATGATCCGGATAACTTTAAAACTAAAGAGGTGTCTAAACTGGGTGTATTAGAAGATATCTTCAAACCAGAAGAAAACCCCGAATTATATGGCGATATCTACCATAAGATCCGCATTAATTATTACCCTCCGCATGGTGATAACAAAGAGAGCTGGGATAACATCGATATATTTGGTTGGTTGGGTTACAAGATGCAGATCAAGATCAATTTCCTGTGCCGCGATTCGATCCTGGCTGCCCCTATCGCATTAGACTTAGCTTTATTTAGCGATTTTGCTAAACGGGCTGGAATGAGCGGTATTCAGGAATGGCTGTCATTCTACTTAAAATCGCCACAAACTGCCCCGGGTTTACCTGCCGAAAGCGATATATTTAAACAACTGATAAAACTGGAAAACACGTTGCGCTACTTAATGGGCGAAGATCTGATTACTCACCTGGGTTTAGATTATTACGAAGAACTGGTTGAAGCAAAATAATTATGCTGTTTCATAAACTGGCCGCTACTGTTTTTGGCATTGGTTACTTAGGTAAGGGTGTTGGCACGGTAGCGGCCTTTTTTGCTGCTGTAGTTTGGTATTTTTTATTTCGCGATGCCAATCCGGCTTTAATTTCTTCCCTCCTTCTTACTTTTGTGGTTACCGCGTTAGGAGTTTGGAGCGGTAATAAAGTTGAACCCATTTGGGGTAAAGACCACAGCCGGGTTGTAATTGACGAAGTAGCCGGCTTATTTGTCAGTGTCCTTTTTGTACCTGCGACTTTACAATATCTCATTGCAGGATTTATACTTTTCAGATTTTTTGATATTGCCAAACCCCTTCTCATCCGCAAATTAGAGGCGCTGCCCGGCGGCTGGGGTGTTATGGCTGACGACATGCTGGCGGGAATTTATGCTAACATCATTTTGCATGTCATCATCTGGCTCAATTTGCTAAATGTCAAATTTTAGTAAAACCTGCTGATTTTTATCAACAGAGCGCCTTATTTGACTTTTTGACCACAGAAGTCTATTGTATTTATTTACCTTTGCACCCGTTTTCAAACGCACTTCAAGTTTGTAACTATGACTTATAATTCTTATCAAATAAGCATAGTAAATAAAATAAGCACTTGTTAAAGTGAGTTTGTATAAAGGATGTACATGGATTTTAAAAGTTTATTAAGAAAGCTTTCGTTTACCGCTTTCTTGTTATTTTATACTTCTGCTTTATTTGCCCAACTTACCCGTGTTACTGGTGTTGTGACTGATGGCGGCTCAAAAAAAAATGAGACTATGCCATACGTTAGTGTAGGTTTTGCGGGTACCACTATAGGTGCACCAACCAACAGTGCTGGTCGCTATTCTATAACAACAGATAAGCCTGTTAAGCAAATAAAGGCCAGTTTTGTTGGTTATAAAGATGCATTTATCAATATCAAACCCGGCATATCTCAGGTTGTTAATATTAGATTGATGCCGGTAGAAACCGAATTAACCGAGGTTAAGGTAAAGGCCGCTAAGAAACAAAAATATCGTAACAAAGGTAATCCTGCGGTCGAACTGATCAGGCAAGTAATTGCTCACCGTGACCTCAATCGCCCCGAAGCTTATAACTATGTTGAATATAAAGAGTATGATAAAATGATGTTCTCTATAGCTAATTTGTCGGATAAAATTGCCAATAAAAAGTTCCTGCAAAAGTACAAGTTCGTCCTTGAAAATCGTGACAGTACTACTGTTCCTGGTAAATCATTATTACCGTTGTATCTGGACGAAAAGCTATCCCAATATTATTATCGCAAAAATCCTGAGAAAGAAAGAACGGTTATATTAGGTACACGCACAGTTGATTATGGTGGCTCAATAGACAAAGAAGGTATAACAGAACTTTTTAAATATATGTATGCCAAGGTTGATATCTATGACAATAGCATCAACCTGATGACTAATAATTTTTTAAGTCCGATAGCAAATGGCGGGCCTACATTTTATAAGTATTTTATAACTGATACGGTTACCACTGACAATGGACAGAAACTGGTTGAATTGAGCTTTACGCCGCGTAACCTGCAGGACATGTTATTTGAGGGTAAGATATACATCACGCTGGACAGCAATTATGCCGTACAACGGGCCAAATTAGGTATTAACAAAAACATCAACTTAAACTTTGTTAAGTCGATGGGTATTACCCTGGAATTTGAGCAAAACCCTGATGGCCGTTACCATCTTAGTAAAAGCACTAATCTTGCAGATTTTGGTGTTAATAAAAATAAGAATGGCGGCTTGTTTGGTATCAGAACCCTTGTTTACAAAAATTATGCGGTAAATAAGCCCCGGCCCGACACCGCCTATAAAAAGGGCGTCGAAGACGCCGTTGTTTCTAATGAAGTTTCGCATCGGAGCGAACTGTTCTGGCAGCAAAACCGGCTGGACACATTGACTACTGCCGAGGCAAAAGTTTATAAAAACATCGACAGCTTATCGCACATGAAGTCTTTCCAACGTACGTTGGACATCGCTACATTTTTGCTTGCCGGCTATAAATCGTTTAACTGGTTTGAAGTGGGGCCGTCGAACGCATTTTATAGCTTTAACCCAATTGAGGGTTTAAAGTTAAGGTTAGGTGGACGTACTACTCCTGAATTGAGCAAACGTTATTATTTTGAAACTTACGCTGCCTACGGTTTTAAAGATGAAAAATGGAAAGGCTTTTTGAGCGCTACGTATTCGCTTAATGATAAATCTATTTACAAGTTTCCGCAGAACTATATCAGGGCTAGCTTTAACCGCGATACTAAAATTCCGGGTGCTCAGTTACGATTTGTACAACAGGATAACTTTTTGCTGTCATTTAAACGTGGCGAAAACGACAAGTATTTGTATAATGATCTTTATAAATTTGACTATGTACATGAATATGAAAACCACTTTTCCTATACACTGTCGCTAAACAAATTAACGCAATCGCCTGCGGGTTCACTATATTTCACCAATAACGCCGGGCGAATCAATAACCTCACGACTGCAGAAGCATCATTAAACCTGCGCTATGCGCCGAATGAGCAGTTTTATCAAGGTAAGATATATCGGGTGCCTATCCCAAGTAAGTATCCGGTGATTAGCTTTGATTATACTAAAGGTTTCAAAGATATCGTAGGCGGTTCTTACAATTATCAAACGGTACATGCCCGCATAGACAGGCGCACCTACTTGTCGCAGTTGGGTTATGCCGATGCCTTTATTGAGGGTGGCAAAATATTTGGCCAGGTGCCTTATCCGTTATTAAACATTTTCCACGCAAATCAAACTTATGCTTACGACCTGTACTCATATAACTTGATGAACTTTTTGGAATTTGTAAGTGATAGATATGTAGCTGTGAACATTGACCAACACTTTATGGGTTTCTTTTTTAATAAAATCCCACTATTTAAAAAACTAAAATGGCGCGAAGTTGCTTCATTTAAAGCCATATACGGTCAGCTAAGTAATGACAATAACCCTAACCTGCACCCTGACCTATATCAGTTTCCGGTTAGAAGTGATGGAACACCTATCACCTATTCGTTGGGTAAAACACCCTACATCGAAGGTAGTATTGGTGTAGAAAATATTTTTAAATTTATACGCATCGATTTGGTGAAGCGATTTAATTATCTGGATCATCCGGATGTATCCCAATTCGGTGTACGCGCAAGGGTAAAACTTGATTTTTAACACCCGACAATAATATTAATGGCACAACAAACATCTATACGTACAAATCTGCAGCTTGGTATTTACAAGGTAATTGACCCTTTTGTCAAGCTTTTAATTAAACTGGGCCTCACGCCCAATGCAGTTACTACCATAGGGTTTGTATTGAATATCGGCGTGGCCATAATATTTGTAATTGGCGGCGAGGAAGGGAACCGCGGCGATTTAAGCTATATTGGCTGGGCCGGTGGCTTGATATTGTTTGCCGGCCTGTTTGACATGCTGGACGGTCAGGTTGCGCGTCTGGGGAACATGAAGTCAATTTTCGGGGCCTTATACGATTCGGTGTTAGACAGATATAGCGAGCTGATCATGTTTTTCGGTATCTGCTACTACCTGATAGCCCAGCACTATTTTTTAAGCTCAATTTTCGCTTTTATAGCACTGATTGGATCAATGATGGTAAGCTATGTTCGTGCTCGCGCTGAAGGGCTTGGCATTGAATGCAAAGGCGGATTAATGCAGCGCCCCGAGCGTGTAGTTACTATTGGTTTATGCGCTATTATCTGCGGCGTGAGTTCATTGTATATTGGCGGTAATTACAAATTATATGTTCCCGGTATCAGGTACCATGTTTTTGAAACCATGTCTATCTTTACCATACCTGTCACTTTACTTGCGGTATTAACCAACATCACAGCATTTAAAAGATTAACTGACGCTAAAGCCACACTAAAGAAACAAGAAAAGAATTAACGCCGCTGACTTAATGAGATTACCTATTTTATTGCTATTCACTACCCTTTGTTCTTATTTACCATCTGACCAAACGACAATACATACGCCACAAAAGCCCCCTTTAATTGACGAGGATAGATTTCCGACACCGGCTGATAACATCCAGCGCCTATTTTACTTACAACGCTTACCAAACTCAAATACACTTATCTACGAGTTAAATGCCCCAAACGGCCATTTAAATGAAGATGAGCCGGTACATCCTTACTGGCTGCGTTATGCAGAAAAAGGGCAACGAGAAGAATTGAGCTATATACAGCGTAAGTTTGCATATGGGGTTGTAAGTAAAAAATTACCGAACAATCAGTATGATGTCAGATTTGTATCATACAAAAAATTTCCTATGCTTTTGATGAAGGCAAACGACGGAAAATATCATATCTTCGCAACAATTGCACAAAAACAAATGATGGTTAACCGTATCTTTGTAAAGATTGAGGGTGGCTCATTTTGGGTACCTAACATCGTTTATGTGGAATTTAAAGGCACAGATCCAAACACAGGCAGAGAAATAGCAGAACGTTTTAAACCCTGATTAACCATGGCAAAAAATTTCATATCAAATTCAGAAGAATCGACACGGATGTTTAAAAGCGACTTGTTAGAAGCTTTATCCAAAGTTCATTATCTGGTACCGGTATTTATTTTTGTACCGGTTATATTAGCCAGTACCTATATAGCTTTCTTTGTGAAACAAATAGGTGCATTGGCTTACTTCGAATACTTTTTTATCGGCCTGTTTGTATGGACCTTTGTAGAATACATCATGCATCGTTTTGTTTTTCATTACGTGCCTAAAAACAAGATCGGTTTGCGTTTGCATTTTATCTTCCACGGTGTTCATCATGATTATCCAAGCGATGCAAAACGTTTAGTTTTACCGCCATCAGTAAGCATTCCACTGGCTACTGGTTTTTACTTTTTATTTGATGTCATACTGCCCACAAATTGCGTTTTCGGGTTTTTTCCCGGCTTTATTTTAGGCTATTTGTTTTATGACATTTCGCACTATGCTATCCACCATTTTAATTTCAAGGGCAACGTCTGGAAAAAAATAAAACAACACCACATGCTGCACCATTACCAAAATCCCGAAAAAGGTTATGGTGTAAGCTCACCTTTGTGGGATAAGATTTTCCGCTCAGACTTTATTAAAAAATAAAGATGAATGGTGTTATCACTAAAGGCCCGGTAGTTAATACCAAATCTATTTTAACTGTTACATTTCTTTCTGTTGCTTACTTACTGTTATCAGCATGGGTAGTTGGTTTTAAATCAGATCAGCTTGTATTGATTGTTATTTTCAACGCATGTTTTTATGCATCGTCCATCAGTCGTAAATTTATATTGGGCTTTAGCGTATTTATAGTTTACTGGATACTTTTTGATTATATGAAGGCCATCCCCAATTATAAGATCAGCCCTGTACACATTGCCGATCTTTATCATCTGGAGAAAAACCTTTTCGGCATCAGTTTCAATGGCCATATCCTAACTCCAAATGAATATTGGAAAGCCAACTCAACTCATTTTTTAGACATTTTGGGCGGGCTGTTTTACCTTTGCTGGATACCTGTACCACTTAGCTTTGCTGCTTATTTATTTTTCAAAAACAGGCGCGAGTTTTTATCGTTTGCCATGACGTTTTTTGTGGTTAACCTACTTGGGTTTGTAGTTTACTATAGCTTCCCCGCAGCACCACCCTGGTATATTCAGGAGCATGGTTTTACATTCATCGCCAACACTCCAGGTAATACTGGCGGCCTGGCAAGATTTGATCAGTATTTCAATGTCCATATCTTCCAGTCTATCTATCAGAAAGGCTCTAACGTTTTTGCTGCAATGCCGTCTTTGCATTCGGCCTACCCTATTATAGTGGTTTATTACGCCTTTAAAAACCACCTAGGGCTTATGAAGATAGTTTTGATTACTGTCATGATTGGAATTTGGCTGACGGCTATTTACACCAGTCATCATTATGTGCTGGATGTTTTAGCCGGAATTATCACAGCTACCTTGGGAATTAATCTTTTTAACCTCCTGTTTACCAAGGTGTCATTTTTAACGCAATTTTTGGATAACTACGAATCATTTATCTGTTAATAAAATTAAGTGTATAGTATTCTGTACTATTATTTTTGTATTCCGATATTTTAGCCTACATTTAGTTCCCTTTACCAAATATATCTAACTAATAGTCAGACCTTTAATCAAAGAGGCATGCGATTTGACTATGCTTGATAAGCTGAGTAAAGCGACTATATATGAAGAAACTTACCATACTTATCATTACTTTATTTGCCGGATTAAAATTGTTTGCCTCTCAGTTGCCGGCCGACAGTGCTGCGCACACACCATTGTCGCCACTCACTACTAATATTGATACCTTAAAACAGCTGGTCCGTGTAACAACTAATGACACTTTGAGAGCTGCGTTACTTGCACAGCTGGCTACACAATATCTGAATTACGACAACCTGGACAACAGAACAAAAAAGAATTTTCAGGCACAGGCCTTGTATTACTCGTATGAGGCGCTGCATCTTTATTCAGGAATAAATGATACTATAGGATTGCGCAGCAGTTTTAACAACCTTGCAAAAGTATACCGTTCACAACGTAAGTATCCTCAGGCTAAATGGTTTATTCTTCAATCAAATAGTTTATCGAGGGCGTTAAAAGATGTTCCAAATATCATGGCTTCTTTGTTGGTGTTAGCTAACATCAAAATGGAGATCAAAGATTACAAATTAGCTATGCGCGATCTGGATGAAGCCCTAACATTATCCAAAGCCAATCATTCCCCACAAGACGAGTCGAAAATTGAAGAGGGCTATGTATTACTTTATACCCATCTTAAAAACTATACTAAAGCCGATATTGCTGCCAAACGTCGGGATTTTATCAATGACAGTTTATTAAAGGGCGAACAAAACCTGGTTGCCAATGCTCAGGATTCACTACAGGTCAAAAAAAAAGCATCTATCATCAGGAGAAAACCTTTAAAAGCTAACTCATCCAAAAAGATAGCCTCATTATAATCCTGATTGTTGCTATAGGGCTAATTTCTTTATTTGTCATCTTTTATCGGCTGCGCAAAAAGCATAAAAAATAAACATCTGATACGGGCATAAGTAATCATATATCAATAATGAAATATTTAACTTTTTTGTGCGGATTTGTTTTAGCGCTGCACGCACCTAACCTGTACGCACAAACACCCGGTAGCAGCAAATTCAAAAGACAGTTTTTAGAGCTAATTAATAAAACCCGCGCCATAGGCTGTGACTGTGGTAACACGCATATGCCCCCAGCCCCTCCATTAGTATGGAATGATGATCTGGAAAAAGCAGCAAAAGGCCATGCAAAAGATATGGCGTCAAAAAAATATTTCAGCCACATTAGCAAAGACGGACGTGATGCTATGAAACGTGCCGAAGATGCAGGCTATAAACATGACGGTTATCAAAGCTTTACCGTCGGCGAAAACATAGCTCAAGGACAAATGAGTATTGAACAGGTAACCAACGGCTGGTTTCATAGTGAAGGTCATTGCCGAAACCTCATGAATCCGGATTTTAAAGAAGTTGGTATATGGGTATATAACTTATATTGGGTACAGGACTTTGGCGGCCGGGTCGAATTTTCGCCAGCTTTAAAACAAATGATAAAAAGTGGCAAAGCGCACATCATCAGAGGATCAGTGCGCAAAGAGCATTATTGAGGTTTCTGGCTGTCCTGAGATTTGGGTGGACGCGGGCCGCGCTGATGGATAATCAAACCATTCAGGAAATTACGTAATATCTGATCGCCGCAAGGTTTAAAGTTTGGATGATCTTCGGCCCTGAATATGGCACCTAGTTCAGTCTTGGTTATTCGAAAATTTGCCAGCGCCAATACCTTGATAATATCATCGTCAGTAAACTTCATAGCCACCCTCAGCTTCTTCATTATATCGTTATTGCTCATAATCGGTTATTTAGATATTTCGATCTTAACTTTTTTATTTTTAATCTTTTCGCTTTTGAGTCGCTGCACTACCCTTTCAATTTGATTACGCTTTACCGCAGCGTAGGACGTTTTGTCCAATACTTCTATTCTCCCCAAATCATCTTTTGCCAGTTCGCCTTTTTTTAATATTAACCCAACAATATCTACTTTGTTGACTTTATCCTTTTTACCTGCGGCGATGTATAAAGTAGCCCAGGGCGAAGTGTGTGGTAAAAATAGCTTTTCAGGCAATTGTTCAAGTTCGGGCTCGCGCTTTAAATATTTAGGTAACTCGTCATCCGCCAAAATTACATAGGCTGTACCTTTGGCTCGCATTCGTGCAGTGCGGCCGTTGCGGTGTGTAAAAGCATCTTCTGTATGCGGTAATTGATAGTGAATAATGTATTCAATCTCGGGGATATCTAATCCGCGGGATGCAAGGTCAGTAGTAACTAATAATTGATGGCTGCCATTTCTGAATTTGATCAAAGCCCGCTCCCTATCCTCCTGCTCCATACCACCATGATAAAGGCCATGTTCAATCCCCCGATCCCACAATAAATCACTGATACGATCAGTGGCTTCGCGATGATTACAGAATACCAATGTGGCTCGATTTCCAATTTTGCAGATCAAGGATAATAAGGCATCCAATTTATCAGGAGCCGCCGTTTTCACTGCTTTAAGCTCGATATCAGGCATATTAGCTTTATTCTCCAAATAGTTCAGCTTAACCGGATCAGTCACACCTGTAAAAGCCGGAATTTCATTCATTTTTGTCGCTGATGTTAGTATGCGCCTTCCCAGATGATCCAACTGGCCAATGATCATTGACATATCGTCCTGAAAACCAAATTCAAGCGACTTATCAAATTCATCCAAAACCAAGGTATGGATAGCCTCGGTACTGAAACTTTCATTACGGATATGAAAGGCTATACGCCCCGGCGTGCCTATCAATACTGACGGCGGTTGCGATAGATTGTTTTTTTCGATTTTGGTGGAATGCCCGCCATAACAGCAATTAACTTTAAAGCCGCTGCTCATGGTTTTAAATACCTGTTCTATCTGCAAAGCTAATTCGCGCGAAGGAACCAGGATCAATACTTGCACCCTATCTTTTTCCTGATGAAGCGATTGAAGCACCGGCAATAAAAAGCCCAGCGTTTTGCCAGAGCCTGTTGGCGATAGCAAGATCAGATCGCGCTTTGAGTCGGCATTGAGCGCCGCGTTTTGCATTTCATTCAATGCCCCAATCTTCAGGTTATTAAGCGCCTTTTTTATCATAGCCAAAGATACGCCTTATTTGCGCCTCCCTATATTAATCTTTGGTTTGGCCTTTTGCCAGAGCCAGCGCTCTGGTGGTTGTAAAATATTTCGCAATCATGTTTGGTACTTCCCAAGCCGGCATATCGCCATCGCGTAGATAGCCCAAGTATTTTTCGGTAACCCGACCGAAGTGCGCTTCATGGCCGTCTTTGTATTTTTCAGGTATGGTAACTTCCCAACCTTTGTCATTCTTTTTCAGATCAATACCAGGATATTTTTTTTGCAGATATTTTAGACGCGCCATTACCAGCTTTTCATAGTCGGCGGATGGATTTACCGGTTCGATATACAATACAGGCGTGTATTTCTCCACTGCACCCTGACGAACGTATAAATCGGCTTTGGTACCATGAAGTACAGAGTTTTGACTATCGCCGCTATTTTCAGGCGCAGCGTAGCCCCATTTGGCTGTAAGCTTTACATTAACGCCGAAAAGCTTGTAATTCACCGATCCGTTGGCATACACCTTAAGGATAGTATCTTTTACTACATTGGCTTTTAAAAAGGCCGGAAAGCCGTCGAGTTTAGTAATGGCTTTAAATTGACTCAAGGTAATATACGATGGCCAACGGCGGGCATTGTTAAATTGAATGTCTTTTTTATAATCGATAATTTTATTGGGGAAGCATTCCCATTGAGTTAAATCAACCAAATGCACGCCTACATCTTGCAGTCCTTCTCCCTGCTGTTTTACATCAAAGAACCAATCCGGACGACTCAGTACATTACCCGATACATATTTGTAGAAATAGTGCACGCTTTCCATCTCAACTCCGGGTTCTTTGGGTGTACCTTTTTTAAGCTGCCCAAATACATCAGGAATCATTGCAAATTCTCGCTGTAAAGTATTGGTAATCTCATAACGCTCGGTCATGATATCATACAACACCAAATGTTTTTTGGCAGCGTTGGCAAAGGCGCTTTTAAGCATTTCAAAATGCTCATTATCAATAGCCATTGGTTTATCGCCTAACACATTAAAACCGGCGTCTATCGACTTTTTGATGTATTCTGTTTTTTTGCGATTATTACCGGCCATTACTACTACGTTTCCTTTTTTCTCGGCAATCATTTTCTCGAAGAAATCCGGACCTGTGTAAACAATTTCACTCCAATGTGTAGGGTCGATTTTTCGGAAGTTATACGCATCAACCTTTTCCAGATGCGACTTTACATCCGGACCTTTGGGTGCGTAAACATAAACGTCCGACTCAATATCAGGCAAAGTAAATTTCTGTACTAATGCAGCATGGAAATGGCCCGGATCTAACGTAATCAGTTTTACTTTTTCGTCTTCCTTAAGTTGTGCCTGAGCAGAGAAGCTGACAAGCAAACTACCCACTATTGCGCATCTACATATAAAACTCTTCATAATGTGTGATCAATTAAACTCAATTGAAATAGAAAATAAATATCCCGCAAAACCGCAACTATTATCTACAAATCGCTTAGTTTAGACAATAATAGAAAGTTAAATGGTAAAACACGTAAATTACTTTACATTAGGAGCTTTTAGCTGAGCATTATAATTGATCTTTATAAAACTGGCAATCTCGTCAGCCTCCAGATGGTTTAAATCACCAAGACCGGTATATTCCCATTGCTGCATTTTATCATCAAAAATAATATCGCCCATATCAACCTGTCCCTCTGATAGCTTGAAAACACCGGTGGGGGATAAATTGGCACTTCCTTGATTTTTGTTCACCTGCGTGATGGTGATGTTATGCGCTTCGCCATCTTTATAAATAATATAATTTAATGGATCTGTCATGCCAATACTACAAAATACTGTCTTGTTTGTTTGTTGGTCGCCATCCCATCAACGCCATAACTTTGTTGAACTCTTCATTAATCGGGGCTTCAATAATAAGTTCTGATTTAGTTACAGGATGTATAAAGCTCAATTTTGATGCATGCAGCATCAGCGTGGTCATGGCCCATCGCTCTCTGAAAAGTTTATTTTGTTTGTTGCAGCCGTGAGTGGTATCTCCAATTATGGGATGATTAACATGACTCAGGTGCTTGCGTATTTGATGCATACGCCCCGTTGAAGGTTTTACTTCAACTAATGAGTATCTTGAAGTTTCATGTTTACCGAATGGCACTGGCAATTCCGCGCGTTTTAAAGTGGTATAACTTGTAAAAGCTTCTTGTAAAGCACCATTTTCTTTCTTTAACGGATAATTGATATCCTCGGCATCAGCAGCATAACCTCGTACTATCGCCAGATAAGTTTTATTGACCCTATTATCGGCAAATTGTTGCTGCATTGCTATTTCAGTGTCTTTATCCAAAGCAAACAATAATACACCACCGGTGGCCCTATCCAGACGATGAACCGGATTTACTTTCACCCCTATTTGATCGCGAAGTAATTGTAGTGCAAATTCGCTGGCGTCGGCTGCAATTGTTGAACGATGTACCAACAAGCCATGCGGTTTATTTACGGCGACCAGAAACGCGTCATGATAAAGAATATCAAGCATTAATCAGCCTAATATCTTCGCCAAATCAGCCGGCGAATAATTGATAGATTTTAAAGTTTTATCGTCCTGCGCGCGGTAAACCAAAAACAGGCCATCTACTTCTTTATGATATGATTTGGTATTGTCTCTGCCTTGATAATGAGCAACGGTATCATTAGCCTCTGCTAATGTTTTGCAGGCTTTGCTCATATTTGAGCGATGAACCTCGTCAAATAGCTCTTTAAATTTTTCGCCCAAACCAAATTCTAAAACAGCGCCCGACAGCACATATTGCAAATCGCAAAGTGCATCGGCAATTTCAACCATGTTGTTATCGTTTATAGCTTGTTGCAGTTCTTTTAATTCTTCAGCCAGCAGTTCAACGCGTAGTTTGCAACGCTCGGGAGAAGGTATTGTGGGAACAGGTAATATTGGGTGTTTGAATGTAGTATGAAATTCGGCTACCTGGTTTAGTGAATTTAGATCTTTTATCATGACAAGCTATTTATCGATTAGCACGGATTGATATCCGTTAAGCTGCTAAGTTATAAATAAGGCGCTAACTTATCAATGAACGATTGATAAATTGGGGGCATAAACATCACCTTTTTTTAAAGCCTTGCCTGAAATATCTTTGACCGTAAAATAAATATTATGGGCATCGGTAAGGGTGTAAATCACGTAACGATTATCCCATTTACCTATTGATGAAACACGAAATGGTTGGGGATGTGAATCAAATATAGCTTGATTATTAATAATTTTTTTTGATGAACATGCGCAAAAAAATAAACAGCAAAAAACCAGGGGGAGTTTTTTCATGATTTGTTGAGATTAAAGAACAAAAATTGATGACGTAAATATACTTATTTTAATCAGTTGTAAATTAATTAATTAGAAAAAATTTAGCAAAAGCATATCATTTAATAAACTATTAAATGATCTTAATCATTGGTTACTTACTTAACTTTTGCTTAACAAAAAAGCCATTTCGATGACATAATTTTCATCGAAATGGCTTTTTATTTTTAGGTATATATAAAACTGGGTTTACAGTTCTCTAACCCATATATTTCGATAACTAATTGGCTCGCTTCTGTCACCGTGCGCTTGCAATTTAATTGGCGCAGGTCCATGTTTTGCGTTTTGATAACTAGCCTTACCAACAAATTGGGTTGGGCCTAATAATGATACATCGTTTTGCACCAGCACACCGTTAAACAATACTGTTACTCTTGCCGGAGTTTTAACAGTACCATCATCATTAAAAGTTGGCGCGGTCCAGATCACATCATAAGTTTGCCATTCGCCGGGAGGCCTTGCCGGGTTAACCAGCGGAATAAACTGTTTATAAATACTTCCCGCCTGACCATTTACATAGGTTTTATTTTTATAAGAATCAAGCACTTGTAACTCATAACCGGCATCGCCTTTACCTAACGAAGCCAGGAACACGCCGCTATTTCCGCGAGCTTGATCACTGCCGGTAATATTTGAAGGTATGCGCCACTCAAGGTGTAATTGATAGTTTGAAAAAGACTTCTTGGTTTCGATATTACCGCTACGTTTGTTCACAGTCAATATACCGTCTGCCACAAACCAGTTAGCCGGATCGCCACGGTGATCGGTCATAGTCCATTGGTCAAGGTTTTTACCATCAAATAATACGATAGCGTCTGATGGCGCATCACCTGTAGTTTTACCTGGAGTAACAACATTTGGTACTGGTTCATAAACCTCTGTATCCTCATGTCTCATCTGTGCATTAGCTGCTAAAGTGCTTGCGGCAAGTATTGCTGCCAGCAGCAATGATTGTTTTTTATTCATAACTTTTAGTAATGTTTGGTAAACAAACATAATAAAAAAAGTCATCCTACTTAAACAAATGACAATTGTGCTCAAATAATCAGATGATTGTTACAGACGACAATATTGTTCTTGCTATTAAGCCGGCTTATGTAACAGACGTCCAGTTCATTCTTTGACATTTCCTAAAGGCGTTTTTGAATTTTGTCATATTAAAGCTTTTGATGATTATCCGGCGCTACTCAAGTTAGGGAAAATTTAAGCGACGGAAAGGTGGGTACCGCGCAACGTGGTGGTGAGGATAGGGATAGTGAGCGCTTACTTCTCTTTTACCCAATAATCCTCAATAACGGCACCATTGGGTAGTATTCCATTAAGGATCAGTGTATCATTGCGTATAGCGTAATGATAATGCATCGTTTTACCTATCATGCTTTGATCCTGCAGGCAAAAGGTCTGGGATTCCAGGCAGCTGTCGCCTTGCAGGGTATAGGTCCCGCTCTCGTACTTCAGGTCCTTCTCTCCTTTTGCATATAGCCATGCATCAAAGCCCCTGTCGGTGTATTTGCGCTGCTGAATATAGTCTTTTGGTGCTGCTGATAATTTGTGATTGAACCAACCACCTGCATAGTTCCATTTACCGTTAAGCGTTGCCTCTCTATCGGTGAATGATAAAGTTGCCAGTAAGGTCAATAGTGTCGCAGCTTTTTGCATATTATGCCCAGTTAATGTCTTTTTTTAGCAATGATAAAGTTTTTTCTTCTTCACTACCTGTCGCCGGCTGATAATTATATAGCCATTTAGCTGTTGGTGGCAAGCTCATCAGAATGGACTCTATACGTCCGTTGGTTTCCAGGCCAAACTTGGTACCGGCGTCATAAACCAAGTTAAACTCGGCATAACGGCTGCGGCGCTGGTATTGCCATTGCTGCTGGTCGGCAGTAAAAGGTTCGCTTTTATGTCGATTGACCAACTCGGTATAGATGGGCGCGAACGAACGGCCTACAGCTTTTGAAAATTCAAAAATATCATCCCAAGAAGTTTCTTCAGTAGCCGTCAGGCGGTCATAAAATATACCGCCGACGCCACGGGTTTCGTTACGATGTTTGATAAAAAAATAATCATCAGCCCATTTTTTGAAACGGTCATAAAAACCTGAATTATACTTATCGCACGTAGCTTTTAAGCTGCTGTGAAAGAATTTGGCATCATCCTCAAAAACATAATGCGGTGTTAAATCGATCCCCCCACCAAACCAGCGTACAGGCTCTTTCATCCCGCCAAAGGTTGATGGCATTTCAAAATACCGGATATTCATATGGATTATAGGTACCAGCGGATGATTTGGATGTATGACAATTGACACACCAGCGGCAAAGAAATCGTCCTGGTAAATCTTCAGGCTTTTTTTGATAGCCTCAGGCAGTTGTCCATCGACAGCCGAAAAGTTTACACCGCCTTTTTCCACGATATTGCCGTTTTGAATAACGCGGGTACGGCCACCGCCGCCACCTTCGCGCTGCCATAATTCCTGCTCAAATTTGGCTTTGCCGTCCAAGATTTCCAGGGCTGTACAGATCTCATCCTGGATGCTCTGGTAGTCGTCAACGATTTGTTCTTTGGTAATCATTGGCGCAAAAATGCGATTTTATTTGATTTGGCAGGTAATGAAGGTGTCAAATCTGGGATTCTTAAAAAAGAATGTCAATTCGACCAGCAGGAGAAATCTATTCACATACGTTGATAGCGCGTGTATAGATTCTTTCGTATACGCTCAAAATAACCGGATGTAAGAGACTACAGCGTCTCCTCCATATAATTCAAATCCTTACCAAAAGTCTCCTGAAGCTGGCTCAACGAAAACAGCGAAATTATGGTGAGCAATATCATCATGATATACCCGGCGTTGATCATGCCGTAATGACCTTTAAAAAAAGCAAATGCCGCATTGATAGGTATCAAGGAACCGCGCACAAAATTGGGTACTGTGGTTGTGACGGTAGCGCGCAGGTTGGTGCCAAACTGCTCGGACGCGATAGTGACGAATGTCGCCCAATAACCCACTGTACAGCCCATCAGGAAACATATTTTAATAAACTGCCCGCTTGACATGCCGGTAGAACTAAGATAGTAAGCCACGCAGATAATCGATAATAACAGAAACAACATCATAGTTAGTTTTCTTGATTTGGTGATCTGCGCCATGATGCCTGCTACCAGGTCGCCTACAGAAATACCGATATAAGTATAAAGTACCCCGTCGCCTGCGTTTAACACATCTTTAGCTTTCAGGGCTACCCCGAATTCCTGCGACTGGGTAACCAATATGCCAACCACATACCAAAGCGGCGCCCCTATCAGGATGCAGTACAGATATTTTAATAATTTTTTTCCGTTGGTAAAGAGGCTAAGGAAATCGCCGCGCGAAACTTCGCTTTGCTGAGCATTTTTATACATACCCGATTCAAACGTCCCCACTCTCAGCAAAAGCAGGACAGCGCCAAGGCCGCCGCCCACAAAGTAAGCATTACGCCAACCGAAATGCTTGGCCACTATATTTGCTAATACCGCACCAAATAAACCAACAACAGCCACTATCATAGTGCCGTATCCCCTGCGTTCTTTACTCATTGTTTCGCTCACCAGGGTAATACCCGCACCCAACTCTCCCGCCAGGCCTATACCGGCAAAGAATCGCACCAGCGCGTAGGTATTGACATCGTGCACAAAGCCGTTAACAAAGTTGGCGGCAGAGTATAAAATAATCGACCCGAATAAAACTTTAATACGCCCCAGCTTATCACCCATAATTCCCCAAATGATACCGCCCAATAGCAAGCCAAACATTTGCACATTGATAATAAAAGTACCTTTTGCGGTAATGTCAGCTTTGTCGACAATACCAATATCGGTTAAACTTTTTACACGCACTATCGAGAATATGAGCAGATCATAGATATCAACAAAGTAGCCCAGCGAAGCTACAATCACTAAAAATAGAACGTTACGGTTGGCTTTGGCCTGTGCGGCATTAGTCATATACTTACTTATAAATTAGTGGGCCTAAAGTAAATCAATTAAGTATATTTTAAAATTTTTGGGCAAAAAAAAAACCTCTGTATTCCAGAGGTTTTTTTTAATAGGCTTAAGTAATTATACTTTTTTTACATTTACTGCTTGTAGTCCTTTTCTACCGTCTTCCACATCATATTCTACGTTATCATTGTCCTTGATGGCATTTACGCCACCTTGTACATCTTTAAAATGCACAAACAGGTCTTTACCTTCTTCTGTAATGATAAAACCGTAGCCTTTTTGTGTGTTAAACCATTTTACTTTTCCAGTTTTCATAATATTGTAATAGTATTAATAATTGTTTTAGACATATAATCAAACCAGACTGAATACAAAATGGTATTAATAATCAGTGGAATAGATATGCACTTGTTACATCAAATATATAAAAATATTTAATTATCCAAATAAAATTATTTGTTGGGCTGCGGCGTTAAACGTAAGTACGGTTTAACCTCGGTATACCCTTTTGGAAATTTCGCCGGGATGTCTTCACTTTTAATGGCCGTAGACACTACCACGTCTTCTCCATCCTTCCAGTCGGCCGGTGTAGATACGCTATGGTAAGCAGTCAGTTGCAATGAATCCAGTACACGCAATACTTCCTGGAAGTTTCTGCCGGTTGATGCCGGGTAAGTGATAATTAACTTAATGGTTTTGTCAGGGCCTATTATGAATAACGAACGAACGGTTGCACTTACCGAGGCATTTGGATGTATCATATCCCACTCTTCAGCAATTTTACGGTCCTCGTCGGCAACTATCGGGAAGTCAACTTCCACATTCTGTGTTTCGTTGATATCATTGATCCAACCCTTATGCGACTCGACCGAGTCTACGCTTAATGCCAGTACTTTGGTGTTGCGTTTGGCAAACTCATCTTTTAAAGCTGCTGTTCTGCCCAGTTCTGTTGTACAAACTGGTGTATAATCTGCAGGATGCGAAAATAATACTCCCCACCCATCGCCCAGATAATCATAAAGATTGATCTCGCCTTGTGAAGTTTGTGCTGTGAAATTTGGGGCTTTATCGCCTAATCTTAAGCTCATAGTTTTAATGTTTTAAATTGAAATTATTTTTAAAGTTAGCGTGAATGTTTCAAATAACAATAATTTACATCAAAAATAATCTACTATTTACATAGACATTACATACTTATATTGCCGGGCACAAAAAAGCCCGCTTAGTATGCTAAGCGAGCTTTTTATTTAGCAATATCAATTATTTTACTTTGGCAATGTTTTCGATCTGGCCGTCAGCCGGAGAGATTGTTAATATCAAATCTTCCTTAGCATTTTTCAGGCCAATGAAATAAACAACCGGCTCTTCGCCATCATTTGTTTCAAATCTGGTCACTGATTTAACGTCATAGTCGGCATAATTTTTTGCTATTACGTTTTTAACTTCTTTAGTAACTGATGCAAAAGTAACTTCCTGAGCTAAACCCCAGTATTGGTCAATTGAATCATAGTAAGCTGTATAGTTTACATTGTTTTTTGTAAAGCTTGCTTTTTGGCTGGTTGAACTTACCGTCCATGTTACATTGCCCGCATCCGCAAAATTATCTTGGAATTGAGTTAATACAGCATATGACACGTTTTCCTCGCCAGTTGTAGTAGATGTTTTTTTTCCGCCATCGGCAAATGCAGCAACGCTAACTAAGGTAGCAAATACTGCGGTGAAAATTAACTTTTTCATAGTAGTTTCTTTGTTTTAATATTTTTAACAAAAGTACGGCACTTTTGCAATCAATTAAAATAAAATTCAATTTTTGTGAATTTTTCATAATTTATATTGTATTAAAATAATAAATTATAAATTTTTTAAAATACATAGTGTATAAAATACAATAAGTGTAATTTTACTTAGTGTATAAAATAAAATAAGGGTATTTTAAAAGATCCTAAAATGTACCAAATCAGCATTGTAACGCCGCATTTACAATTGTAAGGCCTAAATAAAGAACGATTTGCAGAGCTTTCAGGATGCTCCATAATTTTTTTTGCGGCTTTGCGCCCTATTTTATTTGCAGTGCCCACCTTGGGACAAAGCCTGTATTATTATTATATACCACCTGGTAGTATGTGTGCCCTTTTTTAAGCACCCTTACATTGGCATTTGCAGGGATATCTGCAATTACGTCGGCATAAAAATTATCCTGCCTACGTAGCCTGACAATACCTGTTACGTTAGGCCGTACATAGGTGGTATATAAAAAGCTGTCACGTTTATCAGTACTATCAGGCAGATGCTTAACCACGGCTGGCTTTACAGCTAATACCTTTTCAGACCTAGCAATCGTATCAACCACCGGTAAAGCTGCTGCTATAGGCAGTTGCCTTTTTAGCTTATGTTTTCGCTTATGTTTTTTGGGCGAATGATTTTCTGCTACCGTATCAGTAAATATTACCTGTTTAGTACCGGTAAAAAATTTAGCCAAATAGCCAATTGCAATTGCCCCCAATAAAATCAGGACAACTTTAAAACTTGTGCTATATCTTTTTGCTTTTTTTACCATAACTAACTTAATTTCTTTACGTTAATCAATGGCTTCGATGTAGAAAGCTGGCCTGGGTTTAATTGCTATCGTTTTTGTTACATTGAATATCAACCGATTGTGATAGCCTATAACAAAAATAGCGGGCCTGAAAGCCCGCTATGCGATATGTTAAAGGAAAATTAGTTAAAGCGTCTTAATATAATCCAGAAAAAGATACAGCGCTTTGCGCTTATCTTCGGTCAGTGTAAAATCAAGTTTGTGCATTAAATAATCTTCCAGGTCAAAGTCAGGCCGCGAAGGAAGCGTTTTAATCAGTTCTGCGCGATGATCTAAACCATACATGAGCGATTGGTTAAACTCAGCAATAAAATCGGCGGGAATAGGCTTGTTGGCTATCCATGCCGCAAATACAAATGGCAGACCAGTAAACTTCTGCCATTCCTCGGCCAGGTCATATACATATTTAAACTGCTCCTTTTTTCCAAAGGTACGATCGCCTATTTGTACGAATGCGGTTTGACTATCCTGACTGACTGAATAGTCGATTGCATTTATAACTTGTTCGGGCGTGATCTTCCAATAATTTTTAAGTAGCACCCTGGCGAGGTTGTTTGATGACCTTGATTCAGGGTCAAGCTGAATAGTGTTAATATCCTTAATATCACAATTACTAAAGATAAATACCGAATTAACTGCCCCTATTGCACCAATGCAATAGTCAGATACAATTTCCCAATATGGCATATTCAATGTAGCCGCCACCGGAATCAGCCCGATATCAACTTTATCATCGATAAGTTTCTGCGCGCAGTCTGAGGGCATATCCAGGCTTAGGTCAATTTTGTTGTTGATGCCGGTATTTTGTATACCGTATAAAAACGGTTTGGTATTGGTATAGCTGACAGCTGATATTTTTATATTTTTCACAGAGGGATGTTAGTCGTGTTTTAAATGCTCGGCATTGTTAAAGCTGGTGATCTCGTATTTTTCGCCGTCAAAAATAACTTTATAAAGCACCAGATTTTGATGCGGAAAACTATCCATTTCGGTTAAAGGCCTATTAGTAAGCAGGCATAATAATAAACGCATTGCGCGGCCGTGCATACAAATTAGTACCTGTTTTTCTTCGGTATGGCTCATGATGGCTTTCAGAGCCTCCAGCTGACGCAGCTTTACCTCGTTTGGGCTTTCGCCTCCTTCAAACTTACTATCCAGTTTACCACTGACCCATTCGCGCATTAATTTTAAAAAGGCGGCTTTGGTTTTAGGGGTACTAGGTGCACCTTCATAGATACCCCAGGCCAGTTCATCCAGCCCTGAAAGTTTTTCGAATGGGATACCCAGATCAATAAACGGTTGTATGCTTTGTTGAGTACGTTTAAGCTCTGATATATAAATCTTGTCGAACGGTGCAGCTTTATAAGCCTCAAAAAACTGACGGGCTTGTTTGCGGCCCTCATCATTAAGGTCGGTATCGCGCCCCCTGCCTTGTACAATGCCCTGTTTATTTAAATCTGTTTGCCCATGGCGGACAATGTATAGCGTTTTTATCATTTAGCCCCCTTTAAATCTCCCGCTGTTGGGGAGACTTTTTATGTACTTTGCCCTTTCTTAAAAGTCCTCCTAACTGGAGAGGATTAAGTGGGGCTTTAATTAATCACCGGCAGTTTATAGTATTGAGGTTTTGGTTCCTCAGCAAACTGATAATCGTTATAGTCGGTAATTACATTATATAAGGTATCGCGTTCAATTGGATGGCGGCCTACTTGTTTAATCAACTCAACCAACTGTTTAGTGCTCATACCCGGTTTTTGCTCTTCGGCACCCGCCATTGAGTATATTTTGGTTGTATCATCAAGTGTACCATCGATGTCGTCTACTCCAAAGTTTAGTGACAATTGTGCCGTAGTGCGGCTTATCATCGCCCAGTAGGCTTTAATGTGGTCAAAGTTGTCCAAATAGATGCGTGAAATAGCATAGTTGCGCAGATCCTCAACCACTGTTGCTTCGGGCACATTTGACATTTGGTTGTCCTTATTACGGAACTTAAGCGGAATAAACGTCTGGAAACCACCTGTTCTGTCCTGCAATTGCCGCAGGCGTTCCATGTGGTCTATACGATGCCTGTATTCTTCAATATGGCCGTACAGCATGGTAGCATTTGACCGGCCGCCCAATTTATGCCACTCTTCATGAATGGCCAGCCATTGGTCGGCGGTACATTTGTCTTTAGCTATCTGGTCTCTGATTTCAGGATGAAATATCTCGGCACCGCCACCCGGTATTGATTCCAGACCGGCGTCCATCATCATTTTCATGCCGGTAGCATAGTCAATTTTGGCCTTTTTAAAGATGTAATGATATTCGACCGGTGTTAAAGCTTTGACATGTAGCTCAGGTCGATGCGTTTTTATCCGTCTGAACAATTCCGTATAAAAAGGGACATCATATTGGGGTAACACGCCACCAACAATGTGCACCTCTGTAACAGGCTCGTTATCGTATTTTTTAACGATATCGAACATCTCGTCCATGGTATATTCCCAGCCTTCTTCTTTTTGTTTAATTAAACGCGAGTATGAACAGAATTTACAATCGTAAACACAGAGGTTGGTAGGCTCGATATGAAAATTACGGTTAAAATAAGTTTTGTCACCGTGGCGCTTTTCGCGTATATAATTGGCTAAAACCCCCAGATACCCCAACTCACCTTTTTCAAATAGTAAAACGCCTTCATCAAAAGTAATGCGCTCGTGGTTGAGCACTTTTTCGGCGATATGTTTTAAATCAGCAGATAAATCCGGATCCTGCAATAATACCTGTAAATTATTTTCAGCTTCCATTAAAAAGACTTTTTGCAAAAATAGCAAAAAGCGGCAATTTAGTTAGGAAACTAAGACTATAAACCTGTTTAAACATGTAGTATGACGCAGATTTTACAGATGGGCGCGTTAATGAGTAATAGATTTAATATTGATACCTATAAAGCAATCGCCGCTTGGGCAATTTTTAGGTGTATACCCAGCAATTGATATTAAACCATCGTTTTTGGCCTCGAAGGTTACCACGTTTTTATTTGTATTGGCTTTTAACCAGATATTTTGGGCCTTGTAGTAAATATCATCCAGGGTATACAGGTTAGCAGCAGTTGAGCCATGTGTATTTAAACTCCCGCCTGATTCATGCCAATCGTCAGTCAGAACTTTTGTGGTTATATCGCTATCCGGTTTGAATACATACTGATAGGAAACAAAATCGCGCGCTGTAATATTACCCTGGGTTACCGTGATTTTTGTTTCTGAGTACGTACTGGATTTGACATCGTGTACCGCAACATAAACATACGTATCATTTGTTTTTTTCTTAAAAGCTAACCAGGCATCGTAACTTTTATCAAAGGAAGATGAAACTCCACCTTTTTTGCATGCAAATAATGTTGTTGCCAATAATAAAGCACCCAACAACAGTAACTTATTGCTTTTCATAACCAGAGTTTTATTAAGTAAAAATATAAAAATGTTAGCTTATTAATTTATAATTGTCGCACTAATTCAATCTACCATGAAAACGGAAACTATAGCTATTCACGCCGGAAATCATACTGATGATACCACCGGTGCAGTCGTTCAACCTATCATTACGTCGACCACGTTTGAACGGTTGCCGGATGAAAGTTTTCGGGGTGAATATATTTATAGCCGATCATCCAATCCTAACCGTACGGCATTAGAGAATGTTTTAACCAAGTTGGAAAATGGCGCTGCCGCAGCAGCATTTTCATCGGGTAACGCTGCAGGTATGGCTGTCTTTCAATCATTAAAACCGGGCACGCACATCATTGCTCCTGACGACATGTATCATGGATTGCGTAACCAGTTAAAACAGCTATTCGCCGGCATTTTGGAATTTGATTTTATCGATATTGATGATACCGAAATTTTAAAAGCTCATTTAAAACCAAACACCGGTCTGATCTGGATAGAGACTCCGTCCAACCCGTTACTAAAAGTCACCGACATTAAAAAGATAGTATCCATCGCTAAAGAACGAAACATTAAAGTAGCTTGCGATAATACGTTTGCTACGCCCATATGCCAGCAACCTTTGACATTGGGCGCCGACCTGGTTATGCACTCTACCACCAAATATTTTGGCGGGCATAGCGATTTAATGGGGGGCGCTTTGATTACCGCAGAAGACAATGAATGGTGGCAAATCATACATAACGTACAAACTATGGGCGGTGCTATCCCCTCACCTGTTGATTGCTATTATATGGTACGCAGTATCAAGACGCTGCCATATCGTGTGCGTGGCCATGTGCATAATGCACAATTACTGGCCGAGTTTTTAGACGCGCACGCGGCTGTGGAGCAGGTTTTGTATCCCGGTTTACCGTCGCATCCAAATCATGAGGTAGCTAAAGAACAGATGATTGGTTTTGGCGGCGTACTGTCATTTATATTAAAAGGCGATCGTCTTAATACTCATAGGGTAATTAATAAACTAAAGCTAATTACCAAAGCCACAAGTTTAGGCGGCGTTGAGAGTTTGATTGAGCACCGTGCTACTATGGAAGGGCCTGATACTAAAACCCCTTTTAATTTGCTGCGGATATCTGTCGGGTTGGAGCACATTGATGATTTGATTGCTGATTTTGAGCAAGCGCTTAATTGAGCTCAAAGGCGAATGCAGAAAGCTAAAGGCATTTGTGAACAATAAAATCGGCTTTCAGCTTTAGACTTTTAGCTTTAAGCTTCAAAAAATTTGCATTAATAAAAATTTAGCCCTTTATTTGCGGCACAAATCAGTAGCAATACTGTTATCACGATCAATTCCCTTATACGGTTTTGATTTATAAAGAAGCGGCGAGAGATCAGGCTCCGAGACCCGCTGGCAACCCTCTAAAGTTAGAGAAGGTGCCAATTCCTGGCCCGGTAAATATCCCGGGAAATATAAATTAACAACATGGAAAATTTAACAAACACTCTTCCGCAAGTTATTACTGTAAAAGCCGCTAAAAGCATTAATTGCTATATGTGCCGCTGTTGATAAGCAGTAAATACGTTTCCTTTTCTCTTACTGAAAATACGTGTACTGTAACGGTCAAAGCAACCGTTTACCCAAACCTCAACAGCTAACAAACCAAATAACAAATGAGCTATCAAACATATACATACCAGCAGGAATTCGGATTAGAGTGTGGCCAAAAATTGCCTCAGCTCGAATTAGGATATCACACCTATGGTACTTTAAATAAAGATCGCGATAATGTAGTGTGGGTTTGTCATGCTTTTACCGCTAATTCAGACGTGCTTGACTGGTGGAAGGGCCTGGTAGGCAGCGGCTACTATTTTAATCCGGAAGAACATTTTATAGTTTGCGCCAACATGCTGGGCTCCGCCTATGGCTCAAGCGGTCCGCTAAGTATCAATACTGCTACTGACAAGCAGTACTACCTGTCGTTTCCGCAAGTTACCGTTAGGGACATGGTCAAATCGCAGCAACTATTGGCAGCGCATCTGAATATCAAAAATATCCATACTTTAATTGGCGGTTCATTAGGTGGGCAGCAGGCTATGGAATGGGCCATCATAGAGCCCGAATTTATCAAGAATGTTATCCTTATAGCTGCAAATGCCAAACACTCGCCATGGGGCATAGCCTTTAACGAGTCGCAACGCCTCGCGATAGCTGCCGATCAAAGCTTTCATGAAAACATACCAAACGGTGGTGCAAAAGGTTTAAAAGCTGCCCGGGCTATGGCGTTACTATCCTATCGGGGTTATAAAACTTATGGCATTAAACAGCATGAGGATAGTAATGAAGTAGTAGATAACTACAAGGCGTCAAGCTACCAAAACTACCAGGGTGAAAAACTTGTAGCACGCTTTAACGCCTATAGCTACTGGTACTTATCAAAAGCGATGGACTCGCATAACGTGGGCCGCGGCCGCGTAAGCATTGAAGATGCATTAAGTAAAATTACCGCCCGTACATTGGTTATCGGCATTAAATCAGACTTGTTATTTCCAATCGAGGAACAACAATACCTGTTTCAACATATCCCCCAGTCGGCCTATGCCGAGTTTGACTCGTACTATGGTCATGACGCATTTTTAATTGAGACGGAAGCATTAACTAATATTATTACATCATTTTTTAAAACAGACGTAAAAGGAAAAATCATCCAATTACAGCAAACTGCATAATGAGCAAGAAACTTAATATCGGCCTTTTTGGCTTCGGAGTTGTTGGCCAGGGACTTTATGATATCATCAAAACAAAAAACCTGAATCTTGAAATAAAAAAAATAGCTATTAAAGACGGTAGCAAACCGCGCTCTTTACCGGCTCACTATTTCACTACTGATAAAAACGAATTGCTGAATAATCCGGAAATTAACACCATTATTGAATTGATCAATGACACGGAGGCGGCTTTTGATATTGTGTCTACGGCGTTAAAAACCGGCAAAAATGTGGTATCGGCCAGCAAAAAGATGATTGCTATATACCTGAAGGAATTGATCGATATACAGCATGAATACGGCACATCTTTATTATATGAAGGTGCGGTTTGCGGTAGTATCCCAATCATTCGCAACCTGGAGGAGTATTATGATAACGAATTGCTGCATTCTATCAGTGGTATTTTCAACGGTTCGTCAAACTACATACTCTCCAAAGGATTTTTAGAGAACCTGGATTATGGGTCTGCACTGAAACAAGCGCAAGACCTGGGCTTTGCAGAAACCGACCCTATTTCGGACGTAGGTGGTTATGATTCTAAATATAAATTGGTTATAGCCGCATCACATGCTTATGGTGTGGTGATTGATCCCACTAAGATATTCAACTTCGGCATACAGAATTTGTCTGCTGACGATATGCGTTACGCACGCGAAAAGAATTTAAAAATAAAGCTGGTACCGGTAGCAAAAGAGTTAGATGATGAGCATGTAGCACTTTTTGTACTGCCTAAGTTTGTTACCGAACATGAGTTTCTATACAACGTTGAGTACGAATATAACGGCGTAACGGTGCAGGCGGCATTTGCCGATCAGCAATTCTTCTTCGGTAAAGGCGCAGGCGGACACCCTACCGGTTCGGCAGTATTGTCGGATATTGCGGCACTACGTTACGACTATCAATACGAATACAAAAAAGCTAAAAGCGCTAACGGTTTAAATTTCACTAATGACATCGAACTAACTATCTATCTGCGTTATGAGGACGAGGAACTGGTAAGCCTTCTCGACTTCAAATGTATAGATGAGCGCTTTTATTCAGGTACTTACAAATACGTTATCGGCAAAGTTAATCTGCAAAAACTAATCGATAATGAATCCCGCATATATGCCGACAAGGCGTTTATCGCCTTTGCCGATCAACTAACAGGGGTCAGTTTAGCTTCAGCATAAAAAATAGCATAAGTTTCAGTATTAAAGGGTTCTGCAAGTGTAGAACCCTTTTTTGAACATTGCTATTTGAATTATAAAATCGCGGCCTCTGAAGGTGAAATGACACTGATTTATTTCGATGTCATTTTGACCGTAGGGAGAGATTTTATATAAGCGATAAGCAAGCGTATAGGGGTTCTCCCTACGGTCGAAATGACAGCGTTATATTTATATCATGGGTAGTATAGCGAAGAATCTGCCGATCGGTTAGCAAAGTTTGCAGATTCTTCGCTATGCTCAGAATGACAACGGACGGCAAACAAAAAAGCCGCCCGGTTAACCCAGGCGGCTTTTACTATATAGTGAATTTAGTTATTTTGCGGCCTCCGTCTTTTCGGCACTGTTCAAAAACACAAACTGGTTGTCAAACATATCTAACTTGATCTTGGCGTCTTTATCTACCTTACCGGCAAGTATCTGTTTAGATAACTCGTTCAGTATACGTTTTTGTATCACACGCTTCAACGGACGCGCACCAAATTGCGGATCATAACCCAATTGGGCCAGCCAATCTAATGCTTCTTCTGATGCTTCGATATGGATACCCATGTCGGCAAGCGTTTGCTGCACTTGTGCAAATTGCAGCTTGACGATATCTCCTATCTCATCGCGGCTCAGTGGGGTGAACATGATGATCTCATCAATACGGTTCAAAAACTCCGGACGAATGGTTTGCCGTAGCATTTCAAACAACTGGTTCTTGGTTTTGGCGATGACTTGCTCCTTATCGCTCTCATCAAAATCCTGGAAGTTTTCCTGGATAATGTTTGAGCCGATGTTCGAGGTCATGATGATGATGGTATTTTTAAAGTTTACCACACGTCCTTTGTTATCGGTCAGACGGCCATCATCCAAAACCTGTAATAAGATGTTAAACACATCAGGATGTGCCTTTTCGATCTCATCCAGCAAGATAACGCTATACGGTTTACGGCGAACAGCTTCAGTTAGCTGACCGCCTTCGTCATATCCCACATAACCCGGGGGCGCGCCGATCAGTCTTGATACGGCATGTCGTTCCTGGTACTCGCTCATGTCTATGCGAACCATGGCATGCTCGTCATTGAACAGGTACCCGGCTAAAGCTTTAGCCAGCTCGGTTTTACCTACACCGGTTGTACCCAAAAAAATAAACGAGCCAATTGGCTTGCGTTTGTCCTGCAAACCTGCGCGGCTGCGGCGTATCGCATCACTAATGGCCTCGATAGCTTCGTGCTGACCGGCAACGCGTTTATGCAGCTCATCTTCAAGTCCAAGCAATTTTTCACGCTCGCTCTGGATCATTTTTGAAACCGGAATACCTGTCCACCGGGATACTACTCCGGCAATATCGTCGGCAGTAACCTCCTCTTTCAGCATCCGGCTTTCCGACTGATTAGTCAGTAACGCTTCTTTCAGTTTTTCAACTTCTTCCTGGGCCTCGCGAATACGGCCATAGCGTAATTCGGCCACTTTACCGTAATCGCCCGCACGCTCGGCTTGTTCAGCTTCCAGTTTATAATTTTCTATCTGCTCAACTTTCAAGTTGATGCCATCAACCACATCTTTCTCTCCCTGCCATTTGGCACGTAAAGAATCACACTCGGCAGAAAGATTTGCAATCTCTTCAGACAGTTCTTTTACTTTCTTATCATCTTTCTCGCGTTTGATAGCTTCGCGCTCAATTTCCAGCTGCATGATGCGGCGTTCCAGTTCGTCTACTACTTCTGGTACCGAATCCATTTCAATACGCAATTTTGAAGCGGCTTCGTCCATCAAGTCGATAGCTTTATCGGGCAGGAAACGGTCAGATATGTAACGCTGCGACATTTCAACGGCAGCAATAATTGCCTCGTCTTTAATGCGCACTTTGTGGTGTGCCTCATAACGTTCTTTCAAACCGCGCAGGATTGAAATTGCATCGGCAGTATCAGGTTCATCAACCAGCACCATCTGGAAACGGCGCTCCAAGGCTTTATCCTTCTCAACGTATTTTTGGTACTCATTCAGCGTTGTAGCGCCTATGGCTCTCAGCTCGCCGCGTGCCAGCGCGGGTTTCAATATATTGGCTGCATCCATTGCGCCATCGCCGCCACCTGCACCAACCAGGGTGTGTATCTCATCAATAAATAAGATAATCTCGCCGTCGGCCTGGGTTACTTCTTTGATAACAGCTTTTAGCCGCTCTTCAAACTCACCCTTGTATTTTGCGCCTGCAATCAAGGCACCCATATCCAGCGAGTAAACGGTTTTGGATTTCAAACTTTCGGGCACGTCGCCTTTTAAAATACGGAAAGCGATACCTTCGGCAATAGCAGTCTTACCTACACCGGGCTCACCTACCAATACCGGATTATTTTTTGTCCGGCGGGACAGGATCTGTATAGTGCGACGTATCTCATCGTCGCGGCCGATAACAGGATCGAGTTTACCTGAAGCTGCATATTCATTCAGGTTTCGGGCGTATTTATTTAAGGCATTGTAGGTGGCTTCAGCGTTTTGGTCGGTCACTTTGTTATCGCCGCGCAACGCGATAATCGCTTTTTTAAGATCCTTTTCATTTACGCCAAAGTCTTTAAGCGCCGAACTGGTTTTATCATTCACACTTAAAATACCTAACAATATATGTTCGACGGATACGAAATCGTCTTTAAATTCTTTTAAATAACCGGTGGCTTTCTGTAATACAGAATTTGCATTTGACGACAAGTAAACATTGCTACCGCTAACTTTTGGGAACGCTGCTATCTGCTCGTCCAGAATTTCATTTAAGCGATTGATGTTTACATTCAGTTTTTTCAAAAGGTAGGTTATGACGTTTTCATCAACTAATAACAAACCTTTTAGCAAGTGTGCAGGCTCAATGGCCTGCTGCTGATTACCGGTTGTAATCTCAGAAGCTTTTTGCACTGCTTCCTGGGCTTTGATGGTAAAATTGTTAAAGTTCATAACACAATCTGATCAAAACACCTGCCATACTCATAAATATGAAAATATGGCATTGCTATTTATTTTAGTATGTCGTTTTGTCAAGTCAGAAATATATCTTAAGTAGTTTGTAAACAATATATGCTAAAAAAGGTGTTACAAAGCTGTTCAATTATCATATTTTAATATTTTTGATTACCATAATTAAATCACATTGGATACCCATTATTTTAAAAGCATACCGAGGAAATACCGTGCTTCTTTTCGTAACTATTATACGTTACAAAACCTACAATCAATACGTAACTGCGCAATAATATTCTTTGCCATTAACTTCACATTACGTATCCTGATATGGGCGTTACCGGTAAATATCACCAAAGCACAAAATTTTCCTGAATTTGAAATAACCAACTGGGTTTATTTGGTGGTCACCCCTATTTTTTATATTGCCGGGCAGTTGTTGTTAAATCACATCAATAAAACCAGGAAGGCTAACCCATTTATGGTCTTATTTGTGTTTGTGTTTGCCTTATATATCATTATTTGCGGAATGTATTCGGCTTTTATATCTACAGGCGATCCGCGCAATTCGTTAACTGTTTATCTTATCGCACTGATTGTTATCAGCGTAATGTGCGTGTTTGAGTATGATGAGTTAATATTACTATTGATATTGACAGAACTGGCTTTCACGGCGCTATTGCTTTACCAGCATGCCGATGCCACCAGTATACTGTACGATCAGCTCATATCGGTTGTGCTCTTATCTGGTTTCTATTTGATATCGCGATACTTTTTCTCGTACAAAGCCAGCTATTACCAGCAGATCATCGAGATACGCAGCAAAAATATAGAGATTGAAAAGGCCGGCGAATTTAAAAATCGAGTATTAGGTATGGTGGCACACGACTTGCGCAACCCTATCGGCGCGGTTGAATCTATAGCGATGATGATGGAACTAGAAGAAATTGACGCAGATATGCAGGACAATGTGAGCATGATTAAAGAGTCCTGCTCAAAAGCCCCCAGCATTCTGGACGATCTGCTCGAAGCTGCCAGGAACGAGAATATTAATGTTATAGAAACCCAAAAAATTGAGCTTAATCAATACCTTAAAAGTATTGTTGAGGGCTGGAAAGTCCAAAATCGCAACAATGTAGTTTTGATAAGTTCCGTAAGTTTGGTAAGTGCACAAATAAATAAAGAGAAGTTTACCCGTGTAATGGATAACCTGATCAGCAACGCACTTAAGTTTTCGAAAGAAACAGATAATGTAGAACTACGTCTGGCTATACAAGACAACCAAATCATCATTCAGGTTAAAGATCACGGGTTGGGTATTCCGCAAAACATGTTGCCGCATATTTTCGAGCGCTTCAGTAAAGCAGGGCGTACCGGTTTAAATGGCGAAAAATCAACCGGCTTAGGTTTAAGTATCGTTAAACAGATCATTGAAAGCCATAAAGGCAAGATCAGCGTAAGCAGTATTGAGGGTAAGGGCACTACATTTACTATACAACTGGCAGTTAGCAGTTAGTGCATTCGTGTATTTATCTGGTCGATCCGTCATTTCGACCAACGGAAGAAATGACAGGATGGTAAAATCATCCTTTCATGAACTAAAAAGCCGCCGGTGCACCGCCATAGAATTTGTCATTAAAATTCACCAGGAACAATTCTTTGGTTGCTCGGGTACAGGCGGTATAAAACCAGCGCAAAAAATCAGTATTCACCATTTCATCGGTCAAATATCCCTGATCTACAAACACGGCATCCCATTGCCCACCTTGAGCCTTGTGACAGGTTATCGCGTAAGCAAATTTTATCTGCAAAGCATTATAATATGGGTTTGCTTTTAGTTCGAGGTGTTTTAAACGCTTATTGGGTATATGATCATAATCTTTCATCACTTCCAGGTAAAAGCGTTTCTGATCTTCCTGCGATAAAGCAGGCGATTCGGTGTACAATGTATCCAGCAGAACCTTGCAATCCAGTATCGGGTCTTCGGCGTAATCAATAAATTCCAGCTGAACATCGGCAAACCTGAAACCATACATATCCTCTATCCTGCGCACTTTGCGTATGCGGGCAATGTCACCGTTGGCAATAAATGAGGTGCTGTTTTCCTGCTGATCCTGCAGCCAGAAGTAATTATTTTTAACCACCATAAGTTGATCGCCCCCGGTCAGTTCTTCCTCACGCCATAGCAGCCGTGCCCTTATCTGTTTATTATACAGGTTGGCATTTTTGTTTGACCGGCAGATAACCAGCGTATTTTCATTACCATATTTATTATACGCATATTCTAAGCCTTCTTCCAGTCGCTCGCCGGTCATGCGGAAAACATCTTTGTAGCCTTTGGTAACTATGCGTGGAATAACTTCTAATTGCTGCCTGATGATATCTCTGACATTGGTGGCATTAAACAAAATGCCTGAATCTTTTTGCTGCCTTAAAACATCGGTAAGCTCAAAGCTGTATACCATCAGTCCAAAGTCTGAACTCATTACCTTGTCACTTAGTGCGGGGCTGTCATCTGATCCTACCGGCGGCAACTGGGCGGTATCGCCCACTAACATTAGTTTACAATTTTTTTGATTATAAACATATCGCACCAGGTCGTACAATAACGTATGCCGGCCGTGGCCGCTTGGCATGTCAGAGATCATAGAAGCTTCATCCACAATAAACAAGGTATTGGAAGCCATATTATCGGCTATCAGGAAACTTTCATCTACATCAAGCGCTGCCTTTTTACGGTAGATGCGCTTGTGAATGGTAAAAGCCTTGCGCCCCGAGTAATTAGTAATAACCTTGGCTGCGCGGCCGGTTGGCGCCAGCAGAACCGGTTTGAAATTGTAAGTGCGTAAGGCTTTTACCAGCGCTCCTACAATAGTTGTTTTACCGGTTCCGGCATATCCGCGCAGGATAAAACATTCGTCGCCTTCGTCTGTCAACAAAAAATTATGCAGCAAGCCAAACAGTTGCAGCTGTTGTGCGGTTGGTTCGTGCGGAAAGGCTTTTTTGATTTGATCTGTTGCGGACACCCTGCAAAAATGCGTATAACTACCTTAACTAATCCAAAAAATATTACTTTTGTTAATAGCATGAGCGAACAAATCTATACTTTCCGCGATCCGTCGTTTAACCTTAACCAGGCTTATTACTACACGCTGTTAATACAAATCGACGCAAAATCGTTCTCGTATGCCATAACCTATAAAAAGGATTTAATGGCCTGGGATACCAATTGCAACCTGGCAGAACTTTCTGACCCGCAAGAACTGGCCGAAGAATTAAACGCTACCTATAAAAATGTAGTTGTTGGCTTGCCATCTGGTGTTTTTACACTGATCCCGGATGCACTTTTCAGTAAAGATCAGATAGCTAATTATGCCCGCCTGCTTGATGTTAGTCCTGATGAGCGTGTATTGGCGCAATTGTTAGATAACAAGAACTATATTATCTACAAGGTTAAAGAGAAGACCTTATCAACCGTTGAAAGGTTTGGCTTGCAAAATGTTGTTTACCTCAACAAAGGATGGGTAACCGCTGCAGCGCAAGATAATCCGGGAAGTCAGGATTTATATTTGCATACAGAAAATGGTAAAGCCGAGTTTCTGTATTTTAAAAATGGAACTATCCGGTTTTACAACAACTTCGATTATCAAACCGAAGGCGATCTGAGCTATTATGCTGCATTAGTGACCGAAGAATTAGACTTAGTTCCCGGCAGCGTTCATTTAAAATCAAGCGGAAGCCTGAAACCCGGTGATAATTTCACCGTTGCCCTTAGCCAATTTTTTCCAAACATAACTTTCTTTAACCCGCAACTGTTAAATGTGCCGGAACAAATAAATCCGGAGCAAATATTAACTTTGGCGGCTTTGACACTATGCGGATCATTGGAGGCAGTTTAAAAGGGTTACGACTTAATCCGCCTAAAAACTTACCAGTACGCCCTACTACCGATCTGGCCAAAGAAGCACTGTTTAATATCTTATTAAACCTGGTTGAATTTGACAATATTGATGTGCTCGATCTTTTTTGTGGCACGGGTAATATCAGTTATGAATTTGCATCGCGCGGGGCAAAGCAGGTAGTTAGTGTTGACCGCAGTATTCATTGCATCAATTACATCAAAGATACGTCGCGCCAGCATGGCTTAAGCCAAATCAAAACTTTTAAGACAGATATTTTTAAATATCTGCAATTAGAGACCGATCAATATGACCTGATCTTTGCCGACCCGCCGTATGATTTGAACCAGATACCTGAAATACCTAAAATTGTATTTGACAAAGCACTGTTACGCCCCGATGGTTTGTTGATTGTAGAACATCAGTCGATGCAAAATTTAAGCAATCATCCGGCGTTTGTCGAACAACGAAAATATGGCCATTCATCATTTTCGTTTTTTAAAAATTAGAGATATTTTTCTGTTAGATATGAAAAAAAGCATCATATATCTGTTAGCAGCGTTTTTATTTACAACGACGTTTCAAAGCTGCACCGGCGATAAAGACATTCAGGTAAACAATCAGATCAGCAGCGACACGCGCGCAGTAATAGCCGCCCTCAACAAAAAGCTTTTTGAAGGCATTACTTCGGGCAACATTGCCGCGGTAAAGGCTTTACTGTCGCCAGATCTTATTAATAAATCCGGAGCTCAATTAGATACGGTAATTAATCGCTGCAGTAAAAGATACCCAGCTAAAGATTTTGAAGTATTGGATGAATATCTGAGCAAAGGGATGAAAAAAAAGGATGCTGATACTGTAAAATCTCAGCACAAGAACGATAGCGACTACGCCATCGGTTTCCAGGCTGTGAACGACGAGATGTACACCTCGGTATTGCTAACCAAAGGGTTAACGGTCAACGGTATGATACTGGCTGTTTACGGCAAATATGGTAACGACTGGAAAGTAAACATTCTGCAAATGGGCGATTACAGCATTGCCGGTAAAAATGCCATTGACTATTATAAGCAGGCGCTTGATCTTTACAGCAAAGGCAATTTGGTAGATGCCACCGATATGATCATTATCACCTCGCAACTGGTTAGCCCTGGCGGAAACTATTTTTCTTACAAAAAAGAGTCTGACATGAAGATATTCTTCTCTAAAGTGATTGATGAAGCCAATGCTACCTATCACCTGCCTGTTGTGGTTAGTCAGGTAAAAACTGCGCCGCAAATCTTTTCAATGAGTCCGCAGGTGGTTGAAGAAGTTGGGCATCAGGGTATTTTCCCTGTAATCAGGTACAAATCAACTATTAAACTTACGGATACCATTGCACTTAAAGCCGAAAATGAAGCCTTACAGCAAAGCATTGGTACCATATTTAAAGGGCTTGACCAAAACAATCAATATATTTTGTACCAGGTGTATGATCAAATACCTGACGGTAAATCTGACACTAAACACTATGGATTTATCCAAAAATTAAGATAGAGATAACATAACTAGTCTTAACTTTACCTAAAAGCACAAGTTCATGAAAACAGCGCTGTTCCCCGGGTCGTTTGATCCTATTACTAAAGCCCATGTTGACATTGTTAAAAGATCTGTTGATCTGTTTGATAAGTTATACATTGGCATTGGCCACAATAGCGCTAAGCCGGGGTTTTTAAGTGTAGAGAAGCGCGAGCAAATGCTTAGAGCGGTTTTTGAAAATGAACCACGGATACATATCATAGCTTATGAAGGCTTAACCGTCGACTTCAGCAGAAGCATCGGTGCCGCATATATGGTTCGTGGTATACGTACGGTGTCTGATTTTGAGTATGAGAAAGCTATCGCGCAAATGAATCATTCATTGGCGCCTGATATAGAAAGTATCTTCATTGTAAGTAAACCGGGCTACTCATCTATCAGCTCTACCATAGTACGGGAGATTTTGCGCTATGGCGGCGATGTATCGCAATTTATTCCGAAAGAAGCGCTGGCTTATCTATAATTAAATTCATTTCTGACAACACATCTAAAATCGATGGAAAGGTGTTAGCTAATATTGCGTCTATATCATTTGGCTTAAACCAGCGTACATCGGTTATCCCCTCTTCTTTCTGAGGCTTTAACTTATGCTGACCTTTGGCTTGCATTTTATACCAATGCGTTTTCTTTAATACTACCTCATCCTTATAAATATAAACGTGGTAGGTTTTACAGATCTTATTGCCGCGTTTGCTGATGGTAATATTGCACTCTTCTTCTACTTCGCGAACGGCAGCTGCCTTAATAGTCTCCCCTTTTTCTATTTTGCCTTTCGGCAGGTCCCATTTATCGTTGCGGTAAATAAACAACAGGTCTTTGTTCTCGTTTTTAACCAATCCGCCGGCTGCTTCTATTACTTTAACACTTTGTTTGATCTGTTTTAAAAAAGCCTTGGCGTCCGGGCACAGTACATAAAACAAGTCATTTTTTTGCGCCAGCACCCATGTGTAAATTATTTTCAGATCAAAGCTCTGTTTATCAATTGCTTGATAGTTAGCAGCCTGTTTTGGCACTGATTCTGTTAATAAGATAACTTTTTGGTTAATATAAATTCTGTATTTTTGAGCCATGTTTAATACTACTGAAACCGAACAACAGGTAGCGGAATTTCTATTGCAAATTAAAGCAATTAAATTGCAACCTAATAATCCTTTTACTTGGGCGTCAGGCTGGAAATCGCCGATTTACTGCGATAACCGTATTACGCTGTCACATCCCCCTATACGTACTTATATCCGTCAGCAGTTAACCAAAGCCATCCAGGAAAAGTTTGGTTCTGTAGGCTGTATTGCAGGCGTTGCAACTGCGGGTATACCTCAGGGTGCATTGGTGGCTCAAGAACTAGGCTTACCTTTTATCTATGTACGATCGAAACCAAAAGAACACGGCCGGGGCAATATGATTGAAGGTGATATACTGACCGGCAAACGTGTGGTTGTTATTGAAGACCTGATATCAACCGGTGGCAGCAGCTTACAGGCTGTAGCGGCATTGCGTGATGCCGGGTATGATGTAGCAGGTCTGGCTGCCATATTCAGCTATGGATTTGATCTGGCTACCGAAAACTTCAAGGCAGCAAATTGTCCATTTATTACACTATCAAACTATACTGCTTTAATTAGCTATGCCGAAGAGCATCAATACATCTCACGCAAAGATGTGGAGGTTTTAAGAGAATGGCGCGATAACCCGTCAACATGGGGCGTTGAAGCTACCAAATAACCAATGGCAACATTCGAAAGTAAAATATCTATCAATCGGCCGGTAAGCGATATCTATCAATTTCTGGCCGATTTTAATAACCACGGGCAGCTCATGCCCGACAACGTACAAAACTGGTCGGCCAGCTATAGTGAGGCTGGTTTTATGGTTCAAAATACAATTAAACTATCCCTGCAGATTACCGAGCGCATTGAGAACAAAGGTATCAATATCGCCGCAGTTAATAACCCACCCTTTCCGGTACAACTAAACTGGTTGCTCGAAGCCAACGGTAGTAGCACCCAGGTCACGTTCACCATCAACGCCGAATTGAACATGATGATGAAAATGATGGTTTCAGGCCCGCTACAAAAGCTGGCGGATCATGAGGCGGGCAGCCTGAAGGCTGTATTGAATAGAGATTAGTGACAGGAGTTAGGTATCACTCCTACCTCCTATCATTCGAACGTATGTGAGAAATCTATACACTAGCTAAGCATTCGAACATGTCAATGTATAGATTTTCGCTATGCTCAAGAGAGTAGTCCTCGCTGTCGCTCCAAATGACATAATCTTTAATAACCAATTTCAACAACAATCTTTAATCCCGCTCAAAAAACCTACCTTTGCGCCAAATTACAGGTGCGCATGATTAATGTATCAAATCTAACTTTACGCTATGGTAAGCGTACTCTATTTGAAGATGTCAATTTAAAATTTACCCAGGGCAACTGCTACGGCATTATTGGTGCAAACGGTGCAGGTAAATCTACATTTTTAAAAATTCTTTCAGGCGAGGTTGACGCAACCAGCGGCTCGGTAGCCTTTACTCCAGGCGAGCGTATGGCTGTGTTAAGCCAGAACCACTATGCTTTTGACGAATTTACAGTTCTTGAAACGGTGATGATGGGCCACAAGGAGATGTATGCGATAATGAAAGAAAAAGACGCTATCTACCTTAAAGAAAATTTTAGTGATGCGGACGGCGAGCGAGCGGGCGAACTGGAAAACCTTTTTGCCGAAATGGATGGCTGGAACGCCGAAAGCAACGCCGCTACCCTACTAAGCAACCTGGGCATTAAAGAAGAGTTTCACTATCAGTTAGTTAAAGACTTAGACAATACTCAAAAGGTGCGCGTATTATTAGCACAAGCGCTTTTTGGCAATCCGGATATATTGATCCTTGATGAGCCTACCAACGATTTGGATATCCACACCGTTAGCTGGCTGGAAGATTTCCTGGCGGGATACGAAGCAATTGTACTGGTCGTATCGCACGACAGGCACTTCCTGGACTCTGTTTGTACGCACATAGTTGATATCGACTTTGGTAAGATGACCATCTATACCGGTAACTATACTTTCTGGTATGAGTCGAGCCAGTTGGCCTTAAAGCAACGCTCTGAGCAAAATAAAAAGGCTGAAGATCGTGTTAAAGAGTTGCAGGAGTTCATCCGCCGGTTCAGTGCCAACGCCTCTAAATCAAAACAGGCAACCAGCCGTAAAAAAGCTTTGGATAAGATCAATCTGGACGAGATCCAGCCGTCAAACCGGAAATATCCGGGTATCATATTCAATAACCAGGGACGTGAGGCAGGCGACCAGATATTGCAGATTGAGGGCCTGACCAAGAAACTTAATGGTGAGATATTGTTCAAAGACATTAACCTGATGGTTAATAAAGGCGATAAGATTGCTATACTGTCGAATAATAGTTTGGCCACTACCGCCTTTTACAACATCCTTACCGGCCGTGATAAAGATTATAAAGGCGAGTTTAAATGGGGTGTTACTATTAACTATGCGGACATCCCGGTTGATACCACTGAATATTTTGAAGGCAAAAACGAAAACCTGATTGATTGGTTACGGGAGTACTCTCCGGGCGAAAAAGACGATCAGTTCATTCGGGGATTTCTGGGCAGAATGTTGTTCTCGGGCGAGGAAGTATTGAAAAAAAGCTCGGTACTTTCAGGGGGCGAAAAGATGCGTTGTATGTTTAGCCGCATGATGCTGCAATCAGCCAATTTATTGATGTTTGATGAGCCTACCAACCACCTGGATCTGGAATCGATCACCGCGCTGAACAACGGCATGAAAGACTTCAGGGGCACTATCCTATTCACCTCACGAGATCATGAGTTAGTTGAAACTGTTGCGAACCGCATCGTAGAGTTAACTCCTGGCGGCGTGATCGACAAGTTGATGAGTTACGACGAATACATCAACAGCGACGCTATCGAAAAGTTAAGAGAAGAACGTTACGCCTAAACGTAACGACTAGGTAGGTATAGTAAATAGGTGTTAACGATTTACTATATCTATCTTATATAAAAACGCAGGTTCGGCGCTGTCCTTTGTCGCACGATCATACTCCAGCCCATAACATCCTTTTGTAGTAGTTGAGCTTATGTTGATCATATAAGTTTTACCCGCCATCACTTTAATATTTGGATGTAAAACCAGATTCCTTGGCGACCAGCTTAGTTTATCCGAGCTCACATTAAAAGATCTTAAAGCCTGATTACCGCCATCTACAGAAATACTTATTCGCAATTCTGCGTCAGGATAAGCTGATTTGAACACTGATATGCTTAAATTAATTAGCAAGCCGGTTTTAGTGGCTTTAAATGTGCCGGTACGCCCGGTGGTCGCGTTAATATCGCAACCTGGCGCAAAATTTAAAGAAGATGGCTTAACAGTTTTGGCTGCTGATGGAATAGCCACTGTATTTTCGCATTCTATTGGTTTAATCGAACCATCTTCGTTAAACTTTAACGGCGCCCAATAGTAATTAGCCAACGACTCATTCTTTGCAGCATTATTCCATAAGTCGCTGCCAAACAGAAAAACATCGCCTGTTTTTAATTTGATGGACGACACAAACGAAGGCTGGCCACCACACGAATTATTGCTGATCTGTATTCCCTCAGACCATGGCCCAAGTGGCGATTTGGCTGTACGATACGAAGCGCCGGTTCCGCCACAATATCCGCAGTTCGGATCGGAATAAACCAGATAGTAAATTCCATTGCGTTTAAATAATGCAGGAGCCTCGGTACTTTGTTTAGTAACCGCCCGGATAACTTTGCCAGTACCAGTAAGATAATCATCGCTCAATTCTTCAACAGCTATAGCTCCTTTGGCATGCCAATCGGTATAAGCCAGGTAAGCTTTGCCGTCGTCATCAACAAAAGTATCGTGGTCGCCATTATTCAGTCCGGCTACGGCAGCATCAGCATTAACGGTAAGCCGGGGTTCAGGCTGTTCAACAAACGGGCCTATAGGGGTTTTGCTTGTAAATACGCGATACCCTATCCTGTTATCATAAACGTTTATCCAAAGCACATATCGCTGTGTTTTTTTATTATAGATAACGTGCGGGCGGAAACAACCATACGTATTACCATTGCAACGGGTCTGCCAAACCGGTGTGGCCGCATCAAATAACTGTCCTTTGTCGGTCCAGTTTACCATATCCTTTGACGAGTAAACTTCAAATCCGCAGAAAGGTGCATCTTTATGTCCCCACTCAAATCCACAACCGTAGCTGGTGCCGTACAGGTAGTAAGTTCCGTTAAAATAAGCAATCTCGCCGTCATGCGCATCCACGGCATCGCCCAGTTTACTAAAACGGGTAACTTGTTGGCCTTTGCTGTTGAAATTAGTTAGTGTTTGAGCTTTAAGGCTCATTGGTAAAATACAGGCAATTGCCAATACAAATCTGAGTAGCTGTTTGATATTCATAAATGGTTAAGTTTGACTGGTTAGTCGGCCGCCGGGGCCCGGTTGTAAATATACCGATACAGATCAATTTATCTAATGCGCTTTTTTATATTGCGTAACAACATTCCTATATGAGAAGATACCTGCTGACTGTCATTGTATTAGCTGCGTTCAAAATTGCCGGTGCGCAAAACCGCCATTTTACGCAAATAGTGATCGACAGCACTATCCAATACAATTCGCACAAACCAAAGGTGCTTGGTAAATTTTCAAAGGACAAGTATAACGATGTCGGTACGCTGGATAAGCAGGGTTTTAAGCTGTACCGCTATGCTGAGGATTGGAAACCGTACGTGATCTTCTCGCCCGGCAATCCGCAGGGATTTGAGGATGCGCAGGTGGCTGATATAAATAATGACGGCTGGAATGATATCACCATCGGCGGCTGGAGTAACCAAACACTTTGGGCCGAAAACCCTATGGGCAAGGGCAAAGACCCCTACATTACGCAATGGACGATCCACATGATTGACAGCACCCGATTCTCGCATGAAGTTTGTGTGGCCGATCTGAATGCCGATGGCAAACCGGATGTCATTACCACGAGCGGAGTCTACATACAAGGTGCTACCCTTGATAGCTGGACTTTCATAAATATAGGCCGTAACGGTCAGGGTACATTTGCAGTAAATATTCTAAATAATAAGGATGGCTTTGCCGATGTAATAGCTCTGTACCGATCGGGCGAGGATTGCCAAATAGCTTGGTTTGAGAATCCGGGTCATACAGGCGGTAATCCGGTTAAAGACAAATGGAAACCACATATAATCGATTCCTGGCCCGGAGGCGATTTTTATAATTTTGAAATGACCACAATGGCCTTTACCTGCAGCGACATCAATGGCGATGGCCGCGTTGATCTGGTTTGCGCCAGCCAGGGCGAAGGACCCGGACCCGGAGATGCCAACGCACAAGTTGGCGACGGCCTGGTTTGGTACGAAGCACCAAAAGATCCGCGAAGTAACGGCTGGGCAAAACATATCATCAATCCTAAGATAGGTTGGGTCCACGCCTCCTCCATCCAACTGGCTGATTTTGACGGCGACGGACACGTGGATATTAACTATGCCCAGCAAGATCAAAGTAAAGACCGCAAAGATGGCAGCAATATTAAACAGCAGTTAGGTATCTATTACAACATCAGCGGTAAAGGCAAAACCTGGCGGCACCAGATCATCAGCCGGTATAAGGACTATGGTTCGGGCGGATTTAATTCGAAGATAGGGATTGTAGGAAATGATAAACTGCCGAGTATACTAACTTCGCTTCATGGCTATTTTGGCGATGCGAACCCGCTTATTCTTTGGCGTAATAAGTAAACCCAGCATTACAACTTTAAAAACAATTGCCAATTTGGTTTATTACCGTATATTTGAAGCCCTTTGGTATCAAAGCCAGACTCCGTAGCTCAGTTGGTAGAGCAAATGACTCTTAATCATTGGGTCGAGAGTTCGAGCCTCTCCGGGGTCACCCAGTGGGACAGACGAGTAAAATCGTATTCTGTCCCATTTTTATTTTCTTCCAATCCACTGTTAATCAGATAGATAATATCGGCACCCTCATTCACTTTAGGTGTTCGGTAAGTCCCTTTTTCAATTTCTAATTTTTGAGGGTAAATTGTGCCGATAATATCGCGTTGTTGTTCGATTTTCCCCTCTGAATAGCATAAATCAACGTTTTCAAGAGAGTTCACTAAGTTTTTAAATAATGTTAAACTATCATTCTCTTTTACCGCAACTTTTGACAATTCTCGTTCAAATCCGTTAATTTTTTCCTCACATTCGGTTTTAATTAGTCGGTAATCACCCGGCTCAATATCGCCGGTAACTAATAGGCTGCGTGCTTTTGCTAACTGCTTATTTACTTCATCAATTTCCAATAGCCATTGTTTTTTAAAATTGCCGCTATTTTTCGTCTTTAAATTATACACGTAATCTATAACCTCTGCATATAATTCCGTCATACCTGGTATCGGTGAAAAGTCCTGTAAATGTTCTATAAAATCTTTATTGACACAATCAGCATTTAAACGAAAGCCACAAGACGATTGACAATGATAATAGAAATACCAGCGGTATTTGCCTTTAGAGGGGCTGCCGGACAGGTTACGGCCACATTTAGGGCATTTAAGAAATCCCCTTAACGGAAGTTCGTCTGATGAGGTTCTTTTTACTTTATTTACCTTTTTTCTACCATTCATTACATCCTGCGCCTCGTAAAACGTTGCTTCCGAAATAATGGGTTCGTGTGTTCCTTGTACAAAACAACTTTCCTCATCCTTATACTTAGGAATAAATATTTTGCCACAATAAGCGGGGTTACGCATGGCTATCCAAAAGCTATTCTTACTACACTTTAAGCCTTTTTCTTTAGCCATACGCCATATTTGGGATATGGAATAATTACCCTCAGCAAGTTGTTCAAACCCCCACTTCATAAAATCGCTTTGTGGGCGCTTTGGGGCGATGTATTTGCGTCCGTCAGGGCTTATCCTATTTTCATACGCAAGTGGAGCAGTCGCCATCCAGCGCCCCTCTTTCTTTGCCCTGCGCATACCGAAGAAAGTATTTAGCGCCCGCCTGTCATTCTCCACTTCAGGAACAGCCAAATAAAACGCCAACATCATTTTATTTTCAGGAATAGAAAGGTCAAGAGGCTGTTCTACGGCTTGCGGTTCTATTCCAAGTTTGCGAAGCGTATTGATCATTTGGTAGGCATCAGCCGTATTCCGGCTAAACCTATCCCACTTTGTAAATAGGATGAGGTCAGTAAGGCCACCCTTTTGCTTTTTCAAATTTGCTAACAGTTTTTTCCATTCAGGACGATTGAAGTTTTTAGCAGAATGATCCTCAAAAATCACTTTTCCAATTTTAATATCATTAATCCTGCAATACTTTCTTAATTGCTCGTCCTGATTACGTTGTGAATAGCCTTTATCTGCCTGTTCATCTGTACTTACCCTAATATATAAATCGGCAATTTGCATTTTTTAACTAATTGATTTACAGTTAATTTAATAAATTAATCATGAAAAAGCAAGGGTTTTACTAATATTATTTTCCTATAAACCAAGGCGGGTAATTAGATAAAATCTATATCTATTTCATATATACCTCAATGGCTATCCTTGCGAATTTTTCCATAAACTCCAGAATCTTTTTTGCCTGTTCAATGGTGACCTTTACATTATGTTTTTGTAGTATTTGAACCGCACGTTCAGGCGTTACTGGTTGCTTTTTACTTTCCATGTACATCCCCTTTTGGGATGCAATAGTATCGGGTGAAAAAAGATGAAGTTGAGTAATCTTCGGTACTACTTTAGATTTTGATGCAAAAAAACCAATTAAGTATTATATTAACTTAGTGATATGAAAATTAAGATAAGAAATAGGTTCAAGGTTGAATTAAACACGTTATTACGTATTGAATTTAAAGGGATCGTTCCTAAATTAATCGTACATGAAAGATTTGAAAAACATATCAAGTGGATTATTCGGATAATTACATTAATTGGTATTGCTACGAGTGTCATAACCATTGACAAATGGTATCTCGCCCTATCACTGGCTACGTTAATATTAATTATCGGCCAATTTTTCGAGAGAACTGCATTTGAATATACAACCATGGTATTAATGCCTATCCCGGACTTTGCAATAGATTATTCACAATGGAAAACTAACGGGTTTATGCTACCTCATGTTGTTAGTGAAGAAGACAGGTGTTATATGGGGCCTTCATTTAAGGACCGAGACTACGCTATTAGTTTCTTTAACTATTTAAAAAAATGGAATTGGGATCGGGATATAGATGATGAAAATATTATCGTGGTTTCCATAGTAATGGAACCTGACTCACGATATACAACTTATATTTACAGCAATCCCGGTAGAAAGAGCCTTGACACCATCTTTCATAAGGAAGAACAAAATAACAAGCTATCCAAATATGGAAAGAGACAACAAAAATTATTTATGCAAATGATATTTTGTAAGACTTTAGACTATAGAGAAGATTATTTCATACACCAGTTCTTAACGAAGCAATCCCCTAACGGCAAATTTTATTTTATTCCGAGCGTAGTACCGAAAAATCCAGGTGAGGTAGTAGAGCTTTTATATGAACATGGAATAGTAAAATATCAATATAAGCTTAGGCAAAGAAGTGAAATAAATAAAAATGATATAGAGTATTATTTAAAACCGTAATCTAAATAATCACATTAATACTCAACAATCTCCCAACTTTTTATTGTTAAAACCACTTCTTGTTGAGTAACCGGATATATCGCTATCTGTCCATTTGTATTCTCAAAAATGCCGAAACCGAAGGAATAGTGGGGATGTGACCTGTACGCTCCTTTTAATTCTAATAAATCACTACCACTTATGCTAAGGTTATTAACAGTAACGATATGATCGTTTTTGATGTCATTAATTATTAACCTCAAAGTATTTCCAAGTAAATAAAAGGTTACCCTTATAAAGCTTTTTTCAGTTGATACCAAAATTTCCTCAAAAGCCTCTCTGCCCACTAACGGGTTATCGAATAATAAACCACACATATCTGGGCTCTTTTCGATGTCGTGGGATTTGAAAAATAAAAAGGACGAAGATTGCTCGATTTTTTCCTGTAAAGTCATTGAGTATTAAATAGATTGCAATTAGGTTTATTTATGTGTATTTTTTTTTACTTTCTGTATTTTTGAAACGGCGTTTATCGAATCCAACTTTCGCTTCAGTTGTAATATTTCATCATTCATTTCCTTCATAATGCTTTCCTGGATTTTTATGCCTGAAGTTAAAGACTTTGTAAAAACTGAATCCGCGAATGAAACTTTTGTTTGATAGACTTTTTTATCGTCTTTGTTTCCTGGGGTTGCTAAAAAGAAAACGCAGGAAATTATTGTGGTTATAATACCAAGTGAAAGCATAATACGAGATGCCCTTAGAATATCAGCTGTGTTATCGGCTACAGTTTGGTTGAAAACTGCGCAGTTAAGTATTTCCGCTGTAACAGTTTTTTTGTCTTTAGTGGTGGGATCTGATGTGGCTTGAAACGTAAATAAAGAATCGATGAATAAGGCTTTTTGACTCTTGACCCCTATACATCTTAAGGAAATAATAATTGCAATAACTAAAAAAGAAAGAGAGAGGATTACCCAAAACTTATACATCCCCTCGATATCTTTGCTCAAAAAGTAGATCAAAATCGCAGATACAGCCGAAATATAGGTTAATAATTTGAAGCCCTTTTCTTCAAGACTGTCTATCCTGGTTGATGATTCTTTATAAATTTCAATTACTGTTTCATATAAATATCCATCATCGGTGCCAATATGACTTTTTTCAAATTTCTTGGCTGGCTCCTTTGCACGCTGATGGGGTATCAAGCCGTGAAGAAGTATTTCAAAACTCCCTTTTAAAGCTTTCCATATTGGACTAATTTTCTTTTCTGGCATCACTTGCGGTGCCATATAGTCAACTTGTTCACTCATAATAACTCATTAATTAAGCAAGCAGATATTCCAAAATCTAATTCTTGCTCAAGCCATACCCATTCCCCAACAGGATTTATTTCGAGAAAAATGTATTCACCGTGAGGCGTAAGAATTAAGTCAATGGCAGAATAAATCATTTTAAAAAATCTGTTTAACTCCAGTAGTTTTTCTTGGAGAAACAGCGGTAATATAATTTGGTCGTACAACTTTTTAATATCGGGTTTTCGCCAATCTACATCATCACCTTCTTTTCTAATCTGAGCAGCAAATAGATTATTACCTACAATGGTAACTCTTATATCACTATCGTTTTTTATTCTTTCCTGTAAGAAAACAGGGGTGCTGAAAATTTCTGCAAGTTCGAGGTCTATAAAAGCTTGATGAGTAATCTCCGTGGTATAAATGGAATATGTCCTGTCTTTCAAAACTTGCAACCCGTTAGATATTGGTTTAATTATTGAAATAGGGTTCTCTTTTAAGAAGCTTAGTGCGCGTGATAGCTGGTTGGTTATAACAGATTTTGGAATATTAAGGCCAAGTTGATTAGCCACTTTCAATTGATATATTTTTCTTTCAGCAATATGGGTTGCAAACATCGGATTGACCCATTTTGCATTTTCAATGGATAGGTAAAGTCCTTCAAAAAAATGTTTTTTTTCGTTATTCAAATAAGCCTTGTTTTCATTGTCGCTTATATTGTTAAACCTGGTCGGGGTTCGCTTGAAAAGAACTGATTTAACTGTTGATAGATTATATTCGGAATTTTCAATATAACATTTTGTTTTACCGGCAGGATTAATATCAAACTCTATAAGTTCAACATCTTCTGAGTTTATTCTTAAGTAGTTTTCAGATACGTTCCGATATTTTTCAATTAAATATTCGATACTAATATCTTCCCGGTTAGTTAAAAAGAGGGTATTAACTTCCATTAAAATTAGAAGTAGGATGACTCGGATGTGTCTACAGCTTCCCTCGTTTCGGTAATCATTGTAGATTGAGCATATTTAACTGAAAGTGCAGAATTATTTTCATTTGCAATTGTATGAACGCCAACTATCATTGAATAGCCATAGTTTATATCGTGCCTATCAAATGAGGCAGGGATTCTAAAGTTCAAAATAGGATTTGCGTTTTCCATAATATTATTCGCTATGTTCTACAGTATCTGCCGCTTCTCTCGTTTTAGTAATCATTGTATTGCTAAATAAAAGATTGGCAGAATTTGCATCGTTGCCACTGTTGTGCATGCCAACGGAAATATCATAACTATAATAGTTAGATGTGCTTTCATCTCCAGATAACTCTCTGAAAAGTAAAATTGGGTTTGTGTTTTCCATATTTATTCTGAATGTTCGGATGAATCAGCGGCCTCTCTTGTCAACGTAATCATTGTTGAAGTGTTTAAAATACTCAAATCCTTACCGCAAAATTTAGTGCTATTAGCCTGATTTCCCAAATTGAGGTTATAAAATTCCTCTGATGACAAAAAATTATCTTCAGAAATTTTCCTGAAATTGAGGATAGGATTTTTACTGTCTTGCATAGCATTAGGCTTTATTAAAGGTACATTATTTATCATCGATTTTCTTTAATAAATATTAAACAAATAATTCACAGTACTACTTCCCTTTTACCAATTCTCAGAAACAAGTCTATCCACCTTTGCTCATCAAATTGATAGCAATGGAAAATAACACCAACCTCAAAGCCCGCAAATTCAACCGCCAATACTATCCAAACATCAAACGCATCCGGCAAGAGCCACGGCAAAAGATACGCCAGCTACTCAGGTCATTTATTCCACTGAACCAGCCGGAACCGGGCCACCAACATTCCAGCCAAAGTTGACCACCCACAAACTCAATTAGGAAACCATTAACCAAACTGCGCAGCAGTTTCGCAAGGTCAGTTCTGCATTCGACAGAATGCAGCAAGATGGATTTTCGTATACGAAAATCATCTTGCCGCCCTTGCGGTCGGGACTTTGCTCGGAACTCGCGAAGTCTGGAACTCTCTTAAATGTACGTTATGCCACGTAAAAAACTCGAAAACCCCGAAGACATATTAAGCCAACCCATTATTGTGCGGGTAACTGAAAAAGTCTTTAAAAAATTGGAAAAGATACAGCAGGAAAGCGGCTGCCAAAGCATAGGCGAAGTTGCACGAATGATATTATCCGGCGAACAAATCAATTGTTTTTATAAGGATGTATCATTAAATGCCCCTATGGAGGAAATGGCTTTGATAAGGAAAGAATTGAAAGCCATCGGCATCAATATCAATCAGCAGACTAAATTCTTTCACATGAGTAAGTCGGAAGCACAGCGTGCATTTTTTACGCTCAAAACGGCAGAGCTATATAAAAGGGTCGGCGGCAAGGTTGAGGAATTACTAAACATCATAAACCGCTTAGCTGAAAAATGGTTGCACGTTTCGTGAACGGGAAAAATATCAGGGGTATGTTGCATTACAACGAAAACAAGGTAGCAGCCGGTGAAGCCAGGCTATTGCTGGCCAGCGGCTTTGCAGGTGAAATTGACAAGTTTAACATGGAGCAAAAACTGCAACGTTTTGAGCATTTAACTATGCTGAATACGCGCGTTAAAACCAATGCGGTACATATCACCCTCAATTTTGATGAACAGGATAAACTAAGCAATGAGCAATTACAGCAAATTACCTTATCCTATATGGAAAGGATTGGCTTTGGTGACCAACCTTACTTGGTATATAAACACCATGATGCAGCACATACCCATGTTCATATTGCAACTATCAATATCAAACCGGACGGCAGCCGTATTGATACGCACGGTATTGGTTGGAAATTATCCGAACCGGCCCGAATAGCACTGGAAAAGGAATTTGAGTTGGTACAGGCCAAAGGCAGGAAAAACAGCAACACCTTAAATATCAAACCCGCCAATTTGGAGAAAGCCATCTATGGCAAAACACCTACTAAAAGGACTATCACCAATATTGTAAATGCTGTAATGGGTAGCTACAAATTTACCTCACTGGCCGAATTTAACGCTATACTCAAACAGTTTAACGTCATAGCCGACCGGGGCAGCGAAAATACGCTTATGCGGGAAAAAGGCGGACTAATATATAGCCTTATCAGTGAAAAAGGTCAACAGGTAGGCATACCGATCAAGGCCAGTGCCATTTATAACAAACCCACTTTGGCCAATTTGCAAAAAGAGTTTGATAAGAATATTGAAAAGCGCAAGCAATATAAAGACCAGCTGAAAGAAGCTATTGAAAGTGTATTTAAGCAATACGATGCGATTACTAAAAACACTTTTATCGCCGAATTGCAAAAGCAGCACATCAATGTTGTTTTCCGCGTGAATGAGCAGGGTTATACCTATGGTATCACCTATATCGACAATCACAATAAAACGGTATTCAATGGTAGTGATTTAGGCAAGACTTATAGTGCCAAAGCCATTTTGGATAGGTTTAGCACCAAAGATAAACAGGTAAAACCCGAGTTGAAAAAAGAACATAAACCAATACTGAAGCGTAACGCGCCAAAAACCTACCTCAAACCACCACAACAAACTAATTATCTATCGCTGGCCCTGGCTAAATACCAGCCGGAAGCCGCGCCAAGCGTGCCGCGAAAAAAGAAAAAAAGAAGATCAAAAGAAAAGGAACAAGACCAGGTACTGGATTTATAAATATCAGGAGGGATTACAATGCACACCGGAGAAGATACACAAGGGCTAAGAAAGATCATCGACTTTACAAGGCTTATCAGCATTTTTATATTGGCTATACATTTTTACATCTGTTGCTACCAAGCATTTGCCCAATGGCACTGGACAGCAAATATCACCGATCGAATTATCGCCAACATTGCCAAAACAGGTTTATTCAATAACTGGTGGAAACCCAAACTGGCGGCACTGCTTTGCCTGTTTATTTCTTTGGTTGGTGTCAAAGGCAAAAAAGATGAAAAGATCAATTATAAAAGCATTACAGCCTATCTCCTTACTGGCCTGCTTATTTACTGGATAAGTATTCTATGCATTTACCTGCATACAGATTTAGATTTGATTGCAATCGGTTATATGACACTAACTGGTATTGGCTATTTATTAATGGTTACAGGCGGCACCTGGTTATCACGATTGCTGAAAGAAAAGCTGAACAAAGATATTTTTAACAGCGAAAATGAAACTTTTCCCCAGGAAGAAAGAAAACTTGAAAATGAGTATTCAATTAACTTGCCCGCTAAATATAACCTGAAGGGCAAAACAAGGGATAGCTGGATAAACTTTATAAACCCATTCCGTGGCCTATTGGTGGCAGGTACGCCAGGCGCAGGTAAATCTTATTTCGTTATCAGGCATATTATAGATCAGCATATTAAAAAAGGTTTCGCGATGTTTTTATATGATTTTAAATACGATGACCTTTCCAAAATAGCTTACAACAAGTTATTGCAGTACAAGAGCAACTACAAGACCAAGCCGGCTTTTTATGTTATCAATTTTGACGATCTAAACCATACCCACCGATGTAACCCTCTTGACCCGGGCTGCATGAATGATATAACAGATGCGACCGAAGCAAGCCGGACAATTATGTTAGGTTTAAATAGGGAATGGATAAAAAAGCAAGGTGATTTCTTTGTCGAAAGCCCGATTAACTTTCTAACTGCTATCATTTGGTACCTGCGCAAATACGAGGACGGTAAATATTGCACCCTGCCGCATGTAATTGAATTGATGCAAGCTGACTATGACCGCTTATTTTCAGTGTTGTTAAAACAGCCCGAAATAACCGCCTTAATTAATCCTTTTATATCAGCTTATAACAACAATGCTAAAGCACAATTAGAGGGACAGGTTGCCAGCGCCAAAATTGGACTGGCAAGACTGGCTTCGCCGCAATTATATTATGTGCTGTCCGGCAATGATTTTTCCTTAGATGTGAACAATCCAAATGAGCCGAAAATAATTTGTGTAGGCAACAACCCGCAGAAACTGCAAATCTATGGCGCAGTATTGTCTTTATATATATCCCGGATGATAAAGTTGGTCAACCGTAAAGGCCAGTTAAAAAGCAGTTTGATCTTTGATGAGTTTCCAACTATATTTTTTAATAACATGGATAGCCTGATCGCTACTGCCCGTAGCAATAAAGTGGCGACCACTTTAGCTATACAGGATTTTAGCCAGTTGAAGAAAGATTATGGTGCGGAGCAGGCCGACGTAATAACTGGTATTGTCGGTAATATCATTAGCGGGCAGGTAACCGGCGACACCGCCAAAACCTTGGCCGACAACTTCGGTAAGATAGTGCAGGATAAGAACAGTTTAACCATTAACAGTGGTGACACCTCATTTTCTAAAGCCACACAACTGGATTATGCCATTCCTGCTTCAAAAATCGCCGCGCTTTCATCGGGTGAATTTGTGGGTATGATAGCCGACAACCCGGAACAAAAGATTGCCCTTAAAATGTTTCATAGTGCCATTCAGAATGACCATGAAGCAATGGCCAAAGAGGAAAAAGCCTTTAAACCCATACCCATCGTTAGCTATGTGAGTGAGGAAACCGTGACAGAAACCTATGCCCAAATAAAGGATGAGATTGCTGAACTATTTAAAAGTGAACTTGCGGACTTGGATAACGAAGATGACTCAGAGACGCATGAAAACGATTTAACCTTAAATGTGCCCAAACCGGGTGAAAAGCCGATGAGCAAAAAACAACACAGAAAAATTACCAAACGAAACCGTCAACGAGAAAGGGGAAAATTGCGCAAAGTTAAACAAAGTGCAGACGAAAATAAGGCGCCTGATCGTAATGGTAAATTCATATCGCCAGTAAAAAATGATGATATTGAACAGGCGATGTCGATGTAATTGTAATTTGTCTATTCCCAATAAAATAAGAGAGTGTAAAAAACAAATAATCGGTGTCAAAGGTCAAAGTGTAATTACATTACAATTTATTCAATTACATACCCGCTAATTGAGGGTTCTTACACAATTTCAGATCAGTTATGTATCAAATAGTCCTTCCATCCCTCATAGATCATAACCATTGCCAAAGTATCGAGTTCACAATATTTTAAGAGGGCATTATGGTAAAAATTTCGTTCATCTGGCTGCATTTCGCTAAATTGCATTTTTGCATAAGCCATCATTGCAGCCCCACCATCTCTTAGTTCTTCGCCATTTTCTTCACACAATGAATCAAGTTGTTCGGAATTTGCTTCTTCAAAAACGGCAGGTAATCTTTTATATGGATTAATCCATTTACCCGCATCGTCTTTTAAAAGCCAGGTATGGTTTTTAAAATTGAGGCTGGGGATGGCTTCAGTTCCATAACAGGCTGTAGAATATTTGTTCTTTAAAAAATTAGAAGATTCAATAACAGCAGGAAGCACCGATTTTATAGAATTTGAACCTTTCATGGATAAATGATAAAATCCGCCGATAACAAGTTGGTATAAATCTACCATATCGCGTTTACCGACATGATTTTCTGATTTACTATGCGTAATTAAACGAATGAAATCACACAATTCGTTTTTGTCTGCCTCATTGCTCTCAAGCAATTGAGAAAAAATCACATTTAAAATTGTATTCTCGTGATTGTGATACCTAAAGATAGTTCCTTGATCTGTTTCCAAAGCTGTTTTTAATGCCCTAACAAATTCGAAATTTGGGAATACTCCAACCTGATCATTTAGCCATTGGTTTTGATGATAGGTTTTTCCATCTGCTTCTACTTTATGATGCGAAAATTGAAAAGCAATTTGTTCGTAAGGTTTTCGGCCAGCATACATTGGTATTGCCAGTGCGGTAGTTTCAAAATCAATAAAATGTAAAGGATATATAAAGACATTAAAAGCATTAGTTAGATACTCTTCATTGTAACAAGGAGCATTATCCCTGGAGAATGTTGTTTTAATCTGCAATGTGCGGCGTTCCGTTGGGGAAAAACAATCGGTAGGCTTAATAATTTGAGGGGCATAATCTGATTCGCGAAAATCATTTAAAAAATAATCTCTGCGGTTAATTAGCGGACTTATAATATCCTTTGAACCCAAATTGCCCCTCCACAGTTCAAAAAGTAAAGGTTGTTGTAGCTGTTCGTCGGTTAGCCCCGTTTGTTCCTTCCAGCATTCATTAAAACCCGATACAAATTGCTTTTCATCCGTTTGGAACTCACATTTATTACAATGCTTTCCTACTCCAATGTTTCGTTTATGGTTCTTTTGCAAATCAGAAGCCATTTGGTCTGCAAAAGAAAGTAAGGAATAAATTTCTTCTCCAAATTCAAATTGTTCCACTTGCAATATGGCTATTTCACGGTTCACCGAAACTTTTCTTAAAATCTTCTCCCCAAGTTCTTCAACGGTTAAAAACTCCGGGGATTTTATTTTATAGCGGCCATTTTCCTTTACTATTCTAAATTTTTGATTTAATCCGTCAACAGTAGCTGCTTTGCTTTTATCGGCAAGCATCAGGAAGCAGTCAATTATAACACCTGGAAAAGCTTGCTTAAGTACCAATTCCTGAAAAGCCACATCAGTTAAATAAGACCTCCAGTGAGAATTTATTTTATCTTTATTTGTAAGAAATGAATCTGTGTCCGGGTGAATTGATTTTGCTTTCACTTCAATTAGCTCAAAACGATTTCCGGTTTTTCTAAGGATATCTACTCTAACTAAAAAAGGGCCGGTTTGTATTGTGGCCTCAAACAGTGTACAGTTTTCTCGTTCGAGTAGTGCCTTTGTTGTTTCCAATGCAGCCTGGTTGGTTTCTTCATTCACTAATATCCCTTCGGGATAGTAGGCCCTGGCTAACGCGCCAACCTGAAACCCACCTTTTGCAAGCGCTTCAAGAAATGGATCATCCAATTTTGCATTTGCATACCTATCAGAATTTATCTGGTAGTACAATTTTGTTGGGCAATCCATACTAATTTGGAAGCGTGATTTGGTTAAGTAAATCATTATTACTGAATGTTATATAGTAATGTTATATAGTAAATATCAGATATTAACGTAAGGAATCTGCTTGGCGTTGCATTAAAATATATTGAAAGTAAAATTTTGGTTCAAAAAACTATACGCCAATTATAAAAAATCTAAAGCATCCAAAATGAGAAATAAAGAAATAGTGAAAGGCATTCAAAAAAGTAGAGGTAAAATTTTGCAGCTATTCAAACATCTTTTAATTTAAGTTTAGCGACATTAAAGGTACCTGGAATTGTAAATCGATTTTAATTATAATTACATTTAGCGATTCAAGTTCATAAGAAGTCTCCTTATCAAATTTGTTAAATGAAATTCACGGATCCTTTTAAAATACTATCACCAAACGAACGCTGGGCACCGTCTAAAAGCCAATTTGATGCTTTTCAAAATGCTTATGAAAAGCTGTTGCCTCCTTTAGTTTTCAAAATACGGTTAGCAGTAGCCAAATGGAGAGAAGATAATTACCACGGCTCTTCTGAAACATCAAAATCATTGTTGAACTTTTGGTTTAGCCAGGAACATCTAATCGGACAAAACAAATTTGGATTTTTCTTTTCGCAGCGCGAAGCGGTTGAATCAATTATCTATCTCTACGAAGTAGCCAAGGCAAAAGATAAATATGAATTGATGAAATTTGATTCTTCAGAACGGGTCAGCACGGGCATGTTTGATGAAACCTGGACGAGATATGTAGTGAAAATGGCGACCGGCGCGGGAAAAACAAAAGTGATGGCTTTGACTTTGGTATGGTCATATTTTCACAAAAAATATGAAGCCAATAGCACCCTGTCGAAAGACTTTTTGGTTATTGCTCCAAACATCATCGTATTAAACCGTTTGCGAAAGGACTTCGATGGCTTGAAAATGTTTTTTGAAGAACCATTTATTCCTGATAACGGGTTTCAGGACAAGGATTGGAAAAACGACTTTCAATTAACTTTGCACATACAGGATGAACTTAAACCAATCACCGAATCCGGCAATATATTCTTAACGAATGTACACCGGGTATTTTTCAATGAAGACCCGGAACAATCCTTTGAAACCACTTTTCTCGGAGTAAAACCCAAATCCGATGCAGATACTTCAAAGGGGCTGGATTTGGGTAAAGTAATGCGAAGTGATAAAATAAAGGACTTGGTAGTTTTAAATGATGAAGCCCATCATATACATGACAAATCATTAGCCTGGTTCAAGAACATTGAAGATATTAGCAATAAGCTAAAGCTAAAAAATGGCAATGGAATTAGCTTGCAGGCCGACTATTCAGCAACACCAAAACATAACAATGGGGCAATTTTTGTCCAAACTATTTGCGATTATCCATTGGTTGAAGCCATAAAGCAAAATGTGGTTAAATCCCCCGTTCTTCCCGATGAAGCTTCAAGACAGAAGATCCACGAAAAAGATAGCAGCAATTTTATTGAGCGTTACCGCGATTATATCCACTTAGGTTATTTGGAGTGGGAGCAGCAATACGAGGAATTAAAAATTCTCAAAACGCCCATCCTTTTCGTTATGACCATGAGTACCAAAGAGGCTGATGAAGCGGCTGCGTTTTTAGAAACCAGTTATCCGGTAATGAAGGGAGCGGTTTTAACTATCCATACTAATAATTCCGGTGAGATAAAAGAAGCCGCATCTGGTAAAAAGGACAAAGAGGAATTAGAAAAATTACGAAAAGCGGCTGATGACATTGATAAGGATCGCTCCCCATACAAAGCAGTTGTTTCCGTGTTGATGCTTCGTGAGGGTTGGGATGTTAGGAATGTTAGCACGATTGTCGGGCTTCGTCCTTTTGGCGCCGATTCAAAAATTCTACCGGAACAAACTATAGGCCGAGGGTTAAGGAAAATGTTTTCACTGGACATGCCCGAAAAATTGGTGGTTGTTGGCACTCCTGCATTTTTAGAGTTTGTGGAAAGCTTGAAAACCGAAGGCGTCGAATTTCAATACAGTGCTATGGGCAAGGGATCTAAGGGCAAATCACCTATAATTATCGAAGTTGATAACGACAACCCGGATAAGGATATGGACAAGTTAGATATCCCTATTCCGCAAATGAGTCCGAGGTTTTACCGCGAATTTAAAAACCTTGAATTGATTGATGTTAGCAACTTCAAAAACGAAAAAGTCCCGCTTAAGAAATTTAGTACTGATGAATTGAAAGAGATCGTTTTTAACAACATCGACGGCGAATTTTCTCATAAGACGGTATTTAAAAATACCCAACCTGATTATCGCAATGTGATCGGATTTTTTACGTCTGTAATCTTAAAAGATAGCCGACTGGTGAGCGGTTTTGATATTTTATATCCAAAGGTAGAAAGCTTTATTAAATACAAATTATTTAACATTGAAGTAGAATTGAGCGATCCGCAAACGATGCGCAATCTTTCCGAAATTCACCCCAAAGAAATTTTAAAAACGACCTTTAAAAATGCTATTGATGAATTAACAGTTACCGACAAAGGTACCGCAGAGGTTAAAAACTACATTTCGTTAAAACTAACCAAACCAAAGATTGCTGAAAATCAACAGTATATTGTTCCTAAGAAATCGGTTTTCAACAAAATAATTGGGGATAATGATTTTGAGTTGGAAATGGCAGGGTTCTTAGAAAGTCGCTTTATTGATGTCATTTCTTTTGCAAAAAATACCATCGGTGAAGGTGGGCTAAATTTTAAAATAGAATACCAGGCAGAAAATGGCAACATACGCGAATATTATCCGGACTTTTTTGTAAAAACCAGTGATACTACTTTTTTCATCTTGGAAACTAAAGGTAGGGAAGACTTAGATGATATAAGAAAAATTAAGCGTTTGGCTTCCTGGTGTAAGGACACCAATGCCGCGCAAAGCCAATACACTTACACACCGGTTTATGTTAAGCAGGAAAAATGGGACGAAATAAAGAAGGATATAAAGTCTTTCGCGGATGTGATTAAAATTTTTAAAGTAACCGAATAAGAGATAAAAATGAGTTTAAACGAAAACGATAAAAAAATAATAATTGAATTAGTAAAGGCTGGCGAAAAACTGCCAAAGGAACTTATTTACAAACTATTTTCCGACGAAGAAGACGTTTTTCTATTTTGGAACGGCAGGAAAGAGGAAGTAACCAATGTTGCGTTGCCTTTTCATAGTATTGAACATATTGATGAACCCAGGAAAGAGTCGGTTAAGTCTGGTGATAACTTTAGTATGTTCGAGACGGATTTTCGCGGAAGGCAAATAAAGGGATGGACAAATAAATTAATTTGGGGGGACAATAAACTTATACTGTCATCTTTGGTCAATGGCCCATTGAGACAGGACATCGAAAAAGAAGGTGGCCTAAAACTAATATACATAGATCCCCCCTTTGCCGTGGGAGCCGATTTTGGTTTTGACATACAAATCGGCGAGGAAACAGCAGAAAAAAAACAAAGCATCATTGAGGAAATTGCATATAGGGACACTTGGGGTAAGGGAATCTCATCATATTTAAGCATGATGTATGAGCGACTTAAGTTAATGCACAGCCTTTTGGCCAGTGATGGTTCTATTTATATCCACATTGATTGGCGCGTCAGTTATTATTTAAGATTTATTTGTGACGACATTTTTGGCAAAGACAATTTTCTAAATGAAATAGCATGGACTTATTTTGCCTTTAAGCGAAAAACAGCTAAAAAGTTTCCTCAAAAGCATGATACAATAATTTCTTATAGAAAGGATGCTAATAACTTTACTTTTAGTACTCAGTTTAAGCCCCATAAGGCTGAATATATCGAAAAGAAATGGAAAAAAGACAATGACGGAAGATTTTACCGCGATGATGTTAACCCAACCAAAGGGGGTACCAGAATAATTTATCTTGATGAAATCGAAGGCGATATCGTAGATAGCGTTTGGGATGACATTCCTCCAGTAAATCCAGTTGCTGATGAAAAGGTTGACTATGCAACACAAAAGCCGGAGGCCTTATTAGAGAGGATCATTAGAGCCAGTTCTAAGGATGGGGATTTGGTTGCTGACTTTTTTTGCGGCAGTGGTACGACAGCTGCTATTGCAGAAAAACTTGGCCGTAAATGGATAACTACGGATTTAGGACGATTTTCCGTACATACTGCCAGAAAACGCTTGATAGGGGTACAAAGAGAATTGCAAGCAAGTGGCAAAGATTTTAGAGCGTTTGAATTGCTTAACCTGGGTAAATACGAGCGGCAGTTTTTTATGGACGATTTAACCAATGGCAAACGCAAAGCCAAAGAAGATTTATATGTTGATTTAATTTTAGAAGCCTACAAAGCAAAACGCATAGATGGACACACAACTCTGCATGGCAGCAAAGCCGGGCGTTTTGTAAACGTTGGCCCCTTGGATGTGCCGGTCACTCAAAGTAGGTTAATGGATATTTTTGAGGAATGTCGTCAAAAACTTTATACCCAGGTTGATGTGTTGGGCTTTGAATTTGAAATGGGTTTAACCCCTCAATTCATACAGGAATTAAAAGAAAAGGGAGTAACTATCACCCTTAAATATATACCAAAAGATGTTTTCGATAAAAGGGCAGTTGAAAAAGGGCAAGTTAAATTCTTTGATGTCGCCTACCTTGATGCCAAAATTCATCGAAAAGGTAAAAATATTCAAATTGAACTGACCGATTTTGTAACCCATTATTCGCAGGATGATGTGGAGGAAATCCAAAATTCAATGCGGAAAGGATCAAAAGTAATTATTGAAGACGGGCAAATTTTGAAACTCGAAAAAACAGAGTTGGGCATCTTAACCAAAACTATCCTTACTGAAAACTGGTACGACTGGATTGATTATTGGGCTATTGATTTTGATTACCTGAGCAAAAAAGAAATCATTAAAATTACCGACGCAGAAGGCACGGTAGAAGAAAAGTGGACTGGCAATTACCTGTTTGAGAATGAATGGCAAAGCTTCCGCACCAAAAAAACCCCAAACCTGGAATTCACTTCGATACCGCATCAATATGAAAAGCCAGGAAAATATAAAGTTATGGTTAAAGTGGTTGATATTTTAGGGATTGATACGAGTAAGATTATTGAGATTAATATTTGAGAAGAAAACTGCCTATTACATTTCGTCAATATTATGGCATTAGCAGGTTAAATGAATTATTTTTATGAGTAAAATAAACATACAGGGTATTGTAGATAACATAAAAAGCCAATCAAATGTTTATACTCCATTGGTAGAAGCAATCGTAAATTCAATTCATTCAATTTCAAGTAGCAACGAAAAAAACGGTGAAATTGAAATAGTGGTAAAACGAGAAAATAGTTTATTTGAAAATTCTGTTAATAACATTAACGGACTTGAAATACATGATAATGGCTCTGGATTTACCAGAGCAAATAGGGATTCATTCGACACTTTATATAGCACACATAAAAAGGAAGATTTTAGAGGCAAAGGCTTTGGAAGATTTATGTTCTTAAAATATTTTTCTGAAGTAAAAATTGAGAGTATTTTTAAAGAAACTGACGACAAATATTATTTACGAAAATTCAGTTTTGGGAATAAGGATGAAATGATTGTTGGCGAAACTATAACGCCTTCTGATTTAAACAAAAATACTACAGTTGTTTCCTTAAATTACTTAAATAAAGCCAAACATTTTGATAAAGAGCTTGAGACTATTGCCAGAAAACTCATAGAAAAGCTTTTGATTTTTTTCATTAACGATGATTTCACATGCCCATCAATTACAATAAGAGAAAGTGATGATAGTAAACGCATAATTTTAAACAATTATTTGAGCGGCGATAACGATATTAAATTAATCAAAACTAAAGAGTTTGAATTACTGGATTCTGAAACTAAACATACTGAGAAGTTTACGGCTAAATTATTTAAAATCTATTTTTCGACGTCTGGTAGTAAAATAATTCTTACTGCTGATAATAGGGAAGTAACGGAATCATCATTACATGCTTATGTTCCTGAATTTGAGGATGAGTTTTTTGACGAGATTACCGCCGGCAATAAAACGGTTAGAAAAAATTATATCATTAAATCGTATGTTTTGGGTAGATATCTTGATGAAAATGTCGGTTTAGAAAGAGAATCTTTCAATTTCGACAAAGAAAAAGCAGATGCTTTTTACCAATTCTCGCAAGCTGACATTGAACTAAAAGTAGCTCAGCTAACAAAGGAAATGTTTTCAGAAGATGTCAAATTGAGAGCAGAAAAAAAGAAAAAAAGAATATTTGAATATGTAAATACTGAAGCACCTTGGCATAAAACCTATATTAATAATGTTGATTTAACCCCCTTTGCGTACAATTCAGCCAATGAAAGAATTGAACTTGAATTGCAGAAATACAAATACGATCAAGAACAGGAAACAAAAAAGGAAATTCAATTTTTAATCAATGCCACGGAAGATAATGAGTTAAGCGACCGAATTAATAAAATAATGGATAAAGTTACAGACATGGGAAAAAGCGATTTAACTCATTATGTCTGTACTCGAAAAGTGGTTTTACAAGTATTCGAGGAGTTAAGAAAAAGAAATGAGACCGGAAAAGCAAATTTAGAAAAGGAAATTCATTCATTGATATATCCAATGAATCGTGACTCTACAAATACTGGCTACGAAGAACATAATTTATGGCTTTTGGATGAGCGGCTGGTTTTTTCTGAGTACATAGCCTCAGATAGAAAAATTTCAAAAGAAAAAGATGCTTTAGGTGAACCTGACTTGCTTATCTATGATATTAAAAAATCCTATAGAAGTGGCGACAATGAATTTAGCAACCCATTAACTATTTTTGAATTTAAACGCCCTAAGAGAGATGCGTACAAACAGGATGATGATCCAATCTTACAGGTTGGCAAGTACCTTGAAAAAATAAGAGCCGGAAAATACGAAATGCCGGAAGGGATTGAGCAAATAAAAGTTAATGAAAGTACCCCGGTCTATGCTTATATAGTTTGCGATCTCGTTGATAAAATACATGAATTTGCAAAGATTCACCAGTTAACAATAAGCCCGGATCAAGAAGGCTATTTTGGCTATCATAATGGATACAAGATGTATGTTGAAATGTTTAGTTTTAAGAAATTATTTAAAGACGCTACTATGAGAAACAAAATATTCTTTAAAAAGCTACAAATAGAGTAATCTTAGTTATTACTGCATAACCCCATCCAGATTTCATCGGGAAAATTTAACAGTTTCAGGTAGTATTTTTTTTGTCAGCCTTGTCTGCCAGCCCTCGTGCAAATATTCTGCAACGATCAAAAGATTTGTAAAAGACATTGTATCCACGCAACACAAACAAGTAGTTGTTCCACTTTAATAAAATTAAAGACTTCACAATTCGTCATTGAGATAATTTTTATAATTTTATATTTCAATGCAAACAGACGAAGAATTTGAAATTGACATTCAGGGGCTTGTCCTAACAGTCACCAGCCATATCATTAACGGTGATGAAATCTTCAGGATCGCTTTTTCTGATAACAGACCTCCTTTGATCATCACTGAAGCGATTACAGGGTCACGGTCATTTTGGACATCCGTCCCGCAAGGCCGTCAAAAAGAAGCCGAATTTTTTGGAGCGCGAATTGCTGAACATTTTAAAAAATAGTGTTATGTGTTACTATAACGGGCAAAAGGTATCGAGAGCAGAATTTATCAAATTGCTGCAGTTGGAAAAAGCGGTAAAGAATTATGATTTTTTAAACCGAGCCGTACATAATGGCTTTGCTTACAGCCCGATTGCTGTACTTAAACGAAATGCCGCCGAAACCAATTTCGATATTGTCCAAATGGAGTGGGGATTTTTACCGACCTATTTGAAAAACCGGGAAAAGGTAGCTCAATTCAGGAATGGCTATAAAGATGAGAGCGGCAAGTGGCATATCGGTTACACGACACTCAACGCAAAGGCCGAAAATCTTTTCCTGAATGAAAAAGGAAATGCTTCTATATATGCCGATGCTGCGAGAAAACGCAGGTGCCTGGTACTTTCTACAGGCTTTTATGAATGGCGGCACGTATTTCCTCTCAATAAGAAAACTGGTCAGCCGCTAAAAACAGCAATCAAATATCCTTACTATATCTCCCTAAAGGAAGAGGAATATTTTTACATGGCTGGGATCTGGCAGGAATGGACTGATAAGGATACGGGTGAAACAGTCGAAACCGTGGCCGTTACAACTGCGGATGCCAATTCACTAATGCAGCAAGTACATAATTCCAAAAAACGAATGCCTACTATTTTAAGCGATGACCTGGCTTACGAATGGATGTTCGGCGATTTAAGTGATGATAGAATTACTGAAATTGCCCTTACCCAATACCCCGCTAAAAAGATGGACGCCTGTACGATTGCCAAAGAGTTCCTGGCAACTTTGGAGCCTTCAACTCCATTTAGCTACGAAGATCTGCCTGCTTTGGAATACGCAATTTAAGCATTGGGCAATATGTTATAAATGGTATGACTCAATTTGATCGATAATTTGGTTGATCATTTCTTCTTTCACTTCACCTGGATTTTGACAAATGTGAAAAGTATCGCCGTCAGGTTCCAGGCTTAGGATCAATTCACCAAGCCGGTACACTTCAAACTTACATTTACTGTCTTCTTGCTGGACGAAATCTTTTACAATAAAGGTTTGCAAGTCCTCGCCATGCCCCAGGCTTATTTCAAAAAAGTCTTCCATTGCTGTATCTAATTTACTGATAAACAAGCAAACAAAACAATTGTGAAAATTATTTTGTATTCATTTGGTAATTGCTAATATTTTTAGCATAATTTTATAGCCCACAAATTAACGCAGCGAATGGAAACGAACCGACACATCATCCACATGGATCAGGATGCCTTTTTTGTATCGGTAGAGGTACGAAAAGACCCGAGATTAATAGGGAAGCCTGTCATTATTGGAAGCCCCTCTGACCGGGGTGTAGTCGCGTCATGCAGCTATGAAGCCAGGAAATTTGGGGTTCACTCCGCCATGTCCTCGCGGATGGCCCGGATGCTTTGCCCTCATGCGGTATGGATACGTGGTAGCATGGATGAATATTCAAAAGCTTCTCATGAGATTACAGCGATTTTAAAGGAGCGGGTACCGCTTATTGAAAAGGCAAGTATAGACGAACACTATATTGATATGACGGGTATGGATCGCTTTCACGGCACTTTAAAGTATGCCCATGAACTGCGGCAAAAGGTAATTACTGAAACCGGCCTACCTATCTCGTTTGGATTATCTGTAAATAAAACGGTTTCCAAAATGGCCACTAATGAATGCAAGCCAAACGGCGAACTGAATATCGAGCAACCCGGAGTGCAGCCTTTTTTAAACCCATTGTCTATCCGCAAAATACCTGGCCTTGGCGAAAAGACCTTTATCAAGCTGAGCGATATGGGGATCAAGCGCATCCATGCCCTGACATTGGTTCACCCGGATTACATGAAAAGCATATTGGGTAAAAACGGGTTATGGCTGCTTCAGAAAGCAAAGGGCATTGATAACTCGCCGGTCATTCCCTACCAGGAACAAAAAAGTATTGGCACTCAATGTACTTTTAAAGCGGATAGCATCGACATTGAAACCATTAATCACCTGCTGACCTCGATGGTGATGGACCTGGCCTTTGAACTCCGGCAAAAACAAAAGCTATGTGCCTGTATAACCGTGACTATCCGGTATTCCACATTTGAAGACGTGACCAAACAGGCTACTATCCCCTATACTTCGCTGGACAGTGTGCTGATCAAAAAAACAAAAGAACTATTCCGGGAGGTTTATCAAAAAAGGATTTTATTGCGTTTGGTAGGTGTCCGGTTATCCAACCTGGTTAATGGCTTTGAGCAGATCGACCTTTATACTGAATCAGAAGAACAATACAGCTTATGCCAGGCGCTGGATAAAATCCGCAGGCGTTTTGGCCCGCAATCTATCAAGTTGGCATCAAGTATTGACCTAAATCTCTAAGATCATGTACCTGAATGTCCACTCCCAATATAGCCTCCGTTATGGCACCATGTCGATACCAAAACTGGTAGAAGAAGCCCGTTCCAGGGGTATCACCCAAATGGTACTGACAGATATTAATAACTCTACAGGCATTATGGAGTTCATGCGGGAATGTGACGATAAAGACATTAAACCAATTGCCGGGCTTGAATTTCGTAAGGATAAAAAATTGCTTTTTATCGGTATTGCTCAAAACAAGGAGGGTATGCGCGAACTGAATGAATTTCTGTCGGAGCATAACCTGGAACAAAAGCCATTACCAGAAACGGCCCCTGCATTCAGACATGCGTTTACCGTATATCCGCATAGCTATGCCGGTGAGTTAAAAGAAAATGAATTCCTGGGCATGCGCTTTGATGAACTGCACTTGCTTTATAAAAAAGACCTATCGGGCATTAAGGAAAAGTTGGTGGCTCTGCAGCCGGTCTTTGTCGCGGATAAACTGGAGTACCGTTTGCATGAATATTTGAGAGGTATCGATCTCAATGCATTGCTAACGATGGTGAGCCCGGATGATAAGTGCAAACCAACTGATATGTTCTTTGCACCCGGCAAACTCGAAGCCAGTTACGCCAAATATGCTTTTGTCCTTGATAACACCCGCAACCTGATGAACCGCTGTATTATGGATTATCCGAAGGGTCGGGTTAACTTGAACCGCAAGACCTTTTCGGGCAATAAAAAAAATGACAGGGAACTGCTGGAAAAACTTGCACTTAGCGGCATGGAATACCGGTATGGAAAAAATAATAAAGAGGCACTAAAGAAAGTTAAGCACGAACTGAAAGTCATTTATGAACTGGATTTTTGCGCCTATTTCCTGATAACCTGGGATATTATCCGCTATTCTACTTTGCAGGGTTATTACCATGTAGGCCGTGGTTCTGGCGCTAACAGTATTGTTGCCTATTGCCTGCGGATCACTGACGTTGATCCGATAGAGTTGAACTTGTATTTTGAGCGATTCCTGAATGCCCAAAGAACATCCCCTCCCGATTTTGACATCGACTATTCCTGGGACGAGCGTGAAGATGTACAGGATTATATTTTCAAGCGTTATGGCAGCAAGCATGTGGCGCTGTTAGGCACCATGTCAACATTTAAAGACCGCAGTATCATCCGGGAAATAGGCAAAGTTATGGGCCTGCCCAAATCTGAAATTGATGGCTTTACCGATCAGCGACGGGCTGCTTTCAACAGGGACAATGCCGTTTTTAAAAAGATTACGGCTATTCACCAAATGATGGCGAATATGCCCAACCAGCGCTCCATCCACGCGGGTGGCGTACTCATTTCTGAAGAACCCATTACTTACTATACTGCGCTGGATTTGCCGCCAAAAGGTATGGCAACCGTGCAATGGGATATGTATGAAGCGGAAAAGATCGGTTATGATAAATATGACATATTGAGCCAGCGGGGAATAGGCCATATTAAACAGGCCGTTAAGCTGATCGAAGAAAACCAGCAACGGAAGATCGATATTCACCAGGTCAAAGCTTTCATGAAAGACCCGGTTGTAAACGCGCAACTCAAGTCCGGAAATACCATTGGCTGTTTTTATATCGAATCCCCTGCCATGCGGCAACTCATACGGAAGCTGGATTGCGATAATTACCTGATCTTAGTTGCCGCAAGTTCTATCATCCGTCCCGGTGTCGCCAGTTCAGGTATGATGGGAACCTATATCAAGTATCACCATGCGCCTGAACAGGTAAAATATTTGCACCCCGTAATGGAAGAACAATTAAAGGAAACTTATGGGGTAATGGTCTACCAGGAAGATGTAATCAAAGTTTGTATTCATTTTGCCGGGATGGATGGCACGGATGCCGATATTTTACGACGGGGAATGAGCGGTAAATACCGCTCAAAAATAGAATTTGACCGGCTGGTGGAGAGGTTTCATGTAGAAGCTGTAAAGCTGGGGCGGCCTGAAGAAATTGTAAAAGAAGTATGGCGGCAGGTGTCATCTTTTGCAGGCTACAGTTTTTCCAAAGCGCACTCTGCCAGTTTTGCTGTTGAAAGCTACCAAAGCCTGTTTTTAAAAACTTATTACCCGAGGGAATTCATGGTGGCGGTACTGAATAATTACGGTGGATTCTACAGCAGGTTCTTGTATGTCCTGGAACTGCGAAAATCGGGCGCGGTGGTTCATCTGCCTTGTGTAAATCATAGTGACAATACGGTAAACATTACCGGCGTTGATGCTTACCTGGGCTTTGTTGGTGTGCATGGATTGGAGTCTGCTTTTATTGAACGTATCCCCGACGAGCGGAGGCAAAACGGACCCTATCAAAACATGGAGAATTTGATCAAACGTACAGGACTTGGATTGGAACAAACGATCATCCTGATCCGTGTCGGTGCTTTACGGTTTACCGGGCAAAGCAAAAAGGAGTTGCTTTGGAAAGTGCACCGGCTGTTTGATACCGATGCTAAGCCGACGAATGAGTTGGTGCTTTTTAATGTGGAAGCCAAAAACTATCAGTTGCCTGAACTGGTGAATACCCAATTGGAAAATGCCTATCATGAGTTGGAGATCCTGGGATTTCCTGTGAGCATGTCGCTGTTTGACCTGCTGGAAACGGAATACCGGGGTGAAATAAATGCCGGTGATTTAGTTAACCACATTGGGCAAACTGTCCGGATGGTAGGCCTATTTGTTTGTGAAAAGACTGTGCCGACCAAAAACAATAAAATCATGTGGTTCGGCACTTTCCTGGATGCGGATGGGAAGTTCTTTGATACCACCCATTTCCCTAATCCAACAACCGGATATCCTTTCAGGGGAGCAGGTTGTTACCTGATCCAAGGGAAAGTTGTCGAAGACTTTGGCTTTCCAAGTATCGAGGTATTGAAAATTGCGAAATTGCCAATCGTAGGTAATCCTGTTATGCAATAAAAGTCAAACTATTTCAGGTTCCTTTTTATAATACATAACGAGGCAATAGCCCATAACCGGCATTTTAAAAAAGTTGTAAGGTATTAGGGTAGTAAAATTTTGAAGGTTTTCTCTTCACCAAAACGACTAAATCCTTTATTTTTCTCATAGTTCTGCGATAAATTGGGTTTAATTATTAATTAATTGGGAAAGATTGACTTAAATCTTTACTACCCATTTACTACTGTTTTAGAGGCCTAAGTTGTATTTACTTTGTTTTACTAAAACAAACCTATGAATGCAGAAAACAATTTACCGGAAACTAAAAAGACCAGTTATACCGATATAGTCGTTGCGTTGATTACAGCAATATTTGTTCTTTTATTTTCTTATACATCCATCAGTAAATTTTTGGATTATAACAGATTTGTATTCCAAATGCGGCAGGCACCCATACCAATAGTCAAAAGTATTGCTCCATTTTTGGGTTGGCTTATACCAATCGTAGAAAGCACCTTAGTAATTGGGTTATTAATAAAAAAAACAAGAGCTATCTCACTGTTCGCTTCAGTTTTATTATTGGTGGCTTTTGAATTTTATATTGGAGGTATGCTTTTATCAGGACTTGACTTACCCTGTACATGTGGAGGTATTATTTCTACAATGAGTTGGAACCAGCACCTATTGTTTAATGGAATAGTCATCTTAATAGGCACAATTGCTATCATTAAATTTCAAAATCTAAACTTTCTGAGGCCATTTGTTATTGGTCGAAAAAGGAATAAAGAACTTTCTCGCGCGTAAGCAGGTGGTGCCGTTGCCTGAAATTAACGGCGTAGTTTTATTAACAATAATTTAAAAATACCATGAAAAAAATCCAAACAGCCATTTTGGCTATTGCACTTGTTGGAGGCGTTTCAAGTGCATTCATCCCAAAAATTCAGGCTTCTCCTAAAAGAGCGGCAGCAACCTATCAATGGTTAAAATTTAACCATGACGGCACACGTGACCCTTCAATGGATGAAGATGCAACAATCGCCCAGGCAGAATCTGATTATGGATGTCCCGGCACTGTAACAGTATGTGCTACCGGAACAAAAGATCCAGGTTCTGGTACCGGTCCAAACACTGCAACATTACGTTTTACTAATTAATTTTCATTTTTAGTGATGCTGCAACTGACCATACAGCATCACTATTTTTTGAACCAAAACCTCTTAAAGGTTATTGTCTTTCAAAACCATAATTGGGTATGAACGGATTTTCTGGTCCACTACCAGCCCATACTCCTTTAATTTTGATTTTAATGTTTCCATTGTTATAGGTTTGTCCTTATCAAAATCTATAACCAAATCTATTGGAAATAATATTCCAGACTCATCAATCCACAAATCATCCCCATCTTTCCAGGTACTAAGTACTTTTGCAACCAGGTCTTTTATGGTAGCATCTTTTAGTATTAATTGATTTTTAAAAAACACAGCTTTAGTTATAGTAGGATGTTCTGAATGGAAATTTGTCAGGCTATATTTTGACCCAGGAATACAACTCACCACATTACAAAGCATTTTGCGATTTTCTATTGTGTAGGTAACGTTAAATATCCGTTGAAAATCGTCAGCCATGTATTTATAAAAAATAGTATCAGGTACTTTTTGTGGAAGCGTCAAATCATAACAATATAAATTGTCCTTTTCCCAATCGATGTTCCTTTTATATTTTGAACGATCAGCTAAAAAATTTATTTGTTTGGGTCTAAAATATTTAATACTGTCTTTTGTTTGAATTACAATACGCTTATAATCAATATTATAATATGCCGTATTTTGGGTATAAACAATCCAAAATAAGTCAATTATTCCCCTGTTGTATCCAAAATATCTATTCATACCCTCTTCATGGGTACCCCAGGAAATATCGCCTCCGCCAATACCATTAATGTTAGGTGTAAAAATTGATCTATACCGATATATTGAATCACCTAAATGAAAAGGGTCACTATATTTAAATGAAGTTATATCCTTCTTAACATTCATTTCCACATTCTTATTGTTTAAAAAAGCCGTAACATTTTCTTCGTTAATTTCTTCACTATTTGTTATCGCTTTAATGACACCTTTTTTATCAATCCAAACATTGTGAGGTATGTATATGTGCTTAAAATATTTAACAAGGGTCACATCATTAGTTGCAATTTTTATATTAGAAATATTTATATCGGTATTTCTTTTTAAGAACTTTTTAATAATAATTGAATCTTCATAGGCTACTGATAAAACACTCAAAGACCTTGGAAATTTTGCCCTCAATGTGTCTAATTTGGGAAGTTCTTGAATACAGGGAATACACCATGTAGCCCAAAAGTCAATAATTAATAACCCGTGTTTATATAAATCAGAAATTTGTACTGTATTGCTTGAAGAATTTATTAGTCCTTTAACCACTATATCAGGAATTGTGTCTCCGATTTTCAGCTCCCGGACGGTATAATCCTTTTGTTGACTAAATGACTGCAAAGTAAAAAGCATTAGAAGTAGTATGAACAATGATTTTATTGATAATAAATATGTTTGATTTTTCATTTTTTAGTTAATTAATTTAATACCCTAAATTCTGTTTTAGGTTAGGATCATGGATTATATCATTTTGTGGAATAGGAAATAAAAGGGACCTATTTGGTTTCCATGTTGATTTATATGCACCTAAAACGACATTTGCTTGCCCTGTCCTTTTTAAATCAAAAAAACGATGACCCCACTCTGTAAATAATTCTACCTGCCTTTCATGTAAAATGGAGTTTTCAATAGTGCTTTGTGTGTTTGAAGTTGTATTAGGTAACCCAGCACGATTACGTATCGTATTTAAGTCAGCCTGGGCACCAGATAGGTTATTTTGCATAACCCTTGCCTCGGCCCGGATAAGAAATTGTTCTCCAAGCCGCAATGCCATCAGGCATTCTGGGGCTGTTGGATTAGCTGTCCGGTTTTTATATTTATAAGGATAATAATAAGTTATATTGCTTACTAAATTTGATTTTGTCCAATTAATCAATCGTAAATCGCCTGGCTCAAATGCTGCCAGCAAATTATTGGTTAATGGATACTGCGGTTTACCTGAAATTGGAATAAATGTGGGTGAAGTAGCAACAAAACCACTTTGAGTCTGAAATTGTAGGATACTTTCATTACTGTTCGCTAAAAAAACATTTTCAGGAGTATCCAAAGAATATAAGCCAGAATTAATAACATTACTGGCGGCCGTTTCTGCATTTGCCCAATTTCGTTGAAATAAATATATCCGGGCTAACAATGCTGTTGCTGCTAACTGATTTGCTCTAACTTTTCCATCACCTGTATAATTTACAGAAAGGCCACTTTGGGCATCTAATAAATCCTTGATTATTTGGTTATATACGATTAAAGTGTCAGACCGGGGAGCAACTGCTGAAACATTAATATCAGTGACCAAAATAAGTGGAGTGGCTCCATAAAGGTTTGTTAAATAAAAATAGGCATAGGCTCTTAAAAATTTAGCTTCACTTGAAAGCTGTTTGACCATTGAAGGGGAAATTTGACTATTGGTGCTTAATTGATTAATCAAATCATTACAGGAATAAATTACAAAATAATAGTTCTTCCAAATGTTTAAATCTGTACTATTTGTGGTTGAAATGGTACTATGCAAAAATTCCAATGATTGGACAGTACTATTGGAAAAATTCAATTCATCAGAATAAAGAGCAATATTGGGGTTATAAGTACCGTCAATTGTATTTGAGAACAGGGCATATATATTTACCAAAGCTGATACTGCAGAGGTACTATCAGAAAACACAACTTTTGTTGTCAATTGATTTTGAGGCGTATTTACTTCGATTAGTTTTTTACAACCACTTAAATAAATAAGTAGCAGGAATGGTATAATGCTTATTTTAATTATCTTTTTCATTTTCGTTGCTTTAAAGGGTTATTTGGATACCTGCAATAAGAGTTTTCATTGGTGGAATATTTGTTCCTGCTCCAGCTTCAGGATCGTAAATCGGAATTTTTTTATTCCAAAAAGTGAATAGGTTTTGTCCTTGCAGGTAAATTTTCAATTGTTGAATTTTATTTTTTTTCAGCCACTCTGATGGTAAAGAATAGGATAGCGATATATTCTTTATCCGGAAATAAGAAGTATTGAAAAAATTTGCGGACGATAAACTATAGGCAGAATAGTAATCATAAGAATTGGATGATTTCGGGATATTAGTTTGGTCACCGGGATTTTGCCAGCGATTATTGATAATGGCAAAATTATTAGTTAAGATCCCAGGTGTATAAGTGAGCCCACCCATCCCAAATTGCCGAACAAACTGGCCAAAAATGTTTAATGTCCATTTATTATAAGTGAAGGTATTTCCAATACCGCCATAAAAATTAGGATAACCTTTACCTAATGTAAAAAATTGGTCGGTGGCTGAGGAAGGATTGGAACTAACTCCATTTGATTGCGTTTGAAATAAAGGAATCCCGGTTTGGTCGAGACCAGTGAATTTGTATCCGTAAATCCGGGTGATTGGTTCACCAATCACCAAAGTATTTGCATAGCTTGATGTGGCGAGGTTTTGAAAACTTAATAATTCATTTTTAGGGATAGTAAGGTTAAATGTTGTTGTCCAGCTAAAAGCGTTATTATTGAAGTTTTTTGTATTGACCTCAAATTCCCACCCGGAATTTTCAACTACTGCGGGTAAATTCGCCTGATAGGTGTTAAATCCGGTTAAATATGGAATTGAATAAGAGACCAATTGGTCATTGGTTCGATTTTGATACCTGTTGACATTTAATAAAATTCTATCCTTTAAAAACCCTAATTCGACAGCAAATTCAAGTTTTTTTGTAGTTTCCCAATGGAAATTTGCGTTAGCGATCCTTGATGGTTGAATACCGGCTACGCCCTGATAACTAAATCCTGAAGACCCATATGTTGATAGGTATTGATAATCCGTTATTTGATCATTACCTGTTATACCATAACTTCCTCGTAACTTCCCATAACTAATAAAAGGCAGTGTGTTTTTAAACCAATCCTCACTGCTAAATATCCATGCAGCGCCTATCGCCCCAAAGTTGCCGAATTCATTTCCGGGTCCAAATCTTGACGAACCATCCCTCCTTATACTTAAATTAATGATGTATTTTTCATCAAGATTATAATTTGCTCTCGCAAAAATGGAAACGTATTTATAGTCAATGTTATAATTCGAAATAGCAAATGTTGTTGCAGAACTAATGTTATCCAATAATAAATCACTGCTAAAATTACTTGCTTGTGTAAATTCACTTTCTTTGACAGAGCTTTGATAAGTTCCGCCCACTAACAGGTCAAGTAGTGATTTTCCAAATCGTTTATTATATTCAATTTGGGGTTCTATAATTATATTTTCATTACTGTTATTTCCGAAATTGGTAAAATTTGTACTGCCCTGATATTGTGAATTCGTTGGGTAAGTCATTACTTGGTTAATACCAATTTTATTATAACCTACACTTGCTTTGAGGTCTAACCCTGGTGCTAAAGTGTATTTAGCTAAAGAATTTATAATTAAATTATCCGTGTTTGTTTTTGATATTGCACTTAAATCAGCTAACGGGTTCCAGCCCAAATAATAGTTATAGTTCCCAGTTGCATCATATAATGGAAAGTCAGGTGGTAACAATAGATCACCAGTAAAATTGGTTGTGATATTACTTAACTGATTTTTATCTGAATTATAACTTGTCGAAAACTGGATGTAAAATTTATGATTTTCAGAGGTATGTTGTAAACCCATGTGTATTCCCCCTCTTTCATAAAGATTATCTCCGGGTAAGACTGAAGTTTCCGAATGGAAATTACCTCCTACCACAAAATTTGTATTTAAATTACCGCCAGAAATTGTTCCCTGGGCATCAGTAACGTGTCCGGTTCTCCCCAGTAAATATTTTCTCCAGTCTGTTGATTTTGTTGTATCCCATACTTTTAAATCGGGGGCATAGTTGGGGTCGTTGGGGTCTGACGAAGGTGTTATCCCGTCATTTTTGTAAGCTTCTTGCCGAATTTGAAGATATTGGTTAGAATTAAGTAAAACTGGTAGATTGGCAATTTGACTTATACCATTGGTGATATTAAAGTTAACAGTTGTTTTACCAGGCTTTCCCTTTTTTGTAGTAATTAAAACAACTCCATTAGAACCCCTTGACCCGTATATGGCGGTCGCATCCGCATCTTTTAGAATACTTATGCTTTCAATGTCATCAGGGTTTAGGCTATTTAAAGGACTTACCGCACCGTTTATCCCACTGGCAAGAATATTATTTGAAGCAATTATTGAAGAAGAAAAAGGAACACCATCAATTATGTATAGGGGATCAGTTCCCGCCGCAATTGACCCTTTGCCCCTTATAAGAATACTTATCCCTCCACCGGGTAATCCATTTGTTTGCTGAACAAAAACCCCCGCCATTCTACCCGATAATGCTGAAAGTACGTTAGTTACAGGTTGTTCATCTATCTCTTTTGCAGTAATAGTAGAAACACTACCAGTATTTAATCTTTTTGTTGTAGTGCCATAGCCAATAACCTGTACTTCATTCAAAGAATTAGCATTTGCTTTTAGTTGAATGGTTAAAGGTCCATTTTGATCATAAACGTAGTTGACTTCGGAAGTTAGATAACCAACAAAACTAATAATCAGTGTTCCACTTTCCGGAACGTTTGAAATTGTAAAATTCCCTTCCTTATCAGTTACGACCCCGTTGTTACTTTGTTTAATTTTTACAGAGGCACCAGGTAATGGCTTGCCTTGTTCATCGACAACTTTCCCTTTTACTGGTATCTCTAAGTTGTATTTAATATCAGAAGGCGGAGATTTGAATTTTGAACTATCATGACTAATAACAAACTTATCATCAATCACTTTGTAAGATAAAGGAAATGGGGCCAGAAGCTCATTCAAAACATCCCCTATCGGTTTATTTTTTACGCTGATACTAACTACAGCATTGGTAATTTCTTTTGAGTTACTATAAATAATAATTACTGATGCCTTCTTTGCAATTTCGTCAAAAGCGTTCTTTAGACTAATTTTATTAAAGCTTACAGTAATTCTTTTTTCCGGGTCTTGATTGTAATTTTTGTTTTCTGCTTTTAATGAAAAACTTAAAAGGCCATTGCCAATTATTATCAATATAAGCAATCTGATAATTTGTAAAATCGGTAAATTTTTAACCATTGTTGGATAGTTTAAAGTATATTAAAAGGTTATAAAAAGGCATTTTCCGGCAACAGCAAACCCATATGCAATTTTTTCAAATTCATTGCAGGCAATTATATTTGGTAAGCGAATGACTAAATGCTCGTCTTTGAGCAGGTATTAATGCAATCTATGGGTGTCGCAAATTGCTGATGTATTTCATTCCTCACATCCTCCTTTCAATATGTATTTATCTTTTTGAATGATAATCTTTGCATTAATTGCTGCGGCCAATTGTTCCAATACAATATTTATTGGTCTATTGGTGTCAAATTCACCGTAGCATAAGCAGTTCTTTGATTTACTTTCGATTACAATCGGTAGCTTGTAATACCTTGAAAAGTCGGCAACCACATCCTGAACCGGGGTTCCGTCATAATTTAAAATACCATCTTTTCGCTTCAGCATTTGTTTGGCATTGGGATAATCCATACTGGTTAAACTGCCATTTTTATTGTCAAACTGACTTCTTTGATTGGGTGTAACAGTAACTTCCTTTTGTTTAACATGGGCGGCATCAAATGCTGAAACTTTTACTGTGCCCGTTACTACTGTAACAGTAGAATTTTTTTGCGCTTTAAAAGATTGAATATTAAAAGAAGTGCCAACGACCCTTGTATCCATCCGGCGGCTATGAATGATAAATGGGTGTTCTTTATCTTTGGCAACTTCAAAAAAAGCTTCGCCTTCCAGTTTGACCTCTCGTAAATTACCTGTTAACTGATCTGGATATACGAGAGAACTGGAAGGGCTTAGCCATATTTTTGTTCCGTCTGATAAGGTCAACAATTTGCGTTCTCCAGCCCTGGTAACAGTTGTGTATAATTTTTCCGAATGAAAATAGCCTTTAATGTCCGTGTAGAAATGATTTACCAGGAATGCGGATGAACCGGCTACTACTAACCATACAGCACATATTCTTAACCATCTGTGAATGGAAATTGACCTTTTAAGCTGATCCTGTTCATGATTTTGCTTTATTTCACTGATCAGTACAGACTTTATTTTTAGTAAAACTTCATCTTCTTTTGAATTAGTAATGTCACCCTGATGTGCAAAATCCAATTCCGCACGGATAAGGCTTCTCAGTATTTCCTCATTTTCTTCAACTTCAAAATACTTTAATAACTCTTTGACCTCATCGGCTGTGCACCTGTCCTGAAGATATTTTACAAAAAGTTCGACTATGGGAGACGGAATATTCAATTTGTTCTTTTTCCGTATTATGTAGTAAAATGAGATTACCTCTGCTCTGAGTTAATTTATTTTTAAATTAATGTTATTGACAGGGTATTTATAGATGTTTCAAAAACTGTGAGGCTATGAGAATGATAGCTACATTCTGATTAGAATAGAAGTGTTTTTTGACCGCTTTATTTGCTTTTACAATATGATCGCTGATTGTAGAAACAGAAATCCCCAACTCACTACTCACTTCTTCATAACTTTTGCCTTCTAATTTGCAAAGGGTATAAATGTGCTTCCTTTGTGGGGAGAGGTGCTCTATCGCTTTTTTTAGCAGTTCGTGATTTTCTTTAGTGATGATAGCGTCTTCTACATTCGTATCAAACTCAACGGAGGAGATAACTAAACTTGCAATAATGCGGTTATCCTTAGCAATTTTACGAAAATGGCCATAAACTAAATTTTCGGCAACTTTGTATAAAAAGGATATAAATGATTTTTCATGGTCAATGTTTTCCCTGCTTTCCCAAATCTTTAAAAAAAGATCCTGAAGTAATTCTTCGGCGATATCTTCTTCTTTAACTAAACGAAGTATGTTCCTGTAGAGTTGTTTACTGTATTTATCATACAAATGAGTAAACGCTTGCTCACTTCCTTGTTGCAGTTGTTTAATTAAAAGTTTTAAATTTTCATTATCTAAATCCATCATTAGCTCTATTTATTGAAAAATCAATAACGAGCTTTTTAAAACCTAAGATAGCTATATTGCATAATGCAATAGGGCCGGTAGCTTACAGATTCTAATGCCGAAAGGCTCTGGTAAAGCCCATCCACCCTAAATTAACAGGATGGATTCCCACAAAAGAATAAGCAAGCGCCGACCCTATCACAATATACAGGGCACTGGCGCTTTACTTACGCTCGCTGGGAAAATTTACCAGATTTATCGGGCGAGGCTCGTAAACGATGAATAATTATTTAGACATCGCAAAATTAATCTTATATTATACAATTACTATCTATAAATAGATAATAATTGCCTTTAACAAATTTACTTAAAAAGTAGCCAACAAAACAATATTAATATACAAATAAAATCTATTAATAGACATTAAATGCATATAATATACTGATTTTCAATTATTTCCATCTTTATATATTTGTTTAAGGAATTATAAAGAATGGCAGAACCAAGATTAAATAGATTAAGTATTGTACTTGATGAACTCAAATTAGATCAGCTTGATTTAGCGGCAATATTGAAGGTTTCAAAAGACACAGTTTCGAGGTGGTGTCGTAATGTAAATCAACCTAAACTTTCCGATATTTATAATATTTCAAAAATCTTTAGAATAGATATATATAGGTTAATTGAGCCAACCGATTGGAAAGATGAAAAAGGAACCTCTGTATTAGAGGACTATTTGGAAAAGAAAAAGACAGAGAAAATTGCTGCAGAGAAAATCGCTCAAAAATCGCGTAGGAACAAAAAATAAGATCGTTTTAGAAAAAGTAATTGTTGGATTTAACCAAACTTCCAGGTCAAGGACTTTAAAGTTATCATGGTGTTTGAGGTAATATTTATACTAATCATTATTTTATTTGCTGGTTACAGGCAATATCAAACACAAGAATATTGGCTTGACAGACAAGTAGCTAAATTTATAACAAAAATTAAAAACTGGCTTACAAGATAAATCACAATTTATTTATACTTTAGTCTTATCTATAAAATGGTTAGACTCTCTAACCATATTGTGATAAGGTTTAGGTTAAAGCCCTTAACAGCGAGTGTTGAGGGCTTTATTTTTTTAGCAAATTTTAATTCTTAATATGTCTTTTTTCGCTAAAAACAAGATTGCGAAAAGATAGTACAACGTATAAAGGAATACATAATACTGCCTTTACGTTAGTACTGCCCATGAAGAATTATAAATTTTTAAATGATTTACTGCTCAGAAGCCCATTTTACAGTTATAACCAATATGCCGATAAGAAAACTGAAGAAATCATAAACGATGATTACTTTCGGACTGCCTTGTACCTGGCGAGTCCTCAACTATACAATCTGTTAGCTGCTAAACATTTTGACTATAAATCTCTAACTTCTAAAGAACGCTTAAGCATCAATAGGTATTATAACCGGATGTGTTTTCGACCAACACCCTTCGGTAGCTTTTCTTCTTTTACGCTGGCATCATGGGGCCTGGATGAACTTATCAGGCTTGATGAGCAGAATGCGAAATTGCACTTGAATATTGATCAGGAGATTGTCTTGGATTTAGCGGCAAGACTGATTGGAAATGACCCCGAAAACTACACCTATATATGCAATCCAACGCTTTACAAATTAGGAAGGGAGTTTCGTTTTGTCAAAACCAATTATTCAGAAGATAGAAAGAAAATTTTGTTTGACCTCGAATCTTATGAGTACAACACTTTAACTTCTGCATTAATCAATTTTTGTTCTGGCAGCTTCAAGCCGGGATTAGAAATAATGACCTTTATGATTGAAATATCCGACTGTGACCGGGAGACTGCTAAGGATTATTTAAAGTTCCTTGTTGATGCGCAGCTAATCATATCCCAAACAGGGACCAACATCATTGGGGAAGATTATTTATATAGACTATTGAATCATACGGAAATAGTGGCCTCTCCTTTCACCTCAATATTGGATAATATCCACCAGCAATTGCTAACTGTTCCGTTTCCAGCTGTAGATCATTTAATTAACTTAAGCGGACAGCTTAAGGGTTGGTTTTCAGATTTGCTGGAAGGAAAAACTCGTCAATATTTTTATGCTGGACTGGAAAGAAAAGTAGCTGATGGAAGCCTTTCAATTAAATACCAGCAACATATAACAGAGGGATTAAAAGCATTAAGCGCCCTCGCTCAACCTGCACAATCTCCAATGCTTCGACAATTTATTCAGGATTTCAAAAATAGGTTTGACAGGCAAAAAATCCCATTACTCCAGGCTATTGACCCCGAAACAGGTGTTGGATATGGCCCGGATATAACCCCGCTATCAGAAACTGAATTACTGCGCCAGGTAAATTTTAAAGAACCTCAAAAAAACAACATGGCTTTGGAATGGTCACCGGTTCACCGGCTGTTGTTTCAGAAATGGAAAAATAATCAGCATAATACTGACCCCATTCAGTTAGATGAGGCTGACCTACCGATTATTCAAGCCAACCAAACGCTTTCTTCGCCTCCAACATTGTCTGTAATGTTTAGGGCTCTTGATAATGCTGTTTACTTAGAAACGGCAGGCGGCGTTTCAGCGACGGCATTGATTGGAAGATTTACGATCTGGAACAAAGATATCTATAGCCTAAGCCAGCAATTGGCTTCATTGGAGCAATCGGCTAATCCTGACGTAATTTTCGCAGATATAGGTCAGCTATCTGACACTCATGCAGATAACATTAATCGTAGAAAACACAGCTACGAATATGAAATTACTATTAATTCAGTTTCTACCTTGCCTTTTGACCATCAAATCGCACCTTCAGATTTATGGATATCAGTAATTGGAGATGAGCTGATCCTTGAATCAAAATCACTTCAAAAAATTATCATTCCCCGGTTGAGTTCCGCTTATAATCACACCCTTAACCACCTGGCTTTATACAGAATTCTTTGTGATTTACAATACCAGGGGTTGCAGGGCAATTACTCGTTTGAAGTGGAACAATTTTTTCCCGGTATGGCATATTACCCCAGGGTCGTATTTAAACAAACTATTCTCTGCCCTGCTATTTGGCACTTATCTGATCAGGACTTAAACGAGTTAAAATCGGCACCCATAGATGAGTCTTTTAATAAGTTTGAGCTGTTAAAGAAAAAATTGAAATTACCATCTGTCATTGCACTTAGCAAGTTCGATCAGCAACTTGTTTTTAATACTGACCGTGAAGAAGACATTATCTTTTTAATTGATTGCCTTAAAAGCATGGACAATGCAGTGCTACAGGAGTATTTTTTACCGGAACAACCTATAATTGCTACATACAGTGGCAAGCCATTGGTTAACCAGTTTATAGCTTTTCTACATAAAGATGAAACTACATATCAGGGAAACCGAACAGCAGATATAATTACAAAAACGAAAGTTAAAGAAGAATATATTTTAGGTAGTAAATGGCTCTATTTAAAACTGTATTGTAATCCGTCTATTGCCAATGACCTGTTGGTTAAAAAACTCTTTCCTTTACTTCAAAAGTTTGATAACGGAGAATTGCTGTGCTGGTTTTTTATCCGTTATCGGGATTCCGGTTATCATATACGCTTACGTCTTAAAGTAAAGGAGGAGTTTATAGGAACGGTGTTAATCCTGCTAAAAAAACGATTGGAAGGTTCAGTACATTATCATTTGATTAGAGAATACCAGGCTGATACCTATCGTAGGGAAATGGAAAGGTATGGACCAGATATAATCAATTTGGTGGAGCACTTTTTTTATGGAAGTAGTGAATTGATCATAAGGTATGTTAAAATTACCAGGCTGAAATCATTCAGTAATACTTATCATAGCCTGGCATTTGTTTCAGTAGTCCATTTACTGAATAGTTTTTTGCCGGATTTAAACATTCAAATTAACTTTCTGGAACAGATGGTTCAAACTTTTTATTCGGAATTTTCGAGTGAAAAAACATTAAAAATAGAGCTTGATCAAAAATACAGAGAAATTAAAAAGGAAATAGCCGAGCTGCTCAGCAATAAAGTATATTATGAAAAATTAAAATTGGGAAAATGGTCGGATATGTTTGCATTAAAGGTGCAAGAAGTTTTAAAAGCTGCTGTAAGCTTTACCCCCAAGCGCAAAAATCAATTACTGGCAGATCTGATTCACATGCACCTGAACCGCTTATTTGTCGATAGGCAACGGAACCAGGAATTGATCATATATTATTGTATATATAAATATCAAGTATCAAGGAAGGCTATGTCCCAAAAAAGTGACTAAAATTTCCTTCTTGACTTTAAAAGCAATTCGTTCATTTTTTCCAGGAAGGGTTCTTTATAAAACCGACCCAAGTTTAAAATGATATCTTTTTCAAGGATAACTCGGGCTTGTTCGACTGCTTTTATCCGGTAGGTGTTGATGATAAATGATTGATGTATCCTCGAAAATTGATCCATCGGTAAATACTGTTCAATTTCATTAATGGTGAGGTAGGGCATTATGTCACCTGAACTTAAATGGATTTTTATATAATTCTGTGCGCCCTCTACGTATATTATATCGCTTATGACAACCCTTACCATTTTTCCTTTAGTTTCGGATTTTACAAAAAAGAAATCCCGTTTTTCCTTTTTATGTTGTATTTTCTGAATAGCATTTCTTTGTATCCGTTGAATACAGCTACGAAATCGCGCATAACTAATTGGTTTTAACAGAAAATCAAAAGCTTCCTTTTCAAATGCTTCTACTGCAAATTCACGAAAAGAAGTAGTGAAAACAATTGTTGTATGCAAATTTACCAATCCGGCAAACTCCATTCCCGAAAGTTCTGGCATTTCCACGTCCAAAAATGTAATATCGGGTGGATTAGGTCCAGTCACTTCATTTAGAGCAGTTAGCGGATTGGTCGAAAATCCCTGCAACTCAAGGCCATCCGTTTTTTCAATATATTCCCTCAGCATTTCCACTGAATGATATTCGTCATCGACAACATAACACGTTAAATTCATAATTGCATCCTCAATTCTAATCCGTAACTTTCATCGTCTTCCTTTATATTCAATGAATATTGTTGCTGATAACTATATTCCAATCGCTTTATTACATTTTTAATACCAATAGACCGAAGCCGTTTGGTTTCACTTTGATGTTTTTTTAGGTTCCAGCTTACAAAAATCAATTCGTGCTGGTCACTTACAGATATATGTAATTTGGCTTTTTTTTGTTCCCTTTTAAGATTCCCGTGTTTAAAAATATTCTCAGTGAGTGTCAATAGGATAAGCGGAATAATTTGATGCGCCTCAAAATCACCTTCAACCTCGTAATCTATATACAACGCATAATCAAACCTAAGCTGGTTAAGCTCGATGAAATTCTGAATTTGTTCAATTTCTTTGGAAAGTGGTGTTTTCCCATCTGTATCAACTTCATGAAGAGAAAAGCGCATAATCTCAACAAGCAAAAGCACACATTGCGAGGCTTCACGGGAAAATTTATAATAGGTATTATGAATAAAAGTTAATGTATTAAATAGTAAATGGGGATTAATCTGATGCTGCAAATATGCGTTCCTGGCCTCTGCCAAATTTCTTTCTAATTCAGCTTTTTCTTTTAGTGTGGTAAGTCGCATGGTTTCCGTCTCATGCGCCTGATTCCTGTAGGCAATCATTCGGATTACCGACCAGTATAAAAAACTGAATCCTAAAAAGTAAATCCCTCGAAAAATATTCAATAACACGAATTTCCTTACATAAATTAGTTGCCTGAAGAATGTAAAATGATGAGCTGCAAGGAAATAATCGAGGATGTATTTTATGAGTAGATAAATTGTCAATTCCAGCAGCATAAGTATTGGGATTAACAAATAGGATCTGGAAGATTTTATAGAATAAGCAAGGAGCACATATGCGTTGATGTAAAACAAGCTTATGTTTAAACTATAATAACAAATATAATCCCGCAAAGGATAAGTGGTTCCTACGTTAAAATGAACGAAGCTAATTTCATAGGCAATAAACAGACACCATCCCAAAATATGTTTTAGGATCACACTAACATCCAACCTTAAAAACTTCATTTTGGATTGTAATGCCATTGTCATAACCGGTTATCTTTCTACAGCAAACCGCCGTGCGTGTAACAAAGTTGTCATGGGCCTATTTACGAAGATAATTTGGGTGAAAAGTTATCGCCATGAAAAATTTACCCGTAAAAAAATTCAAAAAAAAGACAAATACCTTGTATCGCTATAATCGTTTGTCAGGGATCAATCAATCAGATACCACTGTTGGAGAAACTGACCCAACTAATACTACAATTACGGTATTAACCACTACACATTTGTTACATAAACTCAGTCCACTAAAATTAATGCCATAATTAAAATTGCCCGTAAGTTAAAAAAAATATTCCTGTAAGTTAATTGAATATCATGCTTAAGGATGAGCTAAAGCTGTTGGAGGACTTTGTTAACGCATTTTTCTCCGAAGAAAGTAACGAGAATCTTTCTAAGACTGACCTTGGAAATGGACAAGAAGCGCTTATCATCGCAGAATGTCAAAGGATCAAAAAAGTCTGGACGGAGTTGCTGTTTAGCGATGCGAAGGATCAGGTAATTAAACGTTATGTCTGGTTTCAGCAACAAATTTTATTAGATTTAGCAGATAAGGTTTACCCGCAGATTCAACAAGCTAAACAATCTGCCTCACAGAGCAATTATTCCATCCAGACCTTCTCCGAATTTCTGCTTGAACGATTACTTGATCTCAAAGATTTTCAGATACAATATTTTAATACCTACGTTAACCAAGAAACCAAAATACCAGATGCGGTAATACCGGATATTAGGAAAAAAATGGCCGAAGCAGCAGAAAAACTCAGTGCATCCATGCAATATGTAGAACTGGATGTGCAATTAAAAGCATGCATCCGCGATTATTTAGACGGCATTTCGAACATGGATAAATTTACCCCAATTAACTATCGAACTGCCGAATATTTTTTTCAATTCGCTGAAACATTGGGTGTTACTATTGCCTTTGAAGACAGTCGGGATTTAACCCATAGTGTCACAGAGTCCTTATTTTACCTTAATTTTAATCACAATAGCTTTTGTCAGTGGTATCATGAAAACTTAACCAGAGAAAGTTTAACTCTAAAGGAAAACGATCAATTACACATGTTAAAAAGGCAATTGATCGTCCTTAAAACTATGCCGGTTATATCGACAGCGTGCTATGACCCTGATCTCATGCCCGTTAACAATTTATTAGAAAACTGGCTAAATGAGTATATTAAAGAGAAAAGTAATCATCAAGATTTATTGGAAACCGATATTTCACATAAGATAGAGTTGAAGCTTACAGTAGCACAATTAACCTTGCTGATAAGGCTTTTGTATGAAGAAGGCGTTTTTACGATGAAAAATATAGCTGGTTTACTTCGGTTCTTTTCGAAAAATTTTATGAGTAAAAAGCAGGAACATATTTCATATGGAAGTATGAATAAATTATATTATAGCAGTGATCAGTTCACTGGTTATGCGGTAAGGGAATTGTTATTAAAGATGGTTGCTAAAATCAATAAAATGTTCTTTCCGACATGAATTAAAAACAGATACAATCAGCCTCTAAAAAACATCTACACTATGGACAGAGCAAAACAGGAAGATAAAGAATTAGTAGTAAGCATATTGGCTAAATCATTTAAAGAAAATCAAAGTGTAAATTTTATTGTTCGCCAGGACGACATTAAATTAAAACGCATCCATGCATTGATGGACTATTCTTTTGAAGTGTGCCGTCTTTTTGGTGAAGTATGGTTATCTGATGACCGTAAAGCTTGTGCATTAACTTTATTCCCCCATCAAAAGCGAACGACCGTCAAATCAGTCTGGCTGGATATCAGGCTTATTATTCAGGCAATTGGAATACGAGGCATCCAAAAGACATTGAACCGTGAGGAGGAGATTAAAAAACTTCAGCCCAAGGAAAACATGATCTATTTGTGGTTTATTGGTGTTGATCCAGTATGCCAGCACAAAGGTGTTGGCAGCAACTTATTGGAGGAGATTATAGCAACATCAATTGATAAAAAGCTTCCAATTTATCTTGAAACCTCAACATTAAAAAACATCCCATGGTATGAACACTTTGGGTTTAAAATTTATAATGAATTAGAATTAGGCTACACCTTATTCTTTCTGAAGCGTGAACCCGATAAATAATTACAACAATGCTGGTATTCGGAACGCAAATTCACATTGTCACTTTTATTTTTATAGTGCTTGAATTTTGCATGTTCATTTTCCAAATCTTTTATTACTTATTCCGTCCCCAGGATAAAATCCGTTTATGGTACCTTTTACTACTTTTCCTATTTCAGTTTTATAATATAACCGGAGGTCTTTTTCCAGATCCTAAGATTGATATACCTATTTCCACCCAGGAAATGATTGCTTATGGCAGCGGATTTTTAATGGCCTCTTTTTTCCCTTTATATTTTTTTAAGGCTTTTGATTTAAAATCATTGCGCTGGCACGCTTTATATGGAGTGCCTCTGTTCCTCATGCTTCCTTATTTTATCTTTTTTGTAATTGTTTACGCTATAAATGGCAAACTCAATGTTGATATCAGATTTGGCATGATAGTGCCATTCATTTATGCGGTTGTATTACTTTGGGTAATGTTCCGGGCCATCCGAAAAAAATATGAAGCGGACAGGAATAGAAACGAATACCTGGAGGAAATCGCAATGTATTGCGCGGTTACTCCCTGGCTTTCATTGGCTTTTTTTGGACTTGTAGAAGAAAGTCAGCTTATGGAAGTCTTATTTACGAATACAGGTATTGTTATCATTAGCACCTTATTTATTCTGAAATCTATTCAACGGGCAAGGCTTGAATACCAACTATTGCAAAATGTGACAATTGACGGTACAGGCCTGGAAATATTCCAAGATAATTGCCTGCATTTCCATTTAACTAAGACTGAAATCCACCTTGTACAGATGCTTTATAAAGGATTGACAAATAAGGAAGCCGCTGACAAAATGTTTATTTCAGAAGAAACCGTTAAAAAACACATCTATAATATGTTTCGCAAAACCGGCGTGAAGAATAGGTCAACTTTGATCCACAAACTGCAAAGTATTCGCGTATTTTAATTTTCCTACTAAAATCCCCTAAAAATACCACTTAATAGGTATTAAAAATACACTAATTAGGTATTTTCTCCACTTGAGTAGCTATTTAATTTTGACCTGTATTTATTTATGGATCTATTTTAAACCAATTATATGGGAAAAAATTACAAATCTCCTGCTTATGTGAAGAGTTGTTGCCAGTGAACGGGCGTAGCGGGATTTACTATAATCTGTAATATCCAATGATTCAGGAAATTTCTAACCGATTGCTTAAACAACTGGAAAACGATGTGGAACAAGTTTGTTCCCAGATCAAGGACCCTTTAAAAAGATTGACAATGGTGCTAAAACTTATCCGCGAGGCACTGAAAAAGTTAAGGTTGCATGTTAGCGACCTTAAATTCAAAAATAAAACGGAAGAAATCCCCATTTTCAAGAATATCAAACCTTCCTTTTACCAATGGCAAATTTACTACACCGAGCTATACAACATTGAAACCAATTTGCCGTATGGGGATGCGGACAAACAGGCAAGTTTTCTCGAACAGGAATTGTTGTTTATCGAACGTTTTTTTCGTCAGTATGCTTTTCTCTACCAATATTACCGCCTTAATGCGGATGAGTTGGACAACCTGTATTTTGTAAGGGGTGCAGAAATGCAAAGCATATTGCTCCCGGAAGTACCCGACCTTGACCCCGAATTTTCTACCAGTTGCGATTACCTGTTTTCCAAGTTCCGGGCTTTTGAAGCACTAAAGGAATGGGTATTGGAAAGACTACTCCTTCTGAAAAAAAGGAGTATTGATCCGCAAACACTCTCAGGGAACTTACATCCCGGAGAAATGAACTGGACAGGTGATACCATTGACCTGGCCGAAATTGGTTTAGGGTTTTATTATACCGGTAAACTCAATAACGGCACCGCCGGTTTGGGTGAAATCTTCCGGTGGCTGGAGGAAACCTTTCATGTCAATATCGGTATCCCCGCCAAACGGTTTGCCGAGTTACGAAAAAGAAAAAGGTTAAGCCGTACCCGTTACCTAAACGAAATGCGGGACAGCCTCAACTTGAAAATGGAGAACGAGGATGAATACGTGCCAACTGGCAAGAAAAAGAACAACTCCGCAATTAGCGATGAAGACTAAAGTGCTGTATTTAAATCAGTTATTACTTATTTAACAGTACTACCGAGGCTTACCTAATCAAAAATTTCCAGTCGGGCAACCTTTGCTTTTGTAATCCTGGCGCAATGGAGCGGCAGGACAAAGACAAAAATTATGTTAAAATATTTTACATGGCAGCAATTTTTGGTTGCTGCCTTAGTACTCAGTATCATCTGGTACACTGTCATTATCTTGTTGTTTTATCATCACAAGATACAGGATTATTTAAATGGTAAAAACAAGGATAGCACCCCGTCGGAGCCTTTGAGACATGCCTGGGACGAAGATTTTGAAGACAATCCTTTAGGTGGCGAAGATGACTTGATGGGCAAGTCTGCTTTACCCGAGGGAATGACGAGGTTAAGTATGGCACAATTCGGTTTTGCACCACGGATAAGCGATGCGGCAACGGAGCAAGAAGCCGGAGAAAGTTGGGACACAGCAACTGAACAGAAAGGCGCTGATGAGGTGCGCGAACGGCAACAAAGCATCATTCCTGATGTGCTGGAAGAACTGAAAAGTATCTTTCATATCCTGGAAACGCAGCAAGGCACCAAACAGGATTTCATTTCCTTGTTCGGGTTAGTCAGCACGAAGTACCATAGCATCAAAGGCACAGCCAACCAGCAGGCGCTTAATGACTACATCCGCGAAAACGTGCTTTTCCCGATCTCAGATGAAGAACTGGACAATTTGTGGCAATAATCTCTAATCATAAAAAAATCTTTCTGTCATGTTAAAATCAATAAAATCCTACATAAAAGCAGTGAATTTAATTTTCACCAACCACGTCCCCTATACGCCGAAACAACAAGCCCTTTTAAAAACGCTCATGTTTACCGCTCTATTGGTAACCATCAATTACTGTTTCGGCCAGGACGGTAACAGTGGCATCAACGCAGCCACTACCCAGGTCAAAGGTTACTTTGACAGCGGCTGTAACCTGATGTATGCCATTGGTGCTGTAGTCGGTATCATCGGTGCCATTAAAGTCTTTAATAAATGGAACGCTGGTGAACCGGATACCAACAAAGTAGCAGCGGCCTGGTTTGGCTCTTGCGTGTTCTTAGTCGTTGTGGCAACTGTATTAAAATCATTCTTCGGCTTATAAAACTTAGGGCATATGTCAGTTTACCAGATCAATAAAGGCGTATCAAAACCAATTGTATTTAAGGGCCTCAAAGCGCAGTATATCGCTTACCTGGCTATCGGTTTGGTTTTGCTGCTCATCAGCTTTGCTATCCTATATATCTGCGGATTAAGCCTTTGGGTTATCCTGCCTTTGATCGTCGGGTTAGGTTCGGCCTTATTCTTTAGCGTGTTCCGATTGAGCCACCGGTTTGGTGAACATGGCTTGTCCAAACACTTCGCCAAAAAACAACTGCCGGAATTTATTAAATGCAATTCAAGGCAAGTATTTATCAATTTAAAACAATCGAATCATGGGAATAGAAATTAATAAAATATTGCCCCTAACCAAAGTCGAAAACGGTGCGATATTATCCGCGAACGGCGATATTACTGTAGCCTATAAAGTCAGCCTGCCGGAGATATTTACCCTTTCCGACCGGGACTATGAAGCCTATCACCAGGCATGGGTTAAAGCCGTCCGCTTATTACCGCAGGGCAGTGTCTTCCATAAACAGGATTGGTTTACCGAAAGCAGCTACAAAGCCGATTTTGAAAAGGCCGGCAAAAGTTTTCTTTCCCGTTCAAGCGAACGTTTTTTTAATGAACGTGAATGCCTTGAGCATCTTTGCTACATCTTCCTTACTCAAAAACCAAAAGACCGGAAATTAGCAAGTTCAGCTTACAGCAATATCCTGCGCAAAAGCATTGTACCGCAACAAACCGTTAATCCCGTATTGTATAAGGATTTTTTGGATAGCGCCGGGCAATTTGAACGCATATTGACAGATAGTGGTTTTGTTACGCTAAATCGACTGGATGATGATGAACTGGCAGGTACTGCGGAACGGGCCGGTATTATTGAACGTTATTGCTTTTTAGGCGCTGCCGAAGGGAATCCGGTTATACAGGATATACACCTCAAAGATGAGATCAGGGTTGGCAAAAATCATTGCGAACTCTATACCCTTTCTGATGTAGAAGACCTGCCTGCACTTTGCGGTAGCCGTATCAATTACGATAAATACAGTACCGACCGCACCAAATTCAGTATTGGCTTTGCATCACCATTGGGTCAGTTGTTACCCTGTAATCATATTTTAAACCAGTACATTTTTATTGAGGACGGGCAAAAGACAATCAAACGTTTAGAAGCTAAAAAATTGCGTTTACAATCCCTGTCAGGCTATTCCCGCGAAAACGCCATATCACGGGATGCTGTCAATGATTTTCTGAACGAAGCAATCGGGCAACAACGGCCGCCCGTTAAGGCCCACTTCAATCTACTGGCTTGGTCGGATAATGAAAATAAAGTCAAAGACCTGAAAAACCTTGTGAGTTCGGCAATGGCGCAAATGGATGCTATCGCGAAACAGGAAACCGATGGCGCAGCGCAAATATGGTTCGCTGGAATGCCGGGCAATGAAGCGGATTTCCCGATGAACGACAGTTTCGATACGTTCATTGAACAGGCCGCCTGTTTTTTTAACCTCGAAACCAACTATCGTAACAGTATCAGCCCTTTTGGTATGCGAATGGGCGACCGCTTAACCGGCAATCCGGTGCATGTGGACATATCCGACGAGCCTATGAGGTTAGGCTATACCACCAACCGCAACAAATTTATTTTAGGGCCGAGCGGCAGCGGTAAATCATTCTTCACTAACCACATGATTAGAAGCTACTATGAACAAGGGGCGCATGTGGTATTGGTGGACGTAGGCCATAGCTATAAAGGCTTATGCGACCTGGTGGGCGGCTATTATTTTACGTATTCGGAAAGTGACCCGATCAAGTTCAACCCGTTCTATCTTACCGAGGGTGACGTGCTGGACACCGAGAAAAAGGAAAGTATCAAAACCCTGCTTTTGGCGCTTTGGAAGAAGGATGATGAACCCTTTAAACGCAGCGAGTATGTGGCCCTGTCCAATGCGTTAACGGGATATTTTGACCAGTTAACCAAACGCCCCGATATTTTCCCTTGCTTCAATACTTTCTACGAATACCTGATGGAAGAATACATGCAGGTACTGGAGGATGGCAAGGTGAAAGAAAAGGATTTTGACATCGGGAACTTTCTTTATGTGCTGAACCCCTACTACCGGGGCGGCGAATTTGACTACCTGTTAAACGCCAGTGAAAACCTCGACCTGCTTAACCAACCGTTTATTGTTATAGAATTGGACAACATCAAAGATCACCCGATTTTATTCCCGGTGGTAACCCTGGTGTTGATGGAGATGTTCATTAGTAAAATGCGCAAGCTAAAAGGCATCCGAAAGGTTTTGCTTATTGAGGAATGCTGGAAAGCCATCGCCAAAGACGGCATGGCGGAGTACATTAAGTACCTGTTCAAAACGGTTAGGAAATTCTTTGGTGAGGCTATCGTAGTTACACAGGAAGTAGAAGACATTATTTCTTCGCCTATCGTTAAACAGGCCATTATCAATAACAGCGATTGCAAAATACTGCTTGACCAAAGCAAATACCAGAACAAGTTTGACGCAATACAGGAACTGTTGGGCCTCACAGAAAAGGAAAAGGCGCAGATACTTTCGATGAACAGGGCCAATGACCCCAAACGCAAATACAAAGAGGTATTTATTTCTTTGGGCGGCCAGTACAGCAAAGTTTACCGGACAGAAGTAAGCCTCACAGAATATTTGGCCTATACAACCGAAGAAAGCGAGAAAGTTAAAGTACAACAGTACGCAAAGAAGTATGGCGGCATACAAAAAGGTATTGCCATGCTGGCTATGGAACTCACTAATAAAAACTAAAATTATGAAAGCAACATTCAAATCAATGGTTGGTGCCTTATTACTATTAGCTGCCTGCCAAAGCAAAAAGAATCAAACGCAGGATTTTATTCCAGGCACTTATGTCAATTCAGCCAAAGGCGAATACGCCGTTGCCAATGATACCTTAGTTATCAAGCAAGCGGATGGTTACAATTACCAGATCACCCGGCGTACTGGCTACCAGGCCATTAGGAAGGGTAAATTATTGCCTAAACATCAAAAAGTAGAAATACTAAACTCAGTTTGGGATAGTAATAAACAGGAGTTAGACGAAGTGACTACCGGCAGGATATTCCGCTTTGATACAGATAAAAAACTGTTGCTGATTAACCAAGCCAGTTACCAAAAGATCAATTAACAAAATTATTCACCAATACAATTTGATATGCCGCGAATGCGGCATATAAGGAGGCTATTGTGTCAAAAATTAAAGAAATTATGAAAAAATACATGGTCATTTTACCCGTGTCGGCAGTGACTGTCTTTGTATCTATACCCAAAGGTGCGGATGCACAGCTTGTCGTCGGCTCGGTCATTTCCTCTACAGTTGGCCGCGTGATCCGCGCTATTGACTTGGAGGTGCAGCGAATGCAGAACCAAACGATATGGTTGCAAAATGCGCAGAAAGCATTGGAAAACCAACTGTCCAAGCTGAAGCTAAACGAAATATCAAGCTGGTCGCAACAACAAAAAGATTTGTTCAGCCAGTATTACCAGGAATTATGGAACATCAAAACGGCAATAGCCTATTATTCCCGTATCAGCGACTTATCGCAAAAACAGGTCGCCCTTGTCAATTCCTATAACCAGGCATGGGCGCTCATCAAAAATGACAAGCATTTCACGGCTGAAGAATTGTCTTACATGACTAATGTTTATTCGGGCATTTTGCAGGCAAGCGTTAACGACCTTGACCAGATACTTTCGGTAATCCATGCTAATAAAACACAAATGCCGGATGCCAAACGAATGGAAATCATCAATAAGGCCGCCGATCACATGGATACGAATTATAGCGACCTGCAACAATTCAACACGCAGAACGAAATGCTCAGCTTGCAAAAAGCGCAGAGTGAAAACGAAGTACTCACCTTAAAAAAATATTATGGAATCGAATAAGCAAAAAAGTAAAAGACCAAAACTAAAAGCAATACTAATTTGCTTTGTGCTTTCCGCTTTGTGCCTTCAGCATAGCTACGCGCAAACTTTTGCGGAGTGGTTTTCGCAAGGCAAAACGCAGATCAAATATCTAACCCAGCAAATCGCCGCGCTAAATGCCTGTGAAACTTCCATCCGGCAGGGATATAATATGCTGAAAGGCGAATGGACATCCATCGGCAATTTTAAAAACGGCGAATTTGGCCTGCACCAAAGCTACTACACTTCGCTAAGTAATGTTAACCCACAGGTCAAAAGCAGCCCGGACATTAGCTCCATTGCAACAGAGCAGCAAAGCATTATCAGGATGTTAAATGCGATTCAAAACGTGGCAGGCTTAACCAATGATGAGCGGGGTTATATTCAAACAGTCGTGCAAAATATCATTAATGAATGCGCAAAAGACCTGGACAAATTAAACAGCGTGTTAAAAAATGGCGCCCTGCAAATGAGTGATGATGAGCGGCTGAAGCAGATACGGAATGTACAGGCGGCTATGTTGGATAAATACCAGTTTACGCAAAGCTTTTGTAATAGCGTCAGGCTTATGGCGGCCCAAAGAAACCAGGACAGTAACGAAACACAGACCTTAAACAAGCTTTATGGAATTAACTAAAAAACTAACCATCGGGCTGTTAACCTGTATGCTTTTGACTTTTGGTTTATTCCCCGAAAAGGCGAATGCGCAGGCTTCTACAGCACAGGACGTACAGCAATTATTGATGGACATTGAAAAGCTTACCCAATTTAAAGCGATACTATCCGATATGGAAACCGGCTATACCATCCTTACACAAGGCTATGGCGAGGTTAAGGATATATCCGAAGGAAACTTTAACCTACACTCTTCTTTTTTAAACAGCCTGATGGCTATTAGCCCCGAAGTGCGGAAGTACGGGCGGATAGCCGACATTATTTCAGCGCAGGCCAGTATCGTATCCGAATACAAAGCAGCTTATAAGCAGTTCAGCAGCAGCGGCCACTTCAGCGCGACGGAACTGGTTTATATGAACGGCGTATTCAGCCAGTTGTTGAGCCAAAGCGTGGATAACCTGACCAACCTGGCTAACGTGATCACCGCCGGAAACTTGCGCATGAGCGATGCGGAACGCTTACAGGCCATTGACCATATCTACGGGGACACGCAGAATAAGCTGGTTTTCCTACGCCATTTCAATACCGAGGTAGCGGTACTGCAACTGCAAAGAGAGAAAGAACAAAATGATGTTAACACCCTGCAAAAACTGTATTAGTATGAAATGGAAACAAATCTTTAATAGTTCCCCCTTTAGGGGTTTAGGGGGCCTGGCGTTGTTGCTTGCTTTACCGCATTTAAGCCAGGCCCAGGATATTACAACCAGTCTGCAAGGGATGCAGCCGGTATTGAATAACGTCTATAATCAAATGATCCCCATGTGCAGCAACCTGATAGGTGCCGCGCAAGGTATAGCGGGGTTTGCGGCCTTGTGGTACATCGCCTCACGGGTATGGCGGCAAATTGCGCAGGCCGAGCCGCTGGATTTCTACCCGCTGTTGCGCCCTTTCGCTTTGGGCATCGCGATAATGCTGTTCCCAATGGTGATTGCGCTGATGAACGGTGTCATGCAACCGATTGTGTCAACTACCCAAAATATGGTGACCAACAGCAACAACAGTATAGCCTTGCTATTGAAACAAAAAGAAGACGCGATAAAAAACAGCAGTAGTTATCAAATGTATGTTGGCGACGATGGGAACGGCGACCGTGACAAGTGGTACAAATACACGCATCCTGATGACCCTAACGACCAGAACGAGGGCACTTTTTCGAGTTTGGGCAATGATGTGAAATTTTGGATGGATAAGAACATGTACAATTTCAAGAACAACATTAAAGAATGGATGTCGGAAATTTTGCAGGTTTTATATGCCGCCGCTATTCTTTGCATCAATACGATACGGACGTTCTACCTCATCATCCTGGCCATATTAGGGCCGTTGGTATTTGGCTTCGCCGTGTTTGACGGATTACAACATTCGCTGCAACAATGGGTAGCCCGGTATATCAATATCTTTCTATGGCTGCCTATCGCCAATATCTTCGGCAGCATCATCGGGCAGGTGCAGCAGCAAATGCTACAATTGGATATTTCGCAGATACAAAGCGCCGGGGACACGTTTTTCAGTCCGACGGATACGTGTTACCTCATATTTCTCTGCATTGGAATTGTGGGTTATTTCTCCGTACCAAGCGTAGCTAATTATGTGATACATGCCCACGGCGGGAATGGTTTACTGAACAGGGTAACCAGTGTTACGGCAACAACTATTAGCGCGGCTTCCGGTGTAGCAGCGGCGATAAGCGAACGTGGCGAACAGACAAGAAGCAATATCTTAAACGCGCCTGCCGACTTTAGGGAGGGCTATCGCGGAGGAGGCAGTAACCATCAAAAAAACAAACTGGAGGGCAAATAAGATGTTTCAGCAATTCAAAAATATCGATACGGCTTTTAAGCATATCAAAACCTTCAGCATTTTTTTAATACTGGCCAATGTGGCTACGCTATGTTTTGGCATCTATAAAAGCTACCAGTTTGCAAATCAGGCACAGAACCGGGTGCATATCCTATATAACGGCAAAGTACTGGAAGCCATAGCGGCAGACCGCAAAACCAACCTGCCTGTCGAATTACGCGACCACATCAAAACCTTTCACGAGGATTTCTTTACGCTGGTGCCGGATGATAAGCAGATTGACTCCACTATTACCAGAGCCTTGTATTTAGCAGACGGCAGCGCTAAAACGGCCTATGATAATCTGAAAGAGGCGGGTTACTTCAATAACCTCATCTCAGCTAACATTAACCAGCAGGTGAAAGTGGACAGTATTAGTTTAGACCTGAATACCTATCCCTATGCTTTTACGTGCTATGCTACTGAAAAATTGATCAGGGCGACCAGCACCGTTACCCGAAAGTTGGTTACACAAGGAAAGATCAGCGACCTTAAAACTGAAACGGACAATAACCCACACGGTTTTTTAATACAAGGTTGGCAGATACTGCAAAACAACGACGAACAAACTAAAGCCACACAGCCATGAGGTTATTTAAAAGAAAAAAAGCAAGTACGGCAAAGCATCGGGAAAATGCTTTGGCCACGCAAGTCGCCGGATACATACATCGGAGGCAAACCCAGGTAGCCGGTTACCTTAACCGCAAAACACAGTATTGGAACCACGCCTCAAAATTGACGGCCCTGTTCCTGTTTTGCCTTTTGTTCGGCGGGTTTTGCCTGTTCATTTTTATTAAAGCCATTATTCACTTTTAACGGCGAAGCCGTCTTGAAAGCCATTAAAAACAAATTATTCATCGAAAAAACAATATTAAAATGACGACACAAGAAGAAAGAAAACGAAAACTATTACTGTTCCTGCCGCTGTTGGCACTGCCCTTCCTGGCATTAGGTTTTTTTGCGCTCGGCGGCGGCAAAGGCAATGCAGAGGCGCAAACGGCGGCGGTCAGTAAAGGCATCAATACAGAACTGCCCGGCGCACAATTAAAGCAGGATAAAGGTGCCAACAAAATGAGCCTGTACAACAAAGCGCAGCGTGATTCCGCTTCGGCCAGGTCGCATTCCGCAGCAGGGGCATTTTCTGCATTGGGTTGGGATACGGCCAGTTTCCACAAAGCAACCGGTAAATCCGTAAATAGCACAGCAGAAAGCGAAACGAAGATCAATCAGCGGTTAGCTGAAATTAACCGGCAGATCAGCCAGTCGGCACCAGTCAGCACTCGGCCATCACCCAATTATACTTCAACCGATCAATCGGCTGATTTAGAAAAGATGGAAAGGCTACTCAAACAAAAACAGCAAAGCAGCGCGCCAGATCCCCAAATGCAGCAACTTAATACGATGCTTGATAAGATCATGCAAATCCAAAACCCATCACTGGCAAAGGATAAGCAAAAAACGGTTAAAGCAACCGTTACGGACAGCGCATTTAAAGCTATTCCTGCCATTATTGACGGCAACCAGAAATTGGCTCCAGGAGGCGTGGTCAAATTGCGTTTACAGGATACCATCAAAATCAACGGGATCAAAATTCCTAAAGGACAAACTGTATTCGGCTCTTGCAACATTACCAACCAGCGCCTCTTACTTGATATTAAAAATATCCGTTTAGGAACGGCGATTATCCCGGTCAATTTCACCATGTTTTCGCTGGACGGCATGGCGGGCATTGCGGCGCCGGAAGCGGAATTGGGCGAGGCGGCGGGCAGCGGCGCAGACGGGGCGCTCGAAAATATGCAGTTTTTGAGCATGGACAACAGCCTATCGACGCAGGCGGCGACAGCGGGTATCTCGGCAGCCAAAGGTTTGTTCGGCAGGAAAGTTCGAAAAATACGGGTGAAGTTGAAAGGTGGTGAAACCGTGCTGCTTCGCATTAACAAAAACTGATATGCGGCTCGAAACCAAATATGCAGAAAAAATTATCAGCCTACTGGAAGATGCACAAGATGTCGGGATGCCCCATGTCGTATTTGAATTGCGGCCGCAGGATATGGAATTACAGCCGCACCAATTGAGTTTGTTTGAAAAACTCGGGGAGGCTTTGGAATACCTGGACAATGCAGCAGGAAATAATTACCTGCCGGGGGATGCGGACTACCCCATTTACTACCGCCACGTTGACCAGTTACTGGAAGAAATAAAACAAGCAAATTCATTAACCATAAACAAAATTGATATGAACAGGAACAATTTAGAGAACATCCAAAACGAAATGAAAGACCTGCGTTTCAGTAAGAAAGCCATTGAGGAAGCACAGCAAAAAATGGAGAAAGGCTTACCGGAGTTTACCGTAGCCGACCAACTCAAAGGCAATAAAGGACAGGTGGATGTGACCGCTCACTTCAGGCAGTCCGGCCAGTCAGACAACTATTATTTGAACAAGTTCGCGGTAGCCTTAAATACAGGTAAGGCTTTGGAAGAGGGACATAAATATTTTATCATTACTCGCAATGAGAAAGAACCTGGCAAGAACCTTACCAAGTCTTTTGAAAACGTGAGCGATGCGATCAGCTTTTTCAAGGACCAAAAAGGTGACAGCCGTTTGGCGGCCGGAAAAGACGCCGCGCACGCTACGGAACTGGCCGAGATGAAAGCAGGTAAAGTGGAATACGTGGAAAAAGACTTCCAGCGTACTTTCCGCACACCTGCGCAGACACAAACCTTTTTCGTAGAACGAGGCAGGGGCTTCACCGTTGACCAAGCGGCCAATCTGATACAGGGACGTTCGGTTTACCGTGATGACCTGTTAAACTTAGGGGGACAGCCTTACGCTGCCTGGATCAAGCTGGATATGGACAGCCCAAAAGACAGGTATCAAAATTATCAAACTAACCAATACCATGTACCCTCTTATGGGTTTACTACCAAAGAGGCGCTGGAAAAATACCACATCAAAGAATTGGGTGACCCTAAAAAACTGGAATCATTAATGGCATCTATTGAAAATGGTAACCGTCCGCTGGTTACCACCGTTAAAGACGGCGAAGAAATCAAATTGCATATTGAAGCAGCGCCGCGTTTCCGCCAGATCAACTTCTTCCAGGAAAACGGTAAACCGGAAAAGCGGGAACAATTTTTAAAGGAACCGAAACTTGAGCAGACACTGCAAGTAAATAAAGGCAAAGAAAAAGAGCAGGAACAGGGAATGGCCGTATAAAACTGTAAATTTATTTTTTTCGCCTTTTAAAACGAACAATAATTAGTCACTTTTAAATTATCATTTTATGGAACAAATCGCAAAATTAAAGGAACTGATCGCCTCGGCAGAAGCTGATGCCGACAAATTTTTTACTAAGGGCAACAACGCCGCAGGAACAAGGCTTCGTAATACGATGCAGCAATTAAAAGCAACCGCGCAAGAAGTACGCACTGCTGTTATCGAAAAGAAAAACGCAAAATAACTTCGTATTTAAAACTATTTAGAGGGAGCCTGATTTTGATCAGGCTCCTTTTTCGTTTACCAGGAAACATTTAAAAGGCATTCCTGATTTTTTTAATTTCATAATTTATTAAACCCCTGCTTTTCAATACCTCATCGGTCAGATTATTACATTGATTAATTAAAACCTCTGAACTTAAATCTTGATTAAGGAACCTACCAAGCTTATTTATTGCAGATACAGGTATGTCATATTCCATTAAAGCTGCCAAATTAGGGGGCAAAAAAGTATGCTCCAATGAACTTGCAAAAAACGAATAATTCCCAAAAGGTATGTTGCTCTTTTTTAATACATATTCCTGTAAGTCAGAGATAACGGAAATCCACTTTGGTAGTTTATAGTCAAACCAATGTCTTGTGATATTCAATATAAAAAAAGCCATTGTGTTTATTCTTGTCTGCTGATCTGGGTATCGCTCTATGTAAAAAGGGTCATTGATAATATCGTTTATTAAAGCTGATACCGATTTAAGTTGACTATATTTTATTGTAAGTACCGCTAAATGCGCCGCACTTCTAATATCTGCCTTATTTTCACCTGGTCTTAATAGATTGTCCCAAGCCAACTGTATAACCAATAAAATTTGGTCGTAAGTTGGATATGCCGTCCAATTTAGCAGATAACGGTATTGGCTTAAATTACTTTCAAGAATTTGTATGATTTTTAATTGACCGTCAATATTTATACTTGAGTTTTTTCGGAGAACAGCTTTTAGACTGTCATCAAGATTATTAAAAGCGTCCAATTTGTGCTTCACATTTTTGTCAATGTCGGCATCATCTAATGCAATAAGAATTTCCAAAGGCGCATTTTCTTGGTCAAATAAAGGAATATCAACGAATAACTCCATCTGATCTGGCTGCTTCTCAAATCGAATAACATTTCCTATAAAATGTTTATTCATACGTCCAGATCGACCGGCAATGTTTTTATAGTCAAAGAAGTCTATTTGTTTTGTTCCTTTTTCTTTATCGTATAAAACAACATTCTTAGCAGAAGTGTTAACCCCCTCTATTAATGTGGAGGTACAAAAAAGCCATCTGATCGACCCATTGTTAAAAGCATCAACTATTGAACTGCCGAGATGTCTCGGTAATGCTCCGTGATGAAATGCAACACCAGAATTAATGGCGTCAATTAATGACCATTTAGGATTAATATTTTGACTTATCCATTCAAGAATATCCGCATTATCATTTAAGTTCACAATTCCAATATCTACTTCCTTTGTTGTTAGTTCTGACCTAAATTCAATTCCCAATGTTGTGGCCTTATTGGGGGAAGAGCAATAAATTAATGTCTGATCGTTTAGGGCTGATAAAAAATTAAATAAACTATCTTTTTTTAATTGTTTCTTTTCTGTGGCTTTGACCTTTCCGATGATTTCAAGGCTACTCTCATCAACCGCAACGGTAGAAAAATCCGTCGGGAACCAAGTCAGATCAAATTTTTCTTTGAATGACAATGGAATATTCCTGACCATCGGGCCAAGTAAATAAAACTTATTGGTAAATTTAAGCAACCTATTAAATGCTTGATTTAATGCTATCGCCCGGTCATCGTCTCGATCAAGGCTTAGTTTATAAAATTCATCAATTACAAAAAAATCGATATTTTCAAAATGCTCATATTCAACTACCCGCTCCCCGGTAAAAAGAAATATGTTACGCTTATCGCCGTCAGGCGTTTGGTTCGTAGAAACAATGATCTTATAACTATCCCTGTATTTTAATAATTTTTTTCGAGTCTCATCTAATAACGCGAGTGTAGGTTGGATGATAACAATTTGTTTGTATAAACGACTGGCAACAATTTCTTCAATTAGCAAACTTTTGCCAAAACTCGTTGGTGCGCTTACAACAACCGCTTTTTTACTTTGAAGTTCAACAGAAAGATACTGCTGTTCTTCATGTAGAAACACATCGTTTATAAAAGGAGACTTATGATATTCATAACGTAATAACCCGCTAATGGATAAATTTTCTGTATCAATATATGGGTATAGTCCCGCAGCCTCAGTTAAATCATTCCAAATGGGCTTTGTGTTTTCCTGTAATTTTGACCAGGCATCACGCACACGAATTACAATATCACGGCCATACCTTTCTTCCGCTTTGTTTCTAAGCAACTTCGCACAGAATTTCGATAAATCGAAGCTTTCATCATAATCGATAAATTGTGATTCTGAAATGAATTTTACTGCATCGGTAGCGTTTTGAAAGGTCATATTTTCTGCATTAATTTAAGCCGCGTATCAAGTTCAGTATTTAGCACATCTTTATCAGGAACTGGCAAAAGCATCAAAATTATTTCTACATTAATTGAACCTTTTAACCTTACAAATTCATCATTTAATAAATTCCATTCCGTTATAAAATCGTTTAAACATTGAGGAGTGTTGTCATCGTGGGTGTTAAATAGATTACTATTATAAGTACATACCATCGGGATTACAATGCTGGAGAATATTACATCAAGCCGCTGATGTTTATCCATCAAATCTCTCCAGTGTTCTATCTCTGGTATATTATTAGGTAATTTTTTTGAGATCAAACTAAACTCCCTGCGGAGATAATCAGCGTTTACATGCTTCGTAATGTCCTTTGCCAGATCCTTAATTCCACCGGAACCTGATTTGTAAAGTTTAGATTCGCCAAGCCATAACTTTTTTTCATTTCCATTTATACTTATTTGTACACCGTCGAAACCATGTGCGGGAACATTATGTGAGTCTTTAAAAAATATTTTAGAGATAAGTGGGATTGTATTGTGAAAATCTCTTAGCAATAAGTGTAAAATCAACTCGCCAAATTCACCTCTCGTTTGGTATTTATCGGTCATATAAACCGTTTCAGCCGCCTCTTTTAAACGTTCAATGATTTCCGTTAAATGTACTTGTTCACTACAGTGATAGCCTAAAGCAAATTCAGGAATAACATTTCTTATTACATCAACCAATGGCTGTATTCTGAACTTTTTCTGATCGAACCCTACATAATATGCTTTTAATGTTGGGGCAGAAATCTTTTCTTCAAGAACTAAATCGGATTTAAACGGTCGAGGCATTAATAACTGATTAGGTGGTTGAATGGACTTTTATAAAATGTTCATAAAGAATATTTTATAAAAATAGATAATTAATCGAATTTGAGTGTTTTTTTAAGTCAGCAGTTCCAGCCGCATCGTTCCTCAGCAGCTTCACTGCATTTTAAAACACCTGGCGATTTGGGCCTCGCTGGCGCATCGCCCAAACCGCCAGGATTTTTTGAGGCTACTTTATAACTCCTTTTATCTCATTCCATTTTCTCCATTGGCTTTTTCGCAAGCAAATTTCTGAACGGCGGGACTGAAATGCCAAGACCGGTGCCCTACGGGTTTGCTGGAAAAAAATCTCCACACCCCTCGCTTCGCTCGGGGGTAGTATTTTTTTCCGCAAAGTCTTGTCCTTCAGCCCGCCGTGTTCAGGTGAGGGTGCTTACAAAAAGCCACCGGAGGCTCTTGCCGACGGGGCTGATTAAAAAAAGTAATTCGGACAGATTATGGAAACACAAAACGACAGGGCACCACCACAGTGGGAACGGCGCAGACCGCAGACCATCACAGGAGAAGTAAGAGAATAATAAAACATTTAAAAATTAGAAATCATGAATAACAAGGAAGTAAAGAACGGTGCAGTACAAGGTACAGCCACCACTAAAAAGGAAACAGCAAAAACTAACATTCGCCCAAACCTGACAGGAAAGGAAGCAAAAGATGAAGCTGGCAAGGACAAAACACCTGCCCAAACTTCGCAGGGTGAGGAAGCCAAAACTTCCGAGGCAAAGACCGATAGCACCGCTACCGTGGATAACCAACCCGCTAACGTTTCAGAAGCCCCAAAAGCCGAAGAATTGAAACAGGGCGAAGAAGCAAAGCCACAAGCCGAGCCGAGCAAAAAGGAAATTAAAGAGCAGTTTCAGGCACAGCAGGAACGCAAGTTAGCCGAAACGGTAAAAATCGTGGAAGTATTGGGCAAAAAGATTGCGCAAAAAACTAAACTGGAAAACACGATTGGCAATATCGACAGCTTTACCATTGCCCAAAGTGATGATAAAGACGATATGGCAAGCGATAGCCGTTTTGCACGTTGCGAGTTGGTTATTTCCGATGATGACGGCAACGAGTTTGTAACTAAAAACCCTTTCATTATCGCCTATGTCGCACAGGAAGTTAAACAGCTTTGTATCGACAAACTGGCAGAGGTGGAAGCAAGTATAGTAATACCCGCATAAGTTAACAATGGCAACGCCCTATGTATTCGCAGTACATAGGGCGTTTTGCTAAGATGGTTAAATCTTAATAAGCTAAGACAATGTTAGAAATTTTCATCGAATTAACCGACCAAATATTTTGGAAAGGCTATGCACAACAGTTAACAATAGATAACCCCGCAGCTTTTCAATTTGAACTGGCTGAATTTACCAACTATTATAATTCGTGAAGCCATGACGGACACCATTTTTTTATTGGTGAAAGTGGTTATTAACCATACGCATGTCAAGGTACATGACGCCATAAACGAATTACAGCAACAGGCGGTTTGCCTCGTTACCGACACGGAAAACGTGAAAATCGAGGACCTAACAATAATGCAGTATAATTTAAAATCTTAAAGACAATGGCACACAACATCAATTATAACGAGCAGACTGAAAAACATAGTTTTTTCAGCGTAAAGGAAAAAGCCTGGCATGGTTTAGGGCAAATCATCAGCGATTACCCGACAAGCGCCGAAGCGATTAAATACGCGGGGTTAAATTATGCTGTTGAAAAACGCCCCTTGTTTACCTATGATACAGAAAACTTTACAGGTAACGCCGATACGGATATTATTATCCCCGAAATTGAAGTACCTAACTTTTATGCAACTGTTCGCACAGATACCGAGCAGGTTTTAGGCGTAGTTGGTAAAGATTACGAGATTGTGCAAAATGTAGATGCTTTTACCTTTTTTGATAGTATTGTAGGAAACAAAGACGGCATCTTATATGAAACCGCAGGGGCATTAGGCAACGGTGAGCGTATTTTTATTACCGCTAAATTACCCGATTATATTAAGGTCGGCAGGAAAGATTGCATTGAGAAATATTTATTTCTCACCACTTCGCACGATGGCACGGGGAGCATTACTATTGCATTTACACCCGTGCGGGTAGTATGTCAGAATACGCTTAATGCCGCTTTGAACAATCACGTTAATTGTATAAAAATAAGGCACACCGCAAGCGCAACTGATAAACTAAAAGAAGCACATAAAATGCTCGGTATTACTAATCAACTATCGGTGGAACTGGAAGCCGTATTTAATCGTTGGTCAAGGGTTCGGATAACAGACCCCGAATTAAAAAAGCTAATACAAGTTGCAATGACACCCAATCGAGAAACCTACGAAAAGTTAAAGGCGGGTAAAACGGATGAACTGTCAAGCCATTTTAACAATATGGTAAGTAGTGTATTTGACTATGCTATGACCAGCCCCAACCAACAGGTAGATACCACCAAAGGCACACTGTTTGGCGCATACAATGCGGTAACAGGCTATTTTCAAAATGTTCGCAATTTCAAGGACGAAGAAAGTAAATTCAAATCTATCATGTACGGTACAGGCTTGCAAAAGAGCCAAACTACATTTAACCTATGCGCTGATTTTGCAAAAAATGGTAACAGAGTGTTAAATTTTAACTAATCAATAAGGGGGAGCAATCCCCCTTATTTAACCCAAAATTCCGGGCGGCCCCTTGCGGGGCGGAAAGTTTCTAAAATCTACTTAAACGATAAATCTAATTTTTGTAAACTTTGAATACGATCAACTCTAAAACTCCTGTTATCTTGCCTCAATAAACAATACCCTACCAGGTAAGTAACATCGAAAGAACCTTCCTTTACGTTTATAATGTTATAATTTTTTAAAGTGCGATGGGATAATTGGTCGTTACGATTTTTATACTTGATTCTAATGTATGAAAGACTTGCCAGCGCATCTTTAATTGCGTCTGCTATTTCTGTTGCAATAAATTCTGGAGTGGCCGCTTCGGGTTTGTGAACTATATCAAATTTGGGTACTTCCGCAATAAAAGGACTTTTTATCTTAGCAAAGGTTGTTGCCTGAACTATATCAAATTCTTCTACTTTATTTGACAGATAATCATATGCTCTTAAAAAGTAATAGCCACCGCGATAAGCGATATTCCTCGGCTTTGCCAGTGTTTCTGTTTTCTCCGTTTTGATATTTACAAATCCTGAACGCTTTATTACCTGCGAAAGGGCTAAAAAAGTTGTTTCTTCTACTTCTTCTATAAGTTCCAACGCTTCTAAGGGTAAAGTATAACCCGATATTTTATCATCGGTGGGATCAAAAAGATTAACTTTTACGTCAAGGGCAGACACGTTGCGTATTGGAATTAGTTTTTTATCGGTTAATGCATGTTTTGATTTGTGAGGCTCAATATCAACCAATTGTAAGACGGGTGGTAAGAATGATAATAAAGAATTAATGACTGTTCTTCCCACTCCAGCGTTTACTGAATTATCTTCATAATTGAGTGATGATTTCTTTTTGCCAAGTTCAATCGAAGCAGTTTTAAAAGCAATTTTATCTCCCCTTTTTAGATAATTTCTGTTAATGGTTGACGTAGACTTAAGTATGAGCTTTAAATCATCTTCATCAATTTCTGCAAAAATAAACTTATATGGCTTAGGTGAAAACCAGGTACATCTATATTTATATGTATCCGATTTAACCCCGGAAAAACTTTGTTTACTTTTATAAATTTCGGCAATTACCATTAATGGGGGTAACATAACATGATCGCCACTAATGATGATTTCTGTACTACCATTACTATAAGGATGCACCTTTAGGGTTACAATGTCACCAATGCTAAAAAATTTAGATTCCATTCGTAAACTTAAATAATTATTGCAACAAGTTTGTTATATTTGTAGTTGCCTTGCAGCTTGAGGACGATAGACATTTAGTTAAGCCGCAAAATATTTCAGTTAAGATTTCTGATACTGAAATATTTACTGTTATATGAAGAGGATAACAGGTAAGAGATTGTTATGTATGGCCTCTATTTGACCAGTTAGAGCCTTCAAGCCTTCAACTGCTCCCCGGAGTAGCTGAATAATTGAATGAGCTATAATATGTTCTATAGTGCTAATACAGCAGACTACAAATATACGTATAAATAGGTAGGTTATCAATAGCATTAGTGTTGTTGTTAAGTGAAATATTAATCCGTGTGTTACATTTGGAAAAAATAGTGTGACTCAGTTATTGGGTGCTGGCTTTACCGTTAAGTAAGTATGTTTATCAACAAAATCCGTTACACCGCGCTGCAAGGCTTTTTATTATGATCCCCCCATTTAGTGAAAGACCACCTTGGTTAAAAGGCAGGGGCTATCTACATATCACGCCTAAAATTGACGTTTATAAAAGGTACGCTGAAATATACACTAAGGTTCATGATGAAACCTTTGTTGCTGAACACGGATTCTTTCCGCTAATCCACTCCGTTATTAAGGAACGTAAATTCAAGAAAATCCCCAATGGTGTTGGACGCGCACATTCTTACAAAAAAGGTGACGAATATAAAAAAACGGCTAAATTAAGGCCGCTACATTATGCTACCCATATCGATGCGTTAATTTACGGATGTTATGCGGAAAAACTTTTAAAGCTATACGAAGTCGAATTACAAAATTATCCTGGACTGACAGACTGTGTTATCGCATATAGGAAGATAGAAGTTGATGATCCTGATAACGAAGAAGATGAGGAACTTCCAGGGAAAAGCACTATACATTTTGCTCACGAAGCGTTTGAAGAAATAAAAAAACGTTCAGTTGATGGCTGCGTAGTGTTAATGTTTGATATCAAAAGTTTTTTTAGCGAACTCAATCATCAGAAGTTGAAAAAAGCGTGGTGCGATTTACTAAAAGTGGAAAAGCTGGACCCTGCCCACTTTAATGTTTTCAATGCAGCAACCAATTTTAGATATATCTTAAAGGACGAGCTAAGAATAAATCCGTCAAAAACAGGCAGACGAAGTGGCTTTGATGAAAAAAAGCTTGCTTCAATAAGAAAATATGAGGGAATAGAGGCTTTTTTTTCTTCAATTGATGACTTTAAAAAGGCCATAAAAAACAAAACACTTAAAGTTTATAAACATCCGTTCATGAAAGACAACCGGCCTGTAGGCATCCCCCAAGGATTACCAATCAGTGCGGTGTTGGCTAATTTATATCTTTTGGAATTTGATAAGGCGATTTTAGATAAGATCGTCAACAATTCCGACGGCTTTTACAGGCGGTATTCTGATGATATTATGATTGTTTGTAAACCTAATGAAGCAGACGACATCGAAAAGTTTATCCTAAATGAAATTAAGGACAGCAATGTTGAAATAAGCGAGGATAAAACAGAAAAATACCTCTTTCAATATGAACAAATCAGCCCACGGATTAACAGGATTACCTCTACTCTTATCTCAGGGGGTAAAATAAAGGTTGGAAAGCCATTAACCTATTTAGGTTTTGAATTTTATGGTTACCGAACATTAATAAAGTCGGCAAATTTGGCTAAATACTACAGAAGGATGATTTCATCTGTAAGGCGAAAAGCTGGTCGGGCGCTCAAAATTAATGAAAGTTCGCATAGTAACCCGGCTATATTTCCGAGACAGTTGAGGAAGATATACAATAATGTAAATCTCAATAAAGAGAAAGTATATAGGAAACGAAAGATGCTTGTAAAAACCGAGCAAGGTTTTTATTCTTTCATATTCAAGAAAATTTCCATTAAATCAGGAAGCAATTATTTTTCATACACCAAAAGGGCAAGTTTAATAATGGCGCACCAACAAATTAATGGCCAAGTTCGAAACCATAAAAGTATTTTCTACGCGTCAATGGCTAAACACCTGAAAAAGTAACTCTAAATATCGTTTCTGATTTTATTTATCCAAAAATTACCGTCATTATTTCATTAGAGGAGCGTTCTACAGAAACTTAAATCTTTAAGCTATTATCGTTCTAATTTCTTTTCTTTTAATGCCACAATTTTCTTTACATCATCAATAAAAGAGTTCGACATTTGTACCTTTGGGGTCACTTGATTTTAAAAACCGCCTCTAATTGCCTTAGAGGCGGTTTTTGTTTTTAAGTGTTTTTTCAGATATTGCGTCTCTATCCAATTAGGTAAGATGGATAATTCAAGAGTATACAGAATGTCTTTTGCGAGTGTTTACCCGCTGTATATTAACAAAGCGGAGAGAAAGGGTCGCACCAAAGCGGAGGTAGATGATATCATATTTTGGCTGACCGGATATGATAAGCAAACCCTACAAAAGCATATCGACGATAAAACCGATTTCGAAACCTTCTTTGCACAGGCACCACAAATAAATCCAAATGTTTCAAAAATTACGGGGGTAATTTGCGGCTATCGCGTGGAAGAAATTGAGGACAAACTAATGCAGCAAATCCGCTATTTAGATAAGCTGATTGACGAATTAGCAAAAGGCAGGACGATGGATAAGATCTTGCGGAAATAAAGCGATCCCGGCTAAGGCACCCTGCTAAGGTTGGTTGGAAAAGGCCATTTTCTGAAGCTGAATATGCAGCTTTTTCGGCTACAGGTGTTTCACAAAAAAGTGAAACACTTTGGAACACTTGAAACACTTTTACATCTTAAATTATTATAAATGAGGTGTTTATGAAAACAGCGTGAAACACTTTGAAACAGTAGTAATACTTTAACTGGCGATATATAAGTAACTGTAAATAAACAATTTAACTATTATTTTTTAACTTTTTGACCAAATGAGATGAAACATCTAAATGGAACACCCGGAAACGCTGAAAAAGAGGTGTCGGCCTGAGGCTCCCGAAGCGTGAGCGCTGGATTGCAAAGCGTTCATTTGCCTTTGCCGCCATACTTCAAGAGCCTGAGCAGGACACCCCCTACCACCGTTATTGATGTTGCTACCAACAACTTGTGCGTCAAATTTTCTAATCACAACATCGTGGTCTGTTGTTTCGGTTTCCTTGTTACCTATCCACTGTGTAGTTCAGTTCAGTTACGCCGCAAGCAAATTGCCGGGTAGTCAATAGTTTTAGTTTTACTTTATCTTTGATGTCTACAAACAACGGAATGCCTTGTCCAAGAATAATTGGATTAACAAATAGCCAGTAGCCGTCAATTAGGTTCTCGTTGATCAGGGAGTGTGTTGCCGTCGGGCTGCCAAAAAGCAAGATCTCTGTACCAGGCTGTTGTTTTATTTCGTTTATTCTGTCCGAAAGGTTGTCGCTAATAATTGTTGTGTTGGCTAAATCCACGCCCTTCATTGTTTTTGACAAAACAATTTTATGAGCTTTTTTATACCATTTTGAATGATCGATATCGTGTTTGCTGGCGTCAGGCTCGTCTCCCGCAGTGGGCCAGTAATTCTCCATCATCTGATACGTTGCCCGCCCATATAGTGCAGCGTCCGTTTCGCTTATCCGATAGCCCACATAGTCAAAAATTTCTTCATCAACCTTAATCCAATTCATTTCTCCGTTCGGTCCCGCTACAAACCCGTCAAGCGATATGTGCATAAATGAAATTATTTTTCTCATATAGTTCTATTTTTATTTATTGTCAATGGTTGTGAATTGCCCGTTCATGATACCCTTTTTAAGCGTGCGGTCATCAAATTTAATATATAGTTGAGAAATGCACGACGATTGTTTTTTTAAAAAAATCTACGCAATCGTTACCGCACTAAATTCTCCCTATAAACAGGCAAGATACAACCCTTTTCCGGCTTATTATAACCGTAGCGCGTGCTTTTCAATTTTTAAAATCGCTATAAATATTTTTATAATTACTCGCTTTTTAGCAACAGCAATTGCCTGATTATGAGAAAAATTGCGGCTTTACCAGCAGTGCAGCACATATCAATGCAAACGCCAGGTAATACCATAACCTATAAAATCAGTAATGATGAGAATATTAAAAACCGGTTTATTTGCCTTGTTGATGGTAGCAGCTACGGCAAATTTTGTTTTTTCGCAAAAGAAAAGCAAAGCATCAAAAAGCGCTACGCCCTGCATGAATGTGCTTAACCTTTTTACGGCCGCTAACGTGCCTGCAATGGCACCCGAGGAGGAACCGGCCTCATTGATCAGCCCGACCGAGGAAACACCGGCAAACCTGCCGGGTAGCGGTTTGGCGCAGCACCCTATGCTGTATGTCGGCGAAAATTGCAACCGCATGTCGCTGGTTAATGATGGCAAGGTGATATGGACCTACCAAACCGGCAAAGGTCCGGAATATGATGACGTATGGATGTTATCAAACGGCAATATTCTGTTTACCCGTATGAAATATATCGCCGAGATAACGCCGGACAAAAAAGTAATATGGAAGGTTGATTTTAAAACACCGGGCGGTATGGATCACACCGAGGTACATGCTTGCCAGCCTATCGGCCTGGATAAGGTAATGTATGTGGTAAACGGGCTGCCGCCTAAACTGTATATAGTAAACATTAAAACGGGTAAAGTTGAAGTTGAACACGAATTGCCATACAAAAATCCAACGGATCCCACCGGTATACATGGCCAGTTCAGGCGGGCGCGTGTTACGGCGCAGGGTACCTACCTGGTGTCGTTTTTAACCATGAACCAGGTTGTCGAATACAATAAAGACTTTAAAGAAATATGGCGATATAACATTTCATCCCCTTGGGCAGCTATCCGTTTAAAAAACGGCAATACATTGATAACTGATGAGAAAGACTGGCTTACCCGCGAAGTAAATAAAAAGGGCGAAACGGTTTGGGAGTTTAACTGTAAAACCGATCTGCCTGCTCAATATCAACTAACCTCGGCACCACAGAGCTGTACGCGCCTGGCCAATGGCAATACCATATTTACTTCGCGCGGCCAAAACGGAAAAGGGCCTCAACTGGTTGAAGTTACCCGCGATAAAACGGTGGTTTGGGTGCTGCATGACTATAAATCTGTTGGCGATGGCACCGCCGTGCAGGTACTTGATGATCCGGGGGTGCCTGAAATACCGGGGCAATCAGCGCATTGATATAAACAGATCCTCGAACGATAGTGAGATATCTATACACCGATATTACTTTTCGCTTGCTTGTGTATAGATTTCTCGCTTTTGCTCGCAATGACGCCTCTATTTAAAGTCGCTGTCAACACTCTGTCACTCCCCTGTCACCACACACCAAAAATTACCCAATTACACTGCATATAGCTATATTAGCCCTATGCTTGAACAATACGATCTGAGTCAGCTCATGGTGCTGGACATTGAAACTGTGCCGCAATATGCTACGCACGACGAACTGCCCGATCATTTAAAAAAACTTTGGGACTTGAAAACCGTTCGCCAGCGCAAGGACGAAACAGCCGAAGACTTTTATGAAAGCGCCGGTATCTGGGCCGAGTTTGGTAAGATCATTTGTATATCAGTCGGCATTTTCACCGGCGGCTCCCCACGCGGATTGCGTGTAAAATCATTTGCAGGTCATGAGGAAAAGGAGCTGCTGGAAAAGTTTTCACACATGCTTTCCGGCCAGCCGCCAAGTTTAATTCTATGCGCGCACAATGGTAAAGAGTTTGATTTTCCCTATTTATGCCGGCGGATGCTTATTAACGGGTTACCCCTGCCCAAGCAATTAGATATTGCAGGTAAAAAGCCCTGGGAAATTCCGCATCTGGATACCATGGAGCTATGGAAATTCGGCGATTATAAGAGCTATACCTCATTAAGTTTACTTGCGGCGATATTCGATATCCCTACACCAAAAGATGATATAGATGGTAGTATGGTTGGATCAGTTTACTGGAAAGATCACCAATTAGAGCGCATCTGCACCTATTGCCAGAAAGATGTTGTAGCTACTGCGCAATTATTAAGGCGTTACCGCGGCGAAGAACTGATAGCCGACGAAAACATCACCATTGTTGGTTAATATGTTAACGGTAAATGATCTGAGTATACAATTTAAAACGGCTGACGGCTTATTTGAGGCTGTTAAAGGTATTTCTTTTCAATTAGCTGCGAGCGAAACCGTAGGTATTGTCGGCGAGTCGGGTTCGGGCAAGTCGGTTACCTCATTGGCGCTAATGCGGTTGCTTGATAAAAGTACGTCGATCATTACCGGTAAGGTAACGCTGTATGATACCAGCATCTTTGATCTGCCTGAAGACGAAATGCAAGCGTTCAGAGGCAACAAAATAGCCATGATTTTTCAGGAACCCATGACATCGCTCAACCCGGTTTTAACCTGCGGTTTCCAGGTAGCCGAGGCCATACAGCTCCATCTCGGTCTGTCTAAAACCGAAGCGCGTGAGCAAACGATCAGCCTGTTTAAAGAAGTTCAACTCCCCCGCCCCGATGCAATATTTGACAATTATCCGCACCAATTATCAGGCGGGCAAAAACAGCGCGTGATGATTGCGATGGCTCTGTCCTGCAATCCGGAGATCCTGATTGCCGACGAGCCGACTACCGCACTGGATGTCACTGTTCAAAAGACCATCATCGAGCTACTCAAAAAACTTAAAGCCGAACGCGGCATGAGCCTGATCTTTATTTCGCATGACCTGGGTGTGATTAATGAAATAGCAGACCGTGTGCTGGTAATGTACAAAGGCGGCGTTGTTGAGCAAGGCGATGCCAAACAAATATTTAAAAATCCGCAGCATGCTTATACCAAAGGCTTGCTGGCCTGCCGCCCGTCGGTTAAACTCAGGTTAAAAAAATTGCCGGTTATCGCTGATTTTATAAATGGTGACTATAGCGTCGAAAACATCCGCCGCGAATATCAATATACTAAAGATGAACTTAGTAATCGGCATAAAAAATTGTATAGCCAGGCGCCGTTATTTAAGGTGGAGAATCTGAGTACCTGGTTCCCTGTAACAGCCGAAATTTTTGGTCAGTCAAAAAAAGTGATCAAAGCTGTTGATAAGGTTAGCTTCGAAGTCTATCCCGGTGAGACATTGGGCCTGGTAGGCGAATCTGGCTGCGGAAAAACCACCTTAGGCCGGAGCATTTTAAGATTAATTGAACCTACAGCTGGTAACCTCTATTTTGAGGGGACCGATCTGTGCAGCTTAAATAAATCAGACATGCGCTATATGCGCCGCGATATCCAGATCATTTTTCAGGACCCTTATTCGTCGTTAAATCCACAGCTTACAGTCGGGCAGTCTATCATGGAGCCTTTACAGGTTCATCGCCTTTATCAAAACGATACCCAACGAAAAAAGCACGTATCGGAACTTTTAGAGCGCGTTAATTTATTGCCTGAGCATTTTAACCGTTACCCGCATGAGTTTTCGGGTGGGCAGCGGCAGCGCGTGGTTATAGCCAGGGCGCTGGCTTTGCAACCGCGTTTTATTATTTGCGACGAGTCGGTGTCTGCATTAGATGTTTCGGTACAGGCGCAGGTATTAAACCTTATCCGTGAATTGCAACAGGAGCTGAACCTGACTTACATTTTTATTTCGCACGATCTGTCCGTCATTAAACATATCTCCGACCGCATGATGGTCATGAACAAAGGCAGGATCGTGGAAATGGGCGACTCCGAGCAGATCTATAATCATCCGCAGCAAGAATACACCAAGGGACTGATAGACGCTATTCCGCAGTTTTAAAAACCGACGTCAAATTTAGATGTTTAATACTAGAACTACCGTTCAGAAATCGCAAGTTGAACATATTCCCGTATCTTCGCATAATTACATTTATCTGCATGTCAAAACATAAGAAAAAAAGCCCATCAATAAACCAGGTACTAACTCAATTGGTGCTGGATATTTTTGAGCAAAACGGCAATACACCGCTTAACTACAAGCAGGTGTCGGCTAAATTGAATGTCCGCGACCCGGAAGCCCGGGACACCATATACGATATTTTAAAAGAAGAAACATTTAAGCAGGTACTAAAAGAGGTATCGCCCGGAAAATTCCAGTTAATTGAACTAAAAACATTTATTGAAGGTACTGTCGATCTGACCACTGATGGTTCGGCATTTATAGTTACCGATGATCCGGACGAAAACGATATCTACGTTGCTCCGCGTAAGCTGCGCAATGCCCTGAATGGCGACCGTGTTAAAGTGTATGTCTATGCCAAAAGCAAAGGCCGCCGTAAAGAAGGCGAGGTTATTGAAATACTGCAACGTGCCAAGATGGAGTTTACGGGTATCGTAAAATTATCAGAGCACTATGCTTTCTTTATCCCCGATGACCGTAAGATGCTGCACGATATTTTCATCCCGATGGCTGAATTGAACGGCGCAAAAAACGGTATCAAAGCAATAGCGGAGATTATCGACTGGCCGGCACAGGCGAAAAATCCGGTTGGCCGCATCAAACATATATTAGGCGTTCAGGGCGACAACGATACCGAAATGAACGCGATACTGGCCGAATATGGTTTCCCATTGTCATTCCCTGCCGAAGTTGAACATGAGGCTGAGTCGATAGCAGACGATATTACTCCCCAGGAAATTGCCAAACGCAAAGATTATCGCGATGTTACTACTTTTACTATAGACCCATTTGATGCCAAGGATTTTGATGATGCCCTATCATTTAAGATACTGGAGAATGGTAATTATGAAGTAGGCGTGCATATTGCCGACGTATCGCACTACATCATCCCCGATTCTGCTTTGGATAAAGAAGCATTTGATCGCGGTACATCAGTTTACCTTGTTGACCGTGTGATACCTATGCTACCTGAACGGTTATCGAACGGCTTATGCTCGTTGAGGCCAAATGAAGACAAGCTTTGTTTTGCCGCCCTATTTGAGCTGGACGAAAAAGCCAACATTATTAGTGAATGGTTTGGTAAAACGGTAATTCACTCAAACCGCCGCTTTACTTATGAGGAGGTACAGCAAGTTATTGAAACCAAAGAAGGCGACTACCGCGACGAAATATTAAAACTAAACGAACTGGCATATATCCTGCGCGAACGCAAATTTAAAGCCGGAGCCATTAGCTTTGAAACAACCGAGGTTAAATTCAGACTCGACGAAAAGGGCAAACCTACCGGTGTTTACATAAAAGAGCGCAAGGACGCGCACAAGCTTATAGAAGATTTTATGTTGCTGGCCAACCGTAAGGTGGCCGAGTTTGTCAGTAAAAAAGGAAAGGGCCAGCATAAATACACTTTCGTGTACCGCACCCACGACTCGCCAAAACCCGATGCGCTGGCCAGTTTCGCCAATTTTGCTTCGCGGTTTGGGTATAAGATCAATACAAAATCGGACAAGGAGATTGCCCGCTCGCTCAATTATTTAATGGAGGATGTCGAAGGCAAGAAAGAGCAAAATGTGTTGACGCACCTGGCCATTCGCTCAATGGCTAAGGCTATTTATACCACCAAAACCAGCAGCCACTACGGGCTGGCTTTTGATCATTACACGCACTTCACCTCGCCTATCCGCCGTTATCCCGACGTAATGGTACATCGACTGCTGGAACATTACCTGCATGGTGGTCAATCAGTGAATGCCGAACATTACGAAAAGCTTTGTCAGCACGCTTCGCAAATGGAAAAACGTGCCGCCGACGCTGAACGAGCTTCGGTCAAATACAAACAGGCTGAGTTTCTGCAGGATCAGATCGGCGAGGTTTATAGCGGTGTTATTTCGGGCGTAACAGAATGGGGTATGTATGTAGAAATTATTGAAAATAAATGCGAAGGCATGATTCGCCTGCGGGATATTTCTGATGATTTTTATACTTTAGACGAGAAAAATTACCAGATAATAGGCCAGCGTAAAAAGAAAGTTTACCGCTTGGGTGACGAAGTGAAGATCCGCGTAAAAAACGTAGACCTGGCAAAGAAACAAATTGATTTTTCGTTAGTACAGGATTAGTATTTAGTTGATTAAGTTGGATTGAGTTGATTAGTTTAAAACAGTGCGAACCAAGCACCTGGTCAACCATGCACCACATACCACAGATGAGAGAACTACAAGATTTGCAGCTGTTAATTGATAATGCTGTTACCCAGCTCAAATATCCGCCCTACCCGGCCGAATTATATGAGCCAATCTACTATATATTAAGCATGGGCGGCAAACGCATGCGCCCTGCCCTGTTGCTCATGGCTTGCGATTTATTTGGTGGCGATGTTGAGAAAGCGCTGCCGCCGGCATTAGCTATCGAGGTGTTCCACAATTTCACATTGATGCATGACGATATTATGGACAATGCGCCGTTGCGTCGTGGTAAAACCACCGTGCACGAGCGCTGGAATCAGAATGCGGCTATTTTATCGGGCGACGTGATGCTGATTGAAGGTTATAAGCTGATGATGCAGGTGGAGGATAGATTACTTCGCATCATTCTCGACATCTTTAATGACACTGCTGTAGGGGTTTGTGAAGGCCAGCAACTGGATATGGATTTTGAAACCCGCAACGATGTTAAGATAGACGAATATATCTACATGATCCGCCTTAAAACCGCTGTAGTGTTGGGTGGTGCTTTAAAGATAGGTTCCATATTAGGCGGTGCCGATATGAAGGATGCCGAGCTGATTGCTGATTTTGGCGAGAACCTGGGTCTTGCTTTCCAGTTACAGGATGATATCCTGGACATTTATGGATCGCCGGAAAAATTTGGCAAACAGGTTGGCGGCGACATTATCTCCAACAAAAAGACTTACCTGCTTATCAAGTCGCTCGAGCTGGCTGACGAGGCACAAACTGCCGAATTAAATAAATGGATAAATGCCAAAGAATTTGATAGCCAGTTGAAAGTTGAAGCAGTGACCGGCATTTACAATACTGTGCAAGTAAAGCAGTGTGCTGAAAACGCCATGCACGAGTATGCTGAGAAGGCCTTTGAAGCATTAGAAAAAATCAATTTACCCGAAGAAAACAAACAATACCTGCGCGACTTTGCCGATAGTTTGATGGTGAGAGAGCATTAGTATATTAGTATATATGAAAAACCTAATCTTATTTACCTTTTTTAGCTTGTCATTTTTTGTAGCCAAAGCGCAAACTGCTGAAACAAACCAACAGGATACCACTGTTTACAACCACGTAGATATACAGCCTGAATACCCCAGCGGTTTAAAAGAATTGACAGAATACGTAAAGAAAAACCTCAAACCGGGCGAAGACAAGGGTTTGGTATTTACTATTTTTACGGTTGAGTGCGATGGTAGCTTGACCCATATCCATATAGTTAAACCTCTATCTGAAACTGCAAATAAAGAAGCAGTAAGATTAATATCAACTTTTCCTAAATTTAAACCTGGAATAAAGAATGGTAAAGTTGTAAGATGTTATTTCACCATGCCCATACGGTTCCCACAAGATGTTTAATGGTCTGTAGGCTTTCATAAACTATCCACTGTAGATTACGTCGTGTTACACAAGCCGCATTCTGCTGCAGGGATCATGGCGATGTGGTTAAGTTCTGCAATATGAAGATTCGTATCCTGGCTAAATAATCCATGTCGACAATCATTCACAATATATAGCGAAAATAGTCTTAGTATCAGCTTTTTTACAGCATCAGTTTTTTGGTATGCCGATAATAATCAGCATATTTAAATAAACCAATTAACCTCATGTATGAAAGCTAAAATGCTGTCGCCCGGCAATAGTGCTGCGGGCAACCATTCGCGCCGTGCATTTCTAAAAAACGGCGCTATACTCACCCTGGCAGCTACCGGTGCACCGCTAATTAAACTATCGTCATTCGCCACAACAGCGCCTGCTAAAGACATGATCAATGCTATCCAGGTTGGTATGGCATCCTTTGCCGACGAGGGGGTCGACACCGTTTTAGATATTCTGCAAAAACGCGGCGCTATAAACACTGTTTTTCTGAATACTTTTACTTACGGCGACGGACTTTCCGGTCGACAGGTTGCAGGCCAGCTATTCCCTGACCATGGCCCGCAGGAACCCGATAAAAACTATCATGGCGGTAACTATGCCATTCCACATGCCAAATATTATCAAAACACCGTTTTAAAAGATACGCGCTCGCCCGAATATGGTAACCGCGATCTGGTAGCCGAAGTAATAAAAGGCGCACATAAGCGTGGCATGAGGGTTTTTGCCACCATTGAGGATCAATGGCGCGATGATGTACCGGGAATAGACCAATGCAAAGAAGTAGATCTGATGGGCCGTAAAGCCAGAACTACCTGTTTATTTAATCCAAATATCCGCGCATTCTGGGTCGATCTGGCTACCGACACCTGTGCAAGCTATGACCTGGATGGTATGGTTTTCTTTAACGAACGTAACGGCCCGCTTTTAAATGCTTTAGGGGCAAGCCACCTGGTTGGGTCTGTTGACCCATCGCGCTCAACCTGCTTTTGCGAATATCATCAGGCAGCAGCCAAAGCACGGGGCATTAGCTTTGAGCGAACCAAAGAAGGCTATCATAAACTGGACGAATTTGTCAAAGCCTGCAGAGCCGACCAACGCCCAAGCGATGGATATTATGTAGCATTTCAACGCATTATGTTGGATTATCCCGAGATAGTAGCCTGGGACAGATTGTTTGATTTCGGTAAGCACCAGATCGTCGACGATGTTAACAAAGCGGTAAAAGCGTTAGGAAAAAAACAGCTAGTGGGTTTGCATATTGAGCATGTCAACTCGTTCAATCCATTCTTTCGCGCTACACGCGATTACGAAGATCTGGCTAAAAAGGTAGATTTCCTGAAGATAGTTGTTTATAACAACTGCGGCGGGGAGCGTTATCAGCATTTTATCCGCAACATTCATTCCACCATGTTTAAGGATATCCCCTTAGACGAATTAATGCGGTTTAACAATCATTTATTGGGGTATAGCCCGAGCGAGGCATCGTATGATGATTTACCAAAAGCCGGCTTGTCGCCCGATTATGTTTACCGTGAAACGCAGCGGGCACTAAATGGTGTGAAAGGCAAATGCCTTATTTTACCGGGTATTGATATTGGTATCCCGGTAGGTAAAAACAGCCGTAAGCAATCGCCAGATGACGTTTATCAGGCCACGATGGCCGCCTACAAGGCAGGGGCAAATGGGGTCATTCTCTCGCGTAAATATTCGGAAATGAAATTAGAGTTAATTGACGGGGCCGGCCGGGCTATTCGCGAGGCGACTAAAGGATGACACGATTAAGTGATTTAATGATTATTAAGATGGATCTAACAAATGAAAGAAGAAAATAAAAACGGATTATCACGCCGTAAATTTATGCAGGCAGGTGGCCTCATCGCAGCCGCAGCAGCTATGCCAACACAACTTAAGGCATCAACAGATAAAGTTGAAGAGCAACAGCAGACGGCCCGAATTGATGAAGACTTCCTTCAATATATCGACCCAACTATAGGAAATATAGCCCCGCTGTTAAACACTAACCGGCCAGTAGTACATTTGCCTAACCAAATGGTGCGAACGCATCCACGCCGTCAGGATTATCTGGACGACCAGATAACCGGTTTCCCATTGTTATCGTTGAATGTGATTACGCCGCAAACTATATTTTCGGTGCGTCCTGCTAAAGGCCCGCTGGAAGATTCAAGTTGGCATGACCGTTTAACCTACGATCATGATATGGAAATATGTCGTCCCTGGTATTACTCGACCATGCTGATAGAGAAAGGTATCCGCGTTGAAAATACAGTGGGTAAAAAAGGTGGGATTTATCGTTTTACTTTTCCTACCGGCGTCGAAAAGCATGTACTCCTTACCCATTGCTACGATAACGGAATTTATGATGTAACCGGTAATAATGTAAGCGGAACTGAATTTGTAAATGATGCTATACATGCTCAAAAAGGTAAAGCTTATATGTACGGCACTATATCGGGCAGCCCGGTAAGTGCAAAATCTGAGGGTGATAAAGACTGGGGTAAATATACCGTGCAGGGAGCGTTGGCTAAGCCTAAGATGATGAATGGACAAAAGGTAGCTATGAGCTACTCAAAATCAGATTCCAACCAGGTAGAGTTTCGTTTTGCAGTATCATTCATTAGCCCTGAGCAGGCTAAACAAAACTACGAGAAAGAAATAGCCGGTATAACCTTTGATCAATTAGCTGAGAAGGGGAAAGCTATCTGGAAAAAGACCATCAACCAAATTAAGGTAGAAGGCGGTACAGCCGGACAACGTCGTACTTTTTATACAGCATTGTACCGAAGCTATGTACGTATGGTCGACATTGGAGAATATGGTAAATATTACAGCGGTTACGATGATAAAGTACATGAAGATAAGCGCCCGATGTATACCGAAGACTATACCTGGGGCGATTACATAGCCCAGCACCCGTTACGCGCCTTGTTAAACCCTGAGCAAGAAGGCGATATGCTGCAATCGTACGTGAATATGTATGAACAAAGCGGATGGATGCCTGAATATCCGAAAGTATATGGCGATAGGCCAGGTATGTTTGGTTTTTATTCGGCGGTAATGTTTTTAGATGGATATCGCAAAGGCATTCGCAATTTCGACACAAAAAAAGCTTTGGAAGGCATGCTCAAGAATGCCGAACAGGCCACCATGCTGGCCTCAACTAATGGGCCTAAAGGAGCACTTGAAGATTTTTATCAGGAAAAAGGTTACTACCCTGCCCTGCGTATCGGTGGGCCGGAAACTGATCCGGTTGCTAAAGCTCATCGCAGCGCCCGTTCGGCCGTGGCTGTGACACTTGCAGCAAGTTATAACGATTGGGCCGTGGCACAGTTGGCTAAAGAGTTGGGTAACAACGACGTCTATAAAAGATATCTACCTAAAGCCAATAACTACAAAAAACTGTGGAGCAAAGACAAAATGCTATTTATGCCCAAGGACGACAAAGGCGAATGGGTTGATATTGACCCTAAAATGCAGGGACAGTCATATTACAATGAAAATAACGGCTACACTTATAAATGGGGAGTGCCGCACGATATACCCGGCTTAATAGAACTAATGGGCGGCCAGGATAAGTTTGAAGCAGAATTGGATCAGATGTTCCGCGAAGGCTTGGGTACAAGCCGCGCAGCATTTTATGCTAAATTTCCGGATATGACGGCACTGATAGGCCAGTTCTCCATGGGTAACCAATGCTCGTTTCAGATACCTTATTTGTTTAACTACACAAAAAACCCATGGAAGACCCAAAAGTGGACAAGATTTATTCTGGATGTTTACTTTAAGGATAATGTATTGGGTGTTGCCGGCGATGAAGATGGCGGGTCGATGTCGTCGGTAGTAGTATTTGCGTCAATAGGATTTTTTCCGGTGCAACCGGGTTTGCCGATGTACACCATTACCAGTCCGGTGTTTAGCAAGGTAACGATTGACATGCACAACGGCAAAACGTTTACGCTGATAGCCAAAGGATCATCCAAAACAAAGAAATATATTCAGTCGGCCCTCATGAATGGGAAGAAGCTGGACAAACTGTGGTTTTCGCACAATGATCTGATTAATGGCGGGACTTTGGTTTTGGAGATGGGCGAAATGCCGGTGCAGGTGTAATATACAAGGACGAGAATGGCCTGTCACCCATTTTATTTCGATTAAGCATAAAAAAAGCCCATATCAAACCGATATGGGCTTCTATATTTTAATAAGCTATGATTACTCGGCAGCTTCTGTTGCTTCTTCGGCGTCTGCGGCTTTCTTTTTAGGAGCAGCTTTCTTTGCTTTCGGAGCTTCTTCTGCAGCAGGAGCTTCAGCTACAACCGGTGCAGCTTCGGCAACAGGTTTAGCGGCAGCTTTTACTTTTGGAGCTGGTGCAGCGTCTTCAACTACCGGTGCAGTTTCAAACGGAAGAACAGAAACGTATGAACGGTTGTCTGCTTTCTTTTTAAAAACTACTTGCCCAGATATTAAAGCAAATAATGTATGATCTTTACCGATACCTACGTTAAGGCCCGGGTTATGTTTTGTACCACGTTGACGAACGATGATATTACCTGCAATAGCCGGCTGACCACCAAAAATCTTGATACCTAAACGTTTGCTATGCGATTCGCGGCCGTTTCGTGAACTACCGGCCCCTTTTTTGTGTGCCATTGTGTTATATTTTTATGACCGGCTAAAGCCTGATCGTTTTAAAAATCGTTTATTATAAAGTGATACCAGTGATCTCGATCTTGGTAAATTGCTGACGGTGACCATTTTTCTTTTTGTAACCTTTTCTTCTTTTCTTTTTGAATACGATTACTTTATCACCTTTTAAATGAGACACGATCTTAGCCGATACTTTAGCGCCTTTCAAATCAGTACCTAATTTGAATTTACCTTCGTTTTCTGCTAACAACACACTGTCAAATTCAATACTAGCGCCCTCGTCACCTTGTAGTCTGTGTACAAAGATCTGCTGGTCTTTAGCAACTTTAAATTGCTGTCCTGCTATACTTACTATTGCGTACATGGTTTGTTAATTAATGTTTTAAAATTCGAGGTGCAAATATAGAAATTACATTTGCAATATCCAACTTAGTTTTATTTTTTCTCGTTCTGTTCTTCCTGGTTCAATACCTGCATAATCTCTTTGATCAGGCGTTGATTAGCGTCTATCAGCCTCGGATCGCCTTCAAAGTTGGAGTCGTATATTACCCTTTTGCTTTTGCGCTGGTATTTAAACTCTATAATATAACGTACGGGCTGCTGACCGGTCTTTACGCTGTCGCCGGTCTCATTTTCCGGAAAATCCCAGAAACCCAGGTCGGCAGCTTTACGGTGCAGATACAAAAGATCATCTTTAGGTAAATGTAAACGTTTTTTTATCAGCGAATCGCGGCTGTTTAAGTATTGATAATTGCCTGTCTTTGAGTCAAATCTATTCAGCAAACTATCGCGGTCGCCATATTGAATGCTCATTGATTCAAACTCAGTAAATTTATATGGCGCATTCTTTAGCATGTGGCCATAATAGTACAGGCAGTAAAACAGGAATGGTAAAATAACGCTCAGCGCAAGGAATATTTTTTTTGATCTTGATACCATGGTGGTTAATTATAGAATTATTGAGTTATTGAGTTATTGAGTTATTGAGTTATTGAATTTAAGAATTACTGATTATTTGTTTGATACTGTTTTTCTTGAAGCAGATGATATCTTTAAGATTTGGTTTGCTTCATCTAACAGATAAGTTAGTTCTGATTTCGTAACGATTTCTGCTTCTATCAAAACTTCCATCCAGAAAGCAGGCTCATCTGCCTCTTCAACTACTGTTGATAATTTTGAATGAAATTCGGCTTTTGATCTCGCGCGACACGCTGCTCTATAATTTGCTCCAACGGACGACGATGACCTTAACAGTTGACGGCCTATAATCTTGCCTCTTCAGTTTTTGGTAAGGTCCGGTAAAATTCAATATTATCAACAACGAATTTTTTTGTACGCTTTTTGAATACCTCAGCAAATTCAATTCTTTCAATATCTGACATAATTAAATCAATAATTCAATAACTCATTAAATCAATAATTGATCCCCCAGTTCCCCTTCCCATTTACTTACTACCGCCGTTGCCATGGCATTACCCAGAACGTTGGTCGCCGATCTGCCCATATCCAGCAAGGGATCGATACCGATCAGTAAAGCTAAACCAGCCTCGGGAATATTGAACATAGCTATTGTTCCGGCAATTACAACTAACGACGCTCTTGGCACACCGGCAATGCCTTTACTGGTAAGCATCAGCGTGAGCAACATGGTTAACTGGTGAGCAATTGATAAATGAATGCTGTATGACTGCGCCAAAAATAAAGAAGCAAATGTCATATACATCATAGAGCCGTCCAGGTTAAATGAATAGCCGAGCGGAAGCACAAAGCTTACAATTTTATTGCTACAGCCGAAGCGCTCCATTTCAATGAGCACGCGTGGGTAAGCAGCTTCGCTGGTTGAGGTGCCAAAGGCCACCAACATAGCGTCTTTAATGTTATTGACTAAAGTAAATACACGGCTTTTCAATACAAAAAAACCCGCCGCAACAATTACCAGCCAAAGTATGATCAATGAAAAATAAAACTCACCGATAAATACAGTATAGGTAGATAGGATACCTACCCCTTGTTTAGCTACAATAGCAGTAATAGCACCAAACACGGCCAAAGGCGCCAGCATCATCACATACCCGGTTATTTTAAGGATGACATGTGCGATGGCATCGAATGCTTTAACAACAATTTCGCCCTTCTCGCCTATAGAAGCGGTTGCAACACCAAAGAACAGCGCAAATACAACTATCTGCAATATCTCGTTGTTAGCCATAGATTCGAAAAAGCTTTTCGGGAATACATGGCTGATAAAATCTTTCAATGATAGCGCGCTCTTTTGGATATCAGTACCTAAATGGCTATCGGGCAGCATCAGGTGCATTTCATGACCGGGTTGAAAAAGATTGACCAGCACCATTCCTAACAGCAGCGAAACAATAGTAGCGCTTAAAAACCACAATAGCGTCTTGCCGCCTATGCGCCCAACTGCTTTGATATCGCCTACCTTAGCTACACCAACAACCAGCGTAGTAAATACCAGCGGGCCGACAATCATTTTAATCAACCGCAGAAAAATATCGCTTAAAATGGTAAAATATTCTACTTTGCCTTCGCGAATAACATCATTGGCTTTACGGATCTTGGCCTGTTCAGCGCGCTGACTTTTAAGGTTTTTATATAAAGCGGCGGTGGTATCTTTTAGTTCGACCAGTTTATTATCAAAGGTCTTAATGGCCGTTTCAGCCGCATTGATCTTGTTGTTGTAAGGTGCAACAACTGTTACATTATAAACGTAGCCTACAATAACGCCTATAATAAGTGCGACAAAAATAAAAAACGTAAGCTTGTTTTTTCTCATTTACTGATATAACGGTGCGAAGCTACAACTATTTACTATTTTGCTGAAAATATAAATCATAAACATGAGCACAGCCACCTACGGCTTACAGGACATTAAAAAGGAATTGCAGCATCTGTCGGGCTTACAAATAGCAGAGTTATGCCTCAGACTGGCGCGCCATAAAAAAGAAAATAAGGAACTGTTGGCTTATCTGTTGTTCGAGTCGGACAATCAGGCTGATTTTGTTGAGAAGGTAAAGGCCGAAGCTGGATTTATGTTTAGCCAGTTGCCTGTACGAAGTTATGAAGCAGCCAAATATTTGCGTAAAATATTAAGGCTGATTAGCAAGTACACTAAGTTTATGGCTTCAAAAGAGGCTGAGATCAACTTACTGTCAAATTTCTGCACCAACTATATTCAGTATGCCGACAGGCGCACCTCCTACAAACCTTTGCGTTTGATACTGATACGCCAGGTTGAAAAGATACGGACATCAATAGGTAAGCTACATGAGGACCTGCAACTTGATTTTACCAACGAATACAATGCAATGCTTGACGACGCTGAAAAAAAGTTAAGCTGGTTTAACAAGAGTGGTTACTTGTTGTAACAATCCGTTTATCTTTGCGTCTTATCACAAAAACTTACCTACTATTACTGTGGCTCACAAGGAAATTGTCTTTAAACAAATTTTTGAAGCAAATTCAAAAAAGATATTTCATTTGTGCTATGGCTATACAGGCGATGACGATGCTGCAAACGACCTGTTACAAGAAACATTTTTAAAGGTTTGGCAAAACCTCGATAAGTTCAGAAATCAGGCAATGATTTCTACCTGGATCTATCGCATTGCGGTAAATACATGTTTAACATATCTTAGGTCAGAAAAGCGCCAGGCTAAAGATGAGCTTACCCCCCAAATTGCAGAAACCAAAATGGAGGAAGTTTCTGAGAAAAATGAACAGGTAGCATTGTTATATAAGTGTATTGCCAAGTTAGAAGAGTCTGAAAGAATTATTATAACCATGGTGCTTGATGAGCTGCCATATTCTGAGATAGCAGAGATATCTGGTATATCTGAAGGTAATTTACGGGTTAAGATACACCGCATCAAACAAAAATTAACAGAATTATATAATCAGCATGAAAGACTTTGATCATTTAATGTCGGTTTGGCAGGAACAGCCAAAAAAAGATCAGCTTTCAGTAGATGATGTGCTGAAACAGGTAAAGAAGGGAATTAACGGGCTGAGCAGAAAACTGTTTTGGAATATTACTATCATGATCATAACACTTGGCGGGTTGTTTATGGTAATGTTATTTTTAGCATTTCAATCTATAACTACTTATCTGGGCATTGCCATTTTACTGGTAACTGTTTTATTGTCGTTACTGGTGATGTTAAGAGATTACCGCATTATCAGCAAACAAGATATCACCATTAATCCTGCCGCCTACCTTCAAGACCTGAAAGAATATCAAAGAAATCGTTCAAAGCTATATGGGCAGCTTTATTATATCTATGTGTTATTAATGAGCACCGGACTGTTTCTGTATTTTCAGGAAGTACTTCAAAACACTTCCAGTATGTTTAAAGCTATTGCTTACAGCGTGTATGTAGCCTTTATTTTATTCTCGACTTTTTACATCAGAGGGCAATTTGTAAAGAATGAGCAAGAAAAGCTAAGCCTCATCATTGATCGCCTTACGCGACTGCAAAAGCAGTTTGATTAGCAATAACCCGTTACTTGTCGCGCAATCAGTTTGCCGGCAACCTCACTTATCCATACCGGCAAACTCGCTGCCAAATTGTGATGGGTTTGTCTTGAATGCAAATCAAAACTATATCTTATTTAACTGATTTATAAAACTTTAACACACATTAACAAAAGCGTTAATTTATGTTAAATCTGCACCCCTGTAGCTGCCCAAAGCAAAAGGTAGGTTTTTGAATTATTTTTTAATTGAACCGCGGTAAGCGTACGTTTGCGGTCTGGATGGATATTAAGTGCGTGTATATTATGATGGTTCGGTTCAGTCTGTTTGCCTGTGTTGCTCCACTTAGGTAAATCATGAACTACATAACTAAAGTCAGGGTCGTTATCTGCTACATCATTCGCCCAGTCAGGTACGGTGATATTTTTCGTATCCGTTCCGTCGCTGTAAACCAGGTCATACTCCAACTTTGATTTTCCGTAAGCGCTGGTCAGGCAAATAAAAAAGTCTGCGTATTTGCTTTTCGGTATCTTGAGCGTAAATGTATCACTATCGGCTAATAACATAGCTTGATTGCCCGAAGCATATTTATTATTGTAGTACAATTGAATTGCCGGGTGCTTGCCTGTAGCCGGTATCACGGGATTATCAGGTAGAGCATTAGAGTTTTGATCTCCGTTGACTTTAGCGGCGGCGGTAGTCATATAACCATTTTCACGATCGACACCTTTTGTCCAATGAACTAGTGTACCATCGGCTAATACGGTCACGGGGCGAACATTTAACGATCTGGTGATATCTATCTGTACTACTTTATTGTCTTGAGCGATATAGGCTGAACTAACCAACATACCGCAAGCTATAGCACCTGCTAAAAAATATTTTAAACCTGATTTACATTGCATAATATAAAGGTAAATATTTATTTTGTGTAGCATGCAAGGCCAATCTTATGTAACGCTATCTAAAATAACTTTGGTTATCAGCCTAAGTTTATACCTTGTTTCGTTGACCCAGCAAGGGTATTGCATATCGGGAGCATGCGGCAACCATTGGTCTGGCGTTTCTTTAGTGGCGATGGGTGCCATTGGTGGTATCATGAGCCTGGCCGGGTTAACCTGGTATGCCAATCCCGCTTTATGGGCTGCGTGGTCGCAAATCAACAATAAACCTAAAAGAGCCGTGATTTTTAGTTTGGTCGGAACGATATTGGCAACTTCATTTTTACTGGCTACAGAGATATCAGACGTCAAACCCAATATCACCTCTTATATTACCGGCTATCAAACGGGCTATTGGTTATGGCTCGCCAGTATGGCCACAATGCTGGTTGGCAGTCTGATTAATTACCTTGTTACTAAGAATCACCACGCTACAAATCAACGTCTGGCTTTATTGCAGGTTGATTTTAACAACAGATACAGCGGCGGCATCAAGTTAAAAACCCATAAAGACGTCTACAGACATAATAAAACCAAAATCAGACTACAGTACGGTATACATGCCATCCTCTGGGATGTTGATTATGATGATAAAAAACGAGATGACCTAGCTGTTGAAGCGTTTATCTACTATAATAGGACAGAAAAAAGCTGGGTAGCCCGGTTTGACTTTAACGACCTGCTGCATGAATCGCAACGTGAAAAACCATTGTTAGATAATTGAATTCTGCACATATAAAAATCATTCCTCAATTTTTATATTTTTGCATGGGTTTAAAATGGCTTGGCCCCAACCCTATTACCAATAAATGGACATATCAGTAGTAATACCTTTATATAACGAAGTTGAATCATTACCAGAGCTTACCTCATGGATAAGCCGTGTAATGGCCGAAAACGGTTTCCTGTATGAGATCATTTTAATTGACGACGGCAGTACTGATGGTTCATGGCAAATAATTAATAAACTTCGCCTGGACAATCCTTTTATAAAGGGCATCAAGTTTCGCCGCAATTATGGCAAATCGGCAGCGCTGAATGTGGGTTTTGACGCAGCCCAGGGCAACGTAATTATCACTATGGATGCCGATTTACAGGACAGCCCGGATGAGATACCGCAGTTATACCGTCGTATTGTTGAAGATGGTTACGACCTTATATCGGGGTGGAAGGCTAAACGCTATGACCCGTTGAGCAAAACCATCCCTACCAAAGTATTTAACTGGGCCACACGTAAAATGTCGGGCATTGACAATCTGCATGACTTTAATTGTGGCTTAAAGTCATACCGAAAAGCCGTAATAAAAAATATAGAGGTTTACGGCGAAATGCACCGCTATATACCGGTTATAGCTAAATGGGCCGGCTTCACTAAAATAGGCGAGCAAATTGTTGAACATCGTGCACGCAAATATGGTGTTACTAAATTCGGCATGAGCCGCTTTATTAATGGTTTGCTTGATTTGATGTCCATCTTTTTTGTAGGCAAATTTGGTAAACGCCCAATGCACTTTTTTGGGTCACTGGGTGCTTTGAGTTTCCTGGCCGGCACTATTTGTGCTTTATGGATGGTTGGCGAAAAATTGTACGATATAGCTAACCACATCAAATATTCGCGCGAGGTAACCGCCCAACCTCTTTTCTATTTTGCGTTGGTGGCAATTGTCATCGGTTCGCAAATGTTTCTGACCGGCTTTGTGGCCGAATTAGTGGCCCGTGCTGCGCCCGAGCGTAATAAATACCAGATAGAAGACAGTATTTAGATATGCAAAGCGTGGATATGCGGATGTGCAGATGAGTGCGTTGTTGATAAATTTCCTGATCAACATTTAGGTTCACCTTGCATATTTGCACACCGAATAAATTAAATCAACCAGTAAACTAATCTGCACATTTACCTATCGGCATATCTGCACATCAAACAAACATGTTTTTCTCCATTATAATACCATTATACAATCGCCCGCAGGAAATTAAAGAACTGTTGGAGACATTAACCTTGCAGACTTATAAAAACTTCGAGGTACTGGTAATCGAAGATGGATCAAAGGATGATGCTGCAAATATTGTAAAGAGTTTTGAAGCTCAGCTAAACGTCAGATACTTTGTAAAAGAGAATGCCGGCCAGGGTTTTGCCCGCAACTACGCTTTCGAACGTGCTAAAGGCGACTACTTTATTATTTTCGATTCTGATTGCCTCATACCGGAGGATTATCTGGAAATAGTAAACAATTCATTAAACGAAAACTGGCTGGATGCGTATGGTGGCCCTGATGCAGCGCATGAATCCTTTACCCCTACTCAAAAAGCTATCAGCTACGCCATGACTTCTCCGTTTACAACGGGCGGCATTCGTGGTAATAAAAAACGCTTGGGGCAGTTTCATCCCCGCAGTTTTAATATGGGTATTTCACGTCAGGTATGGGAGAAAGCAGGCGGCTTTATCATCACCCGTTCTGGCGAGGATATTGAATATAGCATCCGCATTCATAACATGGGCTTTAAAATTGGCTTAATACCTCGAGCCAAAGTATACCATAAGCGCCGTACCAACTTCTTGCAGTTTTACAAGCAGCTGCATTTTTTTGGCAGGGCGCGTATCAATGTTTATAAGTTCTTTCCAAACGAGTTAAAACTCGTGCATTTCTTTCCTGCAATCTTTACACTTTGTGTTATTTTCGCACTCGTAGCAAACATTTTTGGCTGGTTAATTGCTGTTTTATGTAATATCATTGCCGCACTTATTATTTTGTTGATATTTTTTCATTCGCTTGTTAAAAACAAGTCGGTAAAAATTGCATTTTTGAGCGTAGTAGCGTCATTTATTCAGCTTACCGCCTACGGGCTCGGTTTTATGCAGGATATTTGGCGAAGGCTAATATTAAAACAGTGGTAAACTAATATGTATCATCCTTTTTCCGTTGCAGAAACCACCAAAGCTGCATGGGTAATCTTTAAGAAAAATTTTGTAACTATAATTGTCTACTCATTTATATCATTCCTGCTACTTTCTGTTTTAGGTTTAATAACCGAGTACGTTATATCGGCCGAAGCCTTTGCGGGTACAATGGCTATATCGTTTACTATGATATTTGTACAGGCATATACCACGCTTGGTTTATATAAGCTCATATTTACGGTGATTGACAGCGAGTATTATGAATTTGAATTTAATCAGGTTTTACCTGCCTTTAAAAGTATAGTGAGTTACCTGGTCGTAGTTTTCTTTATAGCATTTATTGTTACTACGTTCCATTTTGGTATGGAGTGGTTTGATGCTTATCCAAATCTACAAACGCTGCTTGAAGATATTGCGGCAATATTCGCGCTTTACATAGCCTTGCGCATCATGTTTTTTATAACGTTTGTTGTGGATGATCAATCAGGTGCTTTTGAATCCATCAGACAAAGCTTTGATTTAACCCGTGGTTACTTTTTCAAAGTACTCACTATGTTAATCATCATTTTGGTATTGATAGCTTTACCAGCTACCCTGTCGCGTTATTATCCGGTTATTTCCGTAGCTATCATCTTTACCTATCCATTTGTTAATATCATACTGGCGGTAACCTATCGTAAACTGGTTTACAGCCACCAGGACGTTGATGACGACATTGCCGAAACCAATTAGTGATGGGTTTAAAAGCCATATTAAGTAAGGTATTTGCGGCGTGGGTTAATCATGATCTTAATCGCATCCGCAAAGATGCAGTGTTATTACAGCAAAAAACTTTTAAGAATCTGATCAATCAGGCTACAAACACCTCATTTGGTCATGATCACCATTTCAATCAGATCAAAATCTACGAGGATTTTAAAAAACACGTCCCAATCCGCGACTATGAGGAGCTTAGCCCTTACATTACGCGTGTGACCAATGGCGAAGAAAATGTACTTTGGCCAGGCAAGCCCACTTATCTTACTAAAACCTCCGGCACCACATCGGGCGTAAAATATATTCCCATCAGTAAAGAAAGTATGCCCGAACACATCAAGGCTGCACGCAACGCTTTGCTGGCTTACATTCATGAAACCGGTAAGTCTGATTTTGTCGATGGTAAAATGATCTTTCTGCAGGGCAGCCCTGAGCTTTCTGAAAAGGCGGGTATACCAACCGGTCGCCTGTCGGGTATTGTCGCTCACCATGTACCGCCCTATCTGCAAAAGAACAGGCTGCCAAGCTATCAGGTAAACTGTATCGAAGATTGGGAGGAAAAGGTTGATGCCATAGTTCACGAAACGGTTGACGAAGATATGCGCCTTATATCGGGCATACCGCCCTGGTGCCAGATGTATTTTGACAGATTGTCGGCTATGTCAGGCGGTAAAAAGGTTAGGGACATTTTTCCAAACTTCAAGTTGTTTGTATATGGCGGCGTTAATTACGAACCTTATCGCTCACGTATTGAGGACAGTATTGGATTTGCGATAGATACTATTGAAACCTACCCGGCGTCCGAAGGATTTATTGCTTTCCAGGATTCGCAAAGAGAAAAAGGCTTACTGCTATTGGTCAACTCTGGTATATTTTATGAGTTTATACCCACTGATGAATATTTTAATAAAAATCCGACACGTATCAGTTTGGCGGATGTGGAGCTGGATAAAAATTATGCGCTGATTTTAAATACCAACGCCGGTCTTTGGGGATATAGTATTGGCGATACCGTTAAGTTTATATCTAAAGATCCATACAAAATATTAGTGACCGGACGTATTAAACATTACATTTCTGCGTTTGGAGAACATGTTATTGGCGAAGAGGTTGAATATGCGTTGATGAGCGTGGCGAATGAGGAAAATGTTGATATTGTAGAATTTACCGTCGCACCGCAGGTAAACCCGGCTCAAGGCAAACTGCCTTACCATGAATGGTTTATCGAGTTTGGCTCTGAGCCGAAAGATCTGAAAGCTTTTGCATTAAAAGTTGACAAAGCTTTACAATCAAAAAATATTTATTATTTTGACCTTATTGACGGTAACATTTTGCAACCTTTGATTATTCAAAGCTTAAAAAAAGATGCGTTTATAAACTATATGAAATTGCAGGGTAAGCTGGGCGGTCAAAATAAGGTTCCGCGCTTGTCTAACGACAGGAAGATTGCAGACGGATTGAAAGGATGTATAGCCCCTACCAAACCCTCCCCGGAAGGGAGAGCTTCAGCAGGCATTTAGAAATATATTAAGATTAACAAAAATCTTCCCTGCGGGGGAGATCAGAGGGGGCCGATTTGAATAATAATAGTTTGAAAAATATAGCCATTCTTGGCTCTACAGGAAGTATCGGTACACAGGCTTTAGAAGTGATTGTCGAAAACCCTTCGCTCTTTAATGCTTACGTTTTGACAGCACATAGCAATGCTGATCTGTTGATACAGCAATCGTTAAAATTTAAACCGGCCTATGCTGTTATTTGCAATGAAGACAAATACACCCAAGTTAAAAAGGCTTTAGCCGGCACCGCCACTAAAGTTTTATCGGGTATTAAAGCTATTATTGATATCGTTACTGATCCGCAGATTGATATTGTATTAACGGCTATGGTTGGTTTCGCAGGGCTGGAACCCACTATATCGGCCATTAAGGCGGGTAAAACCATCGCGTTAGCAAACAAAGAAACGCTGGTTGTAGCCGGCGGGTTAATCACCAACCTGGCCAAACAGCACAATGTCAAAATACTACCGGTTGACTCTGAACATTCAGCTATTTATCAATGTTTGATAGGCGAAGATTACAGTTCAATCGAGAAGATCATCCTGACCGCATCAGGTGGCCCCTTTCGCGGTAAAACCGTGGCTCAATTGGCTAATGTTACACGCGAACATGCACTGAAGCACCCTAACTGGATTATGGGCGCAAAGATCACTATTGATTCGGCTACGCTGATGAACAAGGGTTTAGAGGTTATTGAGGCTAAATGGCTATTTGATTTATCTGCCGACCAGATCCAGGTGATTGTGCATCCGCAGTCTATTGTTCATTCATTGGTGCAGTTTGAGGACGGATCAATCAAAGCGCAAATGGGTTTGCCCGACATGAAGCTGCCGATACAATATGCTCTGACCTATCCAACCCGTTTAAAAACCAACTTTAAACGTTTTGATTTCATAGATTATCCTGAACTGACATTTGAAAAACCAGACCTGATGACGTTTCGTAATTTAGGTTTTGCGTTTGAAGCTTTGAACAGAGGCGGGAATATGCCATGCATTGTGAATGCAGCTAATGAGATTGCGGTTGCCGGATTTTTGGCTAATAGTTTAAGCTTTTTGGCGATGAGTGAAATTATTGAAAGCTGTATGCGTCACATTGATTTTCATACCCAGCCTACGCTTGACGATTATTTGAATACTGATAAAGAAACACGCATATTTGCGCAAAATTTAATAAAACAAATGCCGCAAAAGGCATACAACGTAATATAAAGAATGAGTATAGTAATAATGATTGGCCAGTTTATACTGGGAATTTCGATTTTAGTGATTTTGCATGAACTGGGCCACTTTTTAGCTGCGAGGGCTTTTGGTATTAAAGTAGATAAGTTTTACCTGTTTTTTGATGCCTGGGGATTTAGCCTGTTTAAATTCACCTATAAAGATGTTGAGTACGGCATAGGATGGCTGCCCTTGGGTGGCTATGTAAAAATTGCCGGTATGATAGATGAGTCAATGGACACGGAGCAAATGCAAGGCGAGCCGCAACCTTGGGAATTCCGCTCAAAACCTGCCTGGCAGCGTTTAATTGTAATGCTTGGTGGTGTTTTTGTGAATATAGTTCTGGCTATTTTTATTTTTTGGATGCTTACTGCGCGTTTAGGGGATAGCTATATAGCTAACTCAACCGTTAAATATGGCATTGTACCGGGTGCTGTTGGTAAAAAAATTGGCTTGCAGGCAGGCGACAAGATCATTGCGATAAACGGTCAACCAGTTGACCGTTTTGAGGACCTGATGGGCGCTAAAGTATTACTTGACCATACCGTATTAACTGTACAACGCAATGGCAAGGACTTTGCCATTACCGTACCTTCTAATATCATCAATGACCTGTCTGATAACAGCCCTGGCCAATTTATCAGCCCGCTCCCACGTGCCAGGTTCTCGATTGATTCGGTAGTAAAAGGCAGCAACGCGCAAATAGCCGGAATAGTGAAAGGCGATAGCGTGACAGCTGTAAACGGCATTAAAATTCAATTTTTCGATCAGTTACAGGCCGAGTTGAAAAAGAACATTAACAAGCCTGTATTACTGGAAATTAAACGTGGCAATGCGTTTAAAACCCTAACCGTCAATGTAAATAAAGATGGCACACTGGGCATGAAAGACGGTGGCTTTGGCGTTGCTGCGCACTTTGATCTGCCAGAAGAGAAAACGATACATTATGGCTTTTTCGGTTCACTACCGGTTGGTGCAGAAAAAGCTTGGGAAACTTTCGCAACCAACGCCAAAGCCATAGGCAAAGTGTTTAAAGGCGATGCTAAATTTGGTAAAATAATTGGCGGGCCTGTTGCTATTGCTACTCAGTTTGGCAAAGAAATAATATGGGTACGTTTTTGGACTATGGTTGGCCTGCTGTCAATAGCTCTGGCATTTACAAACTTATTGCCTATCCCTGCACTCGACGGTGGGCATGCAGTGTTTCTGATTATTGAAATGATCAAAGGCAAACCACTTAGCGATAAATTTTTAGAACGCTCACAAATAGTTGGATTTGTCCTAATAATATCATTAATGGTATTTGTATTTGGTAATGATATTATCAAAATAGTATTGAAAAGCAAACCGTAATCGATAACTGACCAATCAAATAATAAATTAAAACCAAACAAAGAAGCCGTCCGGATTGTCCGGACGGCTTCTTTGTTTATGATCGTATTAATTATTCGCTAAACTGTGGGGTCAATAGCATCTTCAACAGTAATTGGTCTTTGTTTTTTTATGCAGGCAGCTACAATCAGATTTAATATAACATAAAACAGTAAGCCGAAGCAGAATGCAGTAGCTTCATTTTTTAGAGTAGGCAACAACTTGGCTTTAAATTCTCCGTTCTCAAACATTTTAGTAGTCTGATCGATCTTTTCCTGATCCATACCCATTTTTGCCAGTCGCTGAGACATCACCGTTTCAGAGACGTCATTAATTTTGGTTGGCATATCAGGATCAACAAATTTAAACAGAACGAAGCCGTAAAAAATGGTCAGGATTAAAATAAATACAGACATCGTCATCAATCCTCTGAACGCTTCGCCGAAACTCCAGTAACCTCCTATTGCTTTTCTTATCTCGATGCCCAAAATCACAATCAATGCTATGCCGATAATACCATTGAGCAATTGTATCCATAAATTGGTAAACATCATCAGCGGATCAATAATTCTGAATACTACTGATAATACGATTGAAATGACACCTATTAAAAGGCCATATCTTACACCAAGTTTCCCTATGGTGGCTTTTCTTACGTTATTGTCCATGGTGACAAATAATTAGGTTAAACAAATGATTCAAGTATGCTAAATACAGCCATGTCAAAATCCTTGTTTACGGCTTTGGCTGCAATTTGGTTCTTTTCGTCTGTAGTGGGTTGCGGGTTCTGGAAAAAGCACATCAGCGGGTAAAACAGCTCTTTCAATTCTGAATCTTGAGAAAGCTTACCGGCAACGTTCGCGATTTCATCAACAGGGCTTTCCATCAATATCTGGTGAGCAATTACCGGCTCATAAATACGGTATTCGTCCTGAAATTCGTCCTCATCAACCAGCAAAAACTCCTTCAAATAATCTTCGAGTTCGGGTTCAATGTCTTCGTCTTCGCACTCGTTAAGATAAAGCAGCAGGTTTAAAAGCTCTGTACCTCTTTCCAGCGTTTGTTCCTCGATATCTTCCCATTCAGGGCTGTCCAGATAATCTTCTTCCAGTTTTTTAACATCAGCGCTAAAGAAATTGATCATCAGCAAATCAAAAAACACCTCACGTAAAACGTCAAACTTAGGGTGATTATCAAATAACTTATCCAGGGCATCAACTTTACTTAAAAAGTTATTTTCCAGATCAAATACAGATTTGAACTGACCTGTAATTTCCGAACTGTCATTACCACTGTATTTTGAAAAAGCTTCCAGCGCTGCGCCCAGTGCTCTGTCTATTTTTGGATCGATCATTTTTATTTTGATTGATATACTTTGTTATTGTTACAAGTTAATAAAATGCGGCCTTTAAGGTTCTGCCCCAGGTAAGGCGAGTTGCCAGATTTTGATAGATTATTCTCTTTATTGAAATTCCATTCAGCATTACTGTCAAACACTACAAGGTTTGCTTTTTGCCCGGCTGCAATAGTTGGTACCGCAACTTCCAGGATATTTCTTGGATTGACAGCTAGTTTCTCAACAATAAGGGCTATATCCAAACCAGCAAGTAAAGCCAGTGAAAATGCTGTTTGCAATCCAATTATACCAAACTCGGCTACCTCAAACTCGACATCTTTAAATTCTATCTCGTGCGGTGTATGCTGAGATACAATAGCGTCTATAACGCCATCTTTTAAGCCTTTTAACAACGCATTAACATCGGCACGGGTACGTAGTGGCGGTTTAACTTTATATTGGCTGTCGAAGCCTGCTAAAGCTTCATCTGTCAGCACCAGGTGGTGTGCCGCCACATCGCAGGTAACTTTGAGGCCTTTCTTTTTTGCTTCGCGAATCAAGTTCACCGAGCGCGCTGTAGATATGGTTGTAAAATGGATCTTTGAATCAGTATATTCAGCCAGGTAAAGATCGCGGGCAATCATTAGTTCCTCGGCTAATGAAGGGATACCTTTCATACCCAGCAGCGTACTCATTTCGCCTTCATTGACTTTCGCCTTGCCTGCAATAGCCGCATCTTCAGGATAAGAAAACACTGTAGCTTCAAAGCCTTTAGTATAAAGCAGAGCCCGTTCCATTAAACCAGAATCCTGCACAGGCCGGTTACCGTCTGTAAAGGCTTTAGCACCGCTTTGATACATATCGTACATTTCTGCCAGATCTTTACCCTCGCGCTTTTGAGATAAAGTGCCCAGCGGATAAACATCTACTAGATTGTTCTTGGCACGGTTGAATAAATATTCAACCTCGGCTTTTGAATGTACCGGCGGTTGAGTATTTGGCATCAATGCAACGCCGGTAAAGCCACCCGCCGCCGCAGCAGCAGTACCGGTTTTCAAATCTTCTTTAGTCTCCAATCCCAATTCGCCGATATTGCAGTTCAAGTCAAAAAAACCAGGCGATACCTGTTTGCCTTTTGCATCGAATACCTCAGCGTCGGCTTGGATGTTTTTAGCAACTTCTGCAATTTTTCCGTCTTTTATAAAAATATCAGCAACTTGTTGATTAAAAAGCGAGTTAGGGTCAACAATAGTAGCGGATTTGATAAGCAAATTCATTTGTGCTGCTTTATGTGTGGATTGAGGTTGATTTTTGTTGTTGCGAAACCTGTTTATCGGCAGTGGTTTTGATGTTTACATACCGGGTAAGCAATATTTCAGCAGCCAGAAAAATCAATGCCAAAATTATACAAAGTTTCCATAATTGCACACCAAAATCTGCCTGGCTTATAATATCTTTTACGGCCCCCCGGGTTGGTTCAATGACATTGCCCCTATCGGCCAATATTTTATCCAGTTCAGGCGGAGTATAATAATGTAGGTCAGACTCGCTCCTGTTATCATTAAAAGCCATTACAGACACGGTGCTGTCCTGTCGTTTTAAATCATACAAACCCGTTTCCTGTAACTGATCAGATACATACAGTAATGTACTCCCTTCTTGTTGTTTCACATCAGGGATGACACTTTCCTTTCCTTTTACCAGTTTCAGCAACTGTTTGTCGGACGATTGAACCGGCGGGGCCTCAATAGTTTCATCATGGCCGAGTAAATAAAATAAAGGCTGATCATGTCCGCTTAATAACGCTATCCTAAACATAATCGGTACAAACAGGGCATGGCGCGGCAGATTGCTGAAATCTTCATTTAAAGGCACAGCGGCTACATAAACTTTTCCTTTGCCACTGTTATATCCGGCCCAAAATGCACCACCACCCTGAAGCTGCATTAAGTTTTCGTTAATACCAGGCGCCAAACTCAGCTGATAGTATTTTTTAATAACCGGCAGATCGGGATTTTGCGGAAAATCCTCAAAAATATTTTTGAACACCGGATTTTGTAGGTTGAGTGAGGATACCTTTATATTTTCGGTAAGCAACTTTTCGGGATAAGCCGCAACCATTTGCTGTAAAAACGCTTTGTAATTAGTTATATCCGCGTCAACAGCAGGGAATACGGCCAGTGTGCCTCCCTTACGCACATAAACTTTTAATTGCTGGGCTAAACCGGCCGAGAGCGCCTTAACGTCGCTCAATACAACTAAAGGATAATTACTCAGTGCTGAATAATCAACATTGCCATCGGTAGTACGCGAAGCTGTAAAAAACTGGTCGGTACTAAACAGCGCTTTTAAATATGGGTTAGCAGTGCCGCCATCAATCAGCAGTACCGGCATTTGCTGTTTTACATTGAAGCTGAAATAAAACTGGTTATCAAAAGTAACCGGGTTATCCTGCAAGGTAATCTCGCCGCGCTGCCAACCTGGTTTAAGGCCCGAAAACGTCAGCGTATCATTTTGTATCGCGTGGGCATTAATGGTAAATCCACCCAAAGCCTTTTGTTCGCCATTGATGGCTAATTTAAGCGGAATTTTAGTCGAGCTTTCATTGGCGTAATTATGCAGTCGTACCACCAATTTTTCAGTTTCACCCGGGCGGTGGATTGCACTAAGCAGCCAAACCGAATCGACAGCTACGTTAGCCGGCGTATTTGCGCTCAACTGCACCAGGCTTACATGTATCCCGGTATCTACTTTTAAACGCCGGCCGTTGGATATGTTTTTCTGAAAATCTGAAATAATATCAATAGTTCTGCTGGCACCGGGCTGCATGCTCAAAAGGCTTTGCTGACGATCAATAACCTGTTGCAGGCTACGATTACGTGGACTGATATGTACGACATCAACTGCATCATCGAACTCATCGCGACTTAATAATCGCTGGTGCTTACCTTCAAAATCCTGCGTCAATAACTGAAACTTATCATTCATAGAATAAGCCGAGGCTATCTCTTTGGCACGTCGCTTAGCTTCGTCAAGTAAGGAGCCCTCCCGATTAAGGGCCTGCATAGAGTAAGAGTTATCTATAAAAATGCTGATCACTCTTTGTGTACCTGCTTTAGTGTTGGTATGGTTAGCGATATAGGGTCGCGCAAAGGCCAAAACCAGGAAAGTTAACACCAGTAAACGTGCAGCCAGGATAAGTCGCTCTTTTAAGTTGCGACGAGACGATTGCTGCTCCTGTATCTCTTTTAAGAACTGAACATTACTAAAATAAGTTTTCTGATAGCGCCTGAAATTGAACAAATGAACCAATACCGGTATAACCAGCGATACTAATGCAAATAAGAAAGCAGGATATATAAAATGCATTATTGGCTCAATAGGTGATTATACAAATGTGCAAAATTAGGGTTAACAATCTTTCATTCATCAAACAAAAATTTGGCGACGGGGGTTACTCCAGCATGGAATGGTATATCGGATGTTCAGGTTTTCATTATAATCACTGGAAGATCAAATTCTACCCGGAGGGTTTGCCGCAGCGCAAATGGTTTGATTACTACTGCGAACATTTCAAAACACTTGAACTGAATGTTACTTTTTACCGTTTTCCTCAATTGTCGTTTTTACAGACCTGGTACGGCAAAAGCCCCGCCGATTTCAGGTTTTCGGTTAAAGCGCCAAGGGCTATTACACACTACAAAAAGTTTAATGATGTCACTGATTTGATCACCAGCTTTTACGATACTATCAATAACGGCTTGCAAGAAAAGCTAGGTCCGGTTTTGTTTCAGATGCCGCCGAACGTTCATTATAACGAGGAGAAGCTGGATAAGATTATTAATAGCCTAAATCCCACATTTAACAATGTATTGGAGCCGCGCCATGTAAGCTGGTGGCGTGATGATGTTTACAAAAAACTGGCCGAGCACAACATTGCTTTTTGTGGAATGAGTCACCCTAGCTTGCCCGATGAGGTGATTCAAAATGCGCCGTCGGTGTATTATCGCTTTCACGGTGTACCTGAATTATATCGCTCGCCTTATTCGAAAGAGTTTTTACAAAAAGTTATAGATACGGTGAAAAATAATCCTAACACCCAACAAGGCTGGTTCTATTTCAATAATGACTCGGCCGTATATGCCATTTACAATGCTAAGGAAATGATGAGCCTGGTTTAACGGTGATGGTGCTTCTTCTTTTTATGGGAAACCTCTTTATGATGTTTTTTTGTTGTTTTTTTTGCTACTGTCTTTTTTGCTTTTGTCGATTTCTTTTCTACCGGCTTAGTTTCCTGCACAACGGCTTTGTCGTTGACCGATGTTGAGTCTTTACTTAGCTGTTTTACATTAAAGCTATTGCTGCTCAGACTGTACTCTAATTTACGTTGCGCCCCGGTTGGTTTCGCCGACGGGCCGCTGCCTTTGTAAATCGGAAACTCACGTATCAGCTTTCCTTCAGAAATATAAAAATTATCATTGCCACGATAACCTTTACGCTGCGAGCTGCTTAGTTTTGGAAAATCCAGTTTTTGCACTTTGCTTTCGTAAAACTCGTAAGCGTACATGGTAGTATAATTAATAGTATCCTTACGTTTAGCCTGGATTAAAATTTCAGGATGACCGTCAATATCCATATCAGAATTATACGCGTCTACTATCTGTCCATTGATATCACCTGTAGTGGTAGTATATTTTCTGGTGATAGAGTCTGAGTGCAAGATCAAAAGCGAGCTGGTATCCACACCACCACGCCCCCAACTTAAAACATCGTAATAATTCCCCGGCGATACTTCGATCAATTTATGAAACCTGAAAGGGTCCATTACCACCGGAGCTTTTGGCATATTGTCAACTAGGGGCTTTTTTTCTTTGTGCGAGCAGCCCGTCATAGCTGCGCACCCTATCAGCATAAAAATATAAGACCTTAAACGCATAGCAACTTTTAGTTAAATAGCAGATCAGAGCCTAATTCGCCCGTCGGTTTACCCGGGATAGTGATAAACGCTCTGAGGCTACCCGTTGTCCCGATATTAAAATATTTCAGGGTAAATTTATGATACCCCTTTTGTAAAGCAATAGCGCCGCTTTTAGCATTGATTGGATGTCTGCCATCATTATCAACCACCAGCTGATTATCAATCAGTAAAGTCGAGCCGTCATCAGACGAAGTCGCAAAACCATAAACGCCATCATTATCAATACGAACGTACCCATTATATATTATCGCAAAACCGCCACCTTTTCTAAACTGATTGATATTAAAGCTTTTAGCTATCAGTGAATCGGCGCCGTCAGCAGACATCTTGAAATCGTTAGTACTATTGTACTCACCCGGAATCAGTTCATAACGTAAACCGGGGGTTGTTCCTGAAAACTGAACCGGTGGCAAAGGTGCTTTATTATAAATTACGGTTTTGGTAACCACACTGCGTTTACCGGTTGGGGTGATTACAATGGTTTGCAGCTCGCGATATTGATCAGTCGGTACGCTGTAAGTTTTTGGCAGGTTGTATTCTATATCCGTTTCGCGCGGGGTGTACCCATCAATGGTATAATACACCTTCGCTCCCGTTACTGATGTTTTGAGGTTTACAGTGAGGGTGCTGCCAAAGCCTACCGAATCTTTGGCGCCGATAGCTGTAGGCACGCGATAGTCAAAGCCCTTCTTATCTAACCATGCCAAATGGTTTGGCAAACGTACTTCTGAAAAATCTTTAAAATCCTTGTTGGCCAACTGGGTCCATGCAACCTCAGATACAGCAAACATACGCGGTAACAGCATATATTCTACCTTATTTTCGGTGGCAATGTACTCTGTCCACAAGTTGCCCTGAACGCCTAAAATGTATTTCTTCTGATCGGGAGTTAAAGCCTCCGGAGTAGGATCATAACGATAAGTTTTATCAAGCGGAGTATAGCCGCCAATGCTCAAAGGTTCGGTGCTCAATTTACCTTGTAAGGCATCCAGATACATGCCGCCGCTGCCCGGGGTCATAATAACGTTATGGTTTTGTCTGGCTGCTTCTATACCCCCCTGTTCGCCTCTCCAGCTCATTACAGTAGCATTTGGCGCCAAACCGCCCTCCAGTATCTCGTCCCAGCCTATAATGCTGCGGCCTTTTGAGTTTACGAATTTCTCAATACGTTGTATAAAATAGCTTTGTAAGCCATGCTCATCTTTTAGTTTTAACTTTTTAATGAGTTTTTGGCAAAACTCCGATTCTTTCCAGGCATCTTTAGGTGCTTCGTCGCCACCAATGTGAATGTATTTGCTTGGGAAAAGATCGATCACTTCGGTCAGTACATCTTCCAGGAAAGCAAATGTTTTTTCTGACGGGCAATACACGTTTTTGAAAACACCCCAGGTGCTTTGCACCTGGTAACCCGAACCCGGCTCACAACCCAGTTCGGGATACGAAGCCAGTGCTGCCATAGCGTGGCCCGGCATCTCAATTTCGGGCACAATAGTAATGTACCTGTCGGCGGCATATTTAATAATGTCGCGGATCTCATCCTGAGTGTAATAGCCGTCTACCGGAGTGTCGTCAAACTGCTGCGGAGTGCGGTCATGATAGTTGCCTATAAGGGTAGCCGGGCGATGGCTGCCTATCTGAGTAAGTTTTGGATATTTCTTAATTTCTATACGCCAGCCCTGATCGTCAGTTAAATGCCAATGGAAGGTATTGAACTTGTAAGCAGCCATCAGATCGATGTATTTCTTTACAAACTCCGCCGTAAAAAAATGACGGCAAACATCCAGCATCAAACCACGGTATCCAAAGCGCGGGTAATCTTCAATTTGCACACAAGGTAATTTAGCAGTCGCACCTTTATTGGCTGGAATTAATTGTATTAAAGTTTGTATGCCATAAAACATACCTGCGCCTTTGGCGGCTATAGTAACGTTAGTTGGGGTAATCGTCAAACGGTAACCTTCTGCAGGAAGACCGTCGGTACCTGCGCTGGTTAACACAATGCTGTTATTCACGGTTTGTCCGCTGTTATGTTTAACAGGGATGTGCAGCATGGCAGTATTTTTCAGATAATCAGCAAAAAAAACGACTGCTTTATTGTTTACTGAATCCGCCAGAAAAGCGGTTTCCTGACTTAGTACAAAACTACCAGATGTTTTTCTGACAGATACCGGAGCCGGAATGATCCCCAGGTTTGGATTTAAGTCTTGAGCCTGTGTAACGGCAGCAAAGCCAACAGTAGTAACCAGTAGCAGAATGATTCTTTTATACATAATTATAAATTGGTCAATAATTTAAAGATGGTGAAGTTAAAAGATTTTAAAATTAAATAGCAGTGTATCTTGTAAAAAATATACCACAAAAAAAGGCTGCCTGTATAGACAACCTTTTATATCTTTTGCATAATGAGGTATTAAGCAGTTACTACGTGCTCTTTAGCAGCAAGATAGCGCTCGGCATCAATAGCGGCCATACAGCCTGTACCGGCAGCAGTTACCGCCTGGCGGTAAATATGATCCTGCGCATCGCCGCAGCAAAATACGCCTTCGATATTGGTTTGGGTTGAGCCCGGTTTAGTGATAATATAGCCGGTTTCGTCCATATCTATCCAGCCCTTAAATATTTCGGTATTAGGTTGATGGCCTATCGCTACGAAAAAGCCGGTAACATCCAGATTTCGCTCTTCGTTTGTTTTATTGTTAATAACCTTTACGGCATTTACACTGTGGCCATCGCCCAAAATTTCTTTGGTTTCAGTATTGTAAAGGATCTCGATATTCGGGGTGTTAAGCACACGGTGAACCATTGCTTTCGAGGCCCGGAACTCGTCGCGGCGGACAATCATGTAAACCTTATTACAAAGCTTGGCCAAATAAGTGGCTTCCTCTGCAGCGGTATCGCCGGCACCTACTATGGCAACGTCTTGTCCTTTAAAGAAAAAGCCATCGCAAACCGCACAGGCCGAAACGCCAAAGCCGCTGTATTTTTGCTCAGACTCCAGGCCCAGCCATTTGGCAGAGGCACCGGTTGATATAATTACGGTATCGGCCAGGATAGTCTTGATATCGTCAACCACCACTTTATGCGGCAAACTCGAAAAGTCAACTGAACTTACATAGCCGAAACGGATATCAGTACCCAGTCTTTCAGCCTGTCTGCGGAAGTCTTCCATCATTTCGGGGCCCATAATCCCTTCAGGATAGCCGGGAAAATTCTCTACATCAGTAGTTTGAGTAAGCTGACCGCCGGCAAGCATACCGGTATACATAACCGGTTTCAGGTCGGCACGAGAGGCATAGATGGCCGCAGTGTATCCGGCAGGACCCGACCCAATGATCAGGCATTTAACGTGTTCTAAATTTTCAGGCATCGAATTAAAATGAAGGACAAAAATATAATTAAAAACCATGCCTGCCAATAGCCTTTGGTCACTATATTGACATTAGATTTGGCATGCGTTACTGTTTCACAAAATACTGAAACACTTTGAAACACTTGAAACACTTTTCATGTGTAAATATCTAAAAATGAGATGTTTATAAAAAATAAGTGAAACACTTTGAAACAGTAGTAATACTTTAGGTAAATACATCTAATTATTTAATTATCAATAAATTAAATGCTTTATCTACTTTTTTGACCTGCCGAAGTGAAACACCTGAGTGGAACAGCTAATTTGCAATTCTGCGAGAAGAAAAAAGCAATTCTAAGACATTGTCATTCTTAGACTGCTAGCCGTCCAGCGCCCCCTTTCGCTTACAGTTATCTATATATTTTTCTGTAATTAGTAATAACTTGCGCTTGTAATCTTATGAAAAATATTGTAGCCATATCCGGCAGCTTACGGCAAGGTTCGTCTAATCATGCTATATTAAAATACCTGAGCACTTTAATGGAGCCCGATACCAAATATACTATTTACAATAACCTGGCTGACGTACCTGCGTTTGACCCCGGGTTGGACGCCGAAACACCGCCCGCTGCCATTGCCGCCCTGCGTCAACTATTGCTGAATGCCGACGGTATCATTATCTGCACTCCTGAATATGCTTTCGGTGTTCCCGGCTCTTTGAAAAACATGCTCGACTGGCTGGTATCAAGCAGCACCCTGGTTGATAAACCGGTTGCGCTGATCACCGCTTCTTTGGGTGGCGAATATGCGCATGCCTCGCTCCTGCTTACTTTGGGCGCACTAACTGCTAAACTTTCTGACGAAACCAATTTATTGATTCAGTTTGTCAGGTCGAAAGTTGCTGCGGATGGAACTATTACCGATACAGACACGATTAAGGGATTGAAGGATTTGCTGGCGGCTTTTACAGCTCAAATTAATTCGTAAGCCTCAACAACATAGTTCGTCATTTTTGAATATCTTTTTTCATAAATAGAGACAATAATGTTAAGAATAGTTAAATAAATTGAAACTGTCCTTTAATTTACTTATTTTAGATATACTTAAATGTATCAAAATGAGCGCTCTACGGTCATTACCCAGATCCTTATACCTACACCGTTGTTTAATGGTGTTGACGTTGGCAACAATAAACCTGGTTGCCTACGGACAAATCAAATACGGAACCGTCACCAATAACGCTGGTCCTGTAAGTGGGGCCGTAATCGAAAATTTAAATTCGGGGCGCATTTCTATGAGCGGCGGCACCGGCGATTTTATAATGAAACTAAAAAAAGGGGATACCATTTTAACGAGTTATTCTAATTTTAAAACCGATACCATTGTTTATAATAATCAAAATCCGTTATTAATTAAGCTTAAACCGTTAACAAATCTATTGGACGAAGTAACCATCAGCGAACGCCAGCTTAGCCCAATAGATAAACTGCTGAAAAATCAGGATGATTACAGACAAATTTACCGCATCGGCGATGATCGTGGTTTTTTTGTTATACTTCCGGGTCTTCCGATAGCCGGGATAGCTATAAATATCGATGCCTTGTATAGTCATTTCAGCAAGGCAGGAAAAAATGCACGCAAACTTCAAAAAACCTTAATAAGAGACTATCAGGACGACATGATTGACATGCGCTTCACTAAAGCACTGGTAACTAAATATACCGGCTATGCGGGAAAACAACTTGAAAGTTTTATGATTGATAACCGACCTGCTTATGAGTTTATGAAATATGCGTCGAATTACGACTTAATAGTGTATATCAAACAAAAGCTAAGTAAAAATCCGGCCACAAAAGACGTAACTTTTGTGGCTCAAAATAAGCCTTAATTTGTAATCAACGATATAAAATTCAACCAAATCTACTTTCTAAAGCATTCGGCCGGTCTTAATGGCGTTACTTATCCTGACAAAATTGGTAAAAGAGGCAGCCTTATCGCCAATATCCCGACGATATCCCAATGACTAAGTTCTTTTTAGCCTGAAAGCCAAAAATAAAGTAAGAAACACCTTGTAGATCATCCTCCAGCACCTCTTTAAACCATTGCTTTATTTGTTGCCTGCGGCTTGTCATTGTGTCAATATAAGAAATTTCGCTTAAGCGCCTTTAAATTCAAACTTATTACTCTACTGACAATTTGACAACCCGTTTCCATTTGGAACGCGCATTGATGTTGCAGGTTATCATTATAAATTAATCTAAACGTCAATAAATAAAATTATGCAAGAAAAAGGAACCATTTCGATTCACACCGAAAACATTTTTCCGATAATTAAGAAATTCCTGTACTCTGATACCGAGATATTTTTGCGCGAGCTGGTATCAAACGCTGTCGATGCAACTCAAAAAATAAAACGCCTGGCTGCGCTTGGTCAATACAATGGTAACCTGGGCGATGTGCGCGTTGAGATTGCTTTTGATGAAGAAAAGAAAACCATTACCATCTCTGACAACGGTATCGGCATGACTGCCGAAGAGATCAAAAAGTACATTAACCAGATCGCATTCTCCGGCGCTACCGAGTTTATGGAGAAGTTTAAAGAAGCCAAGGATGCTAATGAGATCATTGGTCGCTTTGGTTTGGGCTTCTACTCTGCCTTTATGGTGGCAGATAAAGTAGAGATTGAAACTTTGTCATACCAGGAAGGTGCAGAGCCTGCACATTGGGTTTGCGACGGCAGTACAGAATTTGAGATCACAGAAGGCAGCCTGGCTGAGCGCGGGACCGAAATTACCTTGCACATCAACGAAGAAAGCAAAGAATTTTTAAGCAAATATCGCCTACAGGAAATATTAGATAAATACTGCCGCTTTTTGCCGGTGCCTATTAAATTCGGCACTAAAACCGAATCTGTTGAGGATGGTGTCGATGAAGAAGGCAAGCCAAAATATACCAGTGTCGAAGTTGATAACATTATTAACGATACCAACCCCATCTGGACAAAAGCGCCGGCTGAACTGAAGGACGAGGATTACCTTGACTTTTACAAACAGCTTTATCCATTCAGCGAAGACCCCCTGTTCTGGATCCATTTGAATGTAGACTATCCGTTCAATCTTACCGGTGTACTGTATTTCCCTAAACTGAAAAAGGATTTCGAGATACAGCGCAATAAGATCAAATTATTCTCGCGCCAGGTATTTATTACTGATGAGGTTAAAGACATTGTTCCGGAGTTCTTGATGCTCCTGCATGGTGTTATCGACTCACCGGATATCCCGTTGAACGTATCGCGCAGCTTTTTACAGGCCGACAGTAACGTTAAAAAGATCAACAGCTATATCACCAAAAAAGTGGGCGACAAACTGGCTGAACTGTTTAAAAACGACCGTAAAGCTTACGAAGAAAAGTGGACCGACATTGGCCTGTTTGTAAAATACGGCATCATCAGCGAGGATAAGTTTTACGATAAAGCCAAAGACTTTGCCTTGCTGACCAACACGGCTAAAGAAAACTTTACGCTGACTGAGTACAAAGATAAAGTTGAAGGCACGCAGACCGATAAAGACGGTCAGTTGGTTTACCTGTATACTAACGATCCTTCAAAACAGGATGCGTTTATCCAATCGGCCAATAAAAAGGGATATGATGTGTTGCTGATGGATTCGCCTATTGACAGTCACTTCATCAGCCACCTGGAACAAAAGCTGGAAAAAACACAGTTAAAACGTGTTGACGCCGATGTCGCAGATAAACTGATCAAAAAAGACGAATCACCCGAAACGGTACTTACCGAAGAACAAAGCAACAAGGTGAAAGAGATCTTTGATAAAGCCATTAACAAACCAGCTTATAAGGTAGAGATTGAAAGTCTGCATCCTGAAGAATTACCGGTTACCGTAACTATGGATGAGTTTATGCGCCGTATGAAAGATATGGCTGCCATGGGCGGCGGTATGGGCTTTTACGGCAGCATGCCTGACAACTATAAAGTGGTAGTTAATGGCAACCATAAACTGATAAGCCGCATTTTACAGGACGAGAACACCGATGTGCAAGCCCAACTGGCTAAACAGGCGTTTGATCTGGCCCTGCTTTCGCAAGGTTTATTGACCGGTGCCGAGTTGACCGAGTTTGTGAACAGAAGCGTGAATTTGATATAACGCCTTTCCCCGGCCTCTCTCTAAAAGAGAGGAATTTTAGGAATATTGAAAAGCCGCTGACTTAATTGTCAGCGGCTTTTTCTTTTAATTGAACTATATCATTTCAAGCATAGCAAGAAACCCATACCTATCCGAGGGCTTATAATCGTGTATAAGATTTCTCCTACATCGAGAAATGACATCCTGATACGCCAATCCGTTGTTGTTAGCGTTAGGGTTAAGAAAAACTTCTCATTCTCTATGTAGCGAAGAACGCAAAAAATTAGATTTTCCGTCAAGAGCGATGATTGAAGACAATCTTCCCTATAATAATACTTACTTATAAGTCATGAAAATTTCCGTTTTTAATGTCGAAATTTATATCAGATAGCGAAACTCATTCGTTATAAACCTGTTAAACCTATAAATCATCTGTGCCATGAAAAACTTAAAAGTATTTTTTACGCTATGCATTTGCGCGCTGACCTTTAATTTCGGTTATGCGCAAAAACTAACCAAAGCCGAAAAAAAGGCAGCCAGGGCAGCCGAAGTTAAGCAACTCATCAGCTCGGGTAAGTATGTTTTTGTGGCCGATTATGTAATACCCAACAGCATGCCCTCACACTCGCTTACCAGCAATTATGACGTGACTGTAACGCCCGACAAATTAGAGATATGGCTACCCTATTTTGGCCGCGCTTATGCTGCGCCGCGCGATGCCAGCGATGGCGGTGTTAAATTAACTACGGCTGATTTCACCAATAAAGTGGTGAGCAAAAAAAATAATTGGGAAATTACATTAACGCCCAATCAATCAAACCCGCCTGGCGCTAATGACGTACGTAATTTAGTTTTGTCGGTAAATGCTGACGGGTATGCATCGTTACGGGTAACATCACTCAATCGCCAGCCCATATCATTTAACGGGCATATCGAGGAGATCAAGAAAAGTTAAGCAGCCACAGCGAGGCCTCTCAGCCCCACCTAAACCCTCCCCGGTAGGATGCTTTAATATATAATTAAAAGTCTCCCCTTCCGGGGAGGATTTAGATGAGTCTGTGGGCTGTGCGGCTGCTAACCTTTAAGAAACGGATTAAAGCTACGCGTACCTATAGCCATACCCGCAGCCCGGCAAACAGTTTTCTCGCCAAATTTAAAGTTGATCTTATCCATAGCCTGATAAAGTTTAATACGTTCCTCGTTATCTTCAAACAAATTGATCTGGTAACTACCCTGGGTGATGTTGCTAAGCTTAACCCCTATCAACCGTATGGGCCTATGGCCATTCCAGGCCTTTTTAAGCAGGTTTTTGATGCCCGGAATCAAGATATGCTCGGCTGCTGTCAGCGCTATTTTCTCCTGTACTGTATGCGTTTCAAAATTTGAATAACGTATCTTGATGGCCAGGCATGATGCCAGCTTATTTTCCTTTCGAAGCTTATAAGCTAATTCTTCTGTCATCGATACCAAAGTAGTTTCCAGTGTTTTTTTGTCGGCGACATCAGACTCAAAAGTATTTTCTGTTGATATCGATTTACGGTCGCTGTGCGGAACGATCTCACTGTCGTCAATGCCATTTGCCCGCTCCCAGATGTAACGGCCATGCTTACCGAATACCGTTTCCAGAAACTTCAGATCGACGCGCTGCAAGTCTCCTATTTTTTCAATCCCGAACTGGTAAAGCCGCTGGCAGGTCTTCTCGCCCAGCATGGGTATTTTCCGGATGGACATAGGCGCCATAAATTCTTTTTCTCTGCCATGCTCAATTAGTAGCTGCCCGTTGGGTTTGGCAGCATTAGTAGCCATTTTAGCGACGGTTTTGCAAGACGCCATACCAAAAGATATTGGCAACCCCGTTTCGCGCATAACCCGCTGGCGAAGATCGCTGGCAATCTGATAGCAATCGTGAAAGCGGTCCATACCGGTCAGATCAATATAAAATTCATCTATAGATGTTTTTTGATAAAGCGGTACGCTGTCATGAATGATCTGGGTAACCTCGCGTGAAGCCTCACCATAACGCCCATGGCTGCCGCGGATAACGGTAGCATTAGGACATAACTTCATGGCCTGCTTCATAGGCATAGCCGAATGGATGCCAAATTTGCGGGCCTCATAGCTGCATGAAGCTACCACCCCCCTCTCGGCCGAGCCACCTATCAAAACCGGCTTACCAATAAGGCCGGGATCAAATTTGCGCTCAACCGATACGAAAAACGAATCGAGGTCAATATGGACTATCCATCGCTTTGTTTCCATAGCACAAATTTAAAATAAATTTGCATGATTACTAAAAATATTAGTAAAATTGTTTCCCACTAAATTTTTGGCAATGAAGGGTTATATGGATTTTTTTATGTTGCTTTCTCCGTCAGAGCGGGTGAAAGCTATAGTGCGCGAGTATAAACATTATACCGCCGATGTGATTGGCGCTTATGAGAGCGAGTATTCTACGGCACATATCTCTATCAATATTATGCCACGACAGAAAACCTTTTTAACTGAGCCTGGCATTCGTGAGTTTAGAAAACGTTTGTGTCTTATACCGCCGGTTACGTTAACTATTAACGGATTTGATTATTTTAATCATGGCAAGGATTACCGTACCATCTACGCCCGTATTGTCACCCCGCCCGAAACGAGCCATTGGTTTAAGATGCTAAAACATCACTTAAAGATCAAAGAATTCAGCGTGCCCCATATCACTATTTGCCGCAACATCCCGGTAACTGATTTTGAATTACTGTGGCCCTATTTTAAATCTACCGATTGGCAGGAGTCATTTACGGTTAACGCACTAACTGTGCTTCAGCGTGAATCATTCGTCGCTTATGCCAAATGGCAACCGTATACTGAATTGCCGTTTGACGGGAAAATGCAATACGGCCTGGCGCCAACTAAACAGTCGCTTATTAAACCGTCAAACAGTCAGCAAACAAGTCTATTTTAAATCGGACCGGATAAAGTCAATTGCACCGTATCGGGATTAATTGAACAATGCATATCTGAGGTGTGCATAAAGTTTATCAAAGCTGTTAATTTTATCTACGGGATAACCCAGCAATGCAGCTTCCTTACCGACATAAGCTGCAATGAGCTTTTTATCGGCAGATGTAAACACCTCTTGCTGCGAATGACTGTTGGTTTTCAAGATCGCGCCGTGTGACGCATCCGTTTTAAAAGAGCTGTTGGCGTGGGTGTTCATCCCCCCGGTGGTAGGCTGATACAGGCTTGGTGACAGGTCGATATTTAAAAAACCGGCCAATTGCGGCAAGATGACGTCCGGAGTATCACAAAGGTATTCATATCTTAACAGAAAAAAACGCGGATCATTAGTAGTCGCTTTGTCAGTAGCCACACGATAAGATAGCCTTAAATGGCGCAAAGCATTACGCAAACGGATGTCGGGCTCCATGACTTTGCGTGATGTCAGTGTCGCAACCGGGTTGCGTACCACATGCACAATTTTAGCATCTGGAAACTCAACCCAGATACGGTGTAAGAAGCGCTCGTTGGTGGGTGTTTTATCTACCCACGACAGCGCCGTTAAGTTATTGGCGCACGATGCATAAGCCAGTACTATAGCCAAATGTGGCCATTGCGTATTTTCGGTATGCGGCAATATATCCCACCACGCCAAAACATATCTGGCAAAATCAACATACCGCGATCCGCCCTCGTCCGAACGACCTAAAAGCCAATAAGGCTGCTGATTGATCGGGTTAACCATCCGGCGCAGCCACTCGGTACCCAGGTACTTGGCCCGTTGGCTGGGTGGCAGCTGCTTCAATTTAAGTAGTTGATTGGTATAGTAGGTCCCCTCTGAAGGTAAAACCGAAAGCTGCGGATGATTATCTAATAAATTTTGAACCAGCGTAGTCCCGCTGCGATGGACCCCACATATAAAAACCGGTCGCCGCCGCAGAGCAAGCCCATGGGCTATTTGCGTTGGTGTAAGGTGCATGGTGCCGAGTTTTTCGGCCCCCTGCCAAACCAACTCAGACCATTTTAATGCAGCCGAAAGTAATTCGGTTGGTGGCCGGCTCTGTAACCGGCTTTGTGGCAATAGCTTTTCAAGTTCATATTCGGCTTTGATGATTTGCTTCAGCATAGCAGCAGCGGGTTCAATTCGTTTATTGCTGATACTGCGTAACAGCTTTCCAGGTTGCTTCAATAATTATTTAATTTTACAACAACCTAAAACACAACTACACAGTATTTTGGGGGATAAAACAGTATCTGCAATCGTTTTTTAACAATTTTTTAACCGCGACGGTAACATTTTTCTATATTTGCGGTGGGTAAGTCTTTTACGGCCAGCTCCTCTTGAACTCCCCCAGGGTGGGAACGCAGCAAGGGTAGAGAGTTGAGCGGCGCGATAAAAGTAGCTTACCCTTTTTTTGTGCCTTTTTTTTCGCAAAAAAACTCTTGCAAATCAGCGTAGTTCTTCTTAAATTTAATAGAGCAATTCTTTTATCCAAATTTCGGGAGGAAGTAACTATGAAGAAAAAAAACACCTTGGTTTTTCAATCTGACAAGACTGAAACCAGTAGCGCCGAATTGCATATCGACAAAAACAATAGTCCCAAAATGTATCGCGACCACAGATCAAGCAATTATTATAACCATGGCCGGTGCAATAAATTTCCGTTTGGCAGCAGTAACGGGCCATTGTATTTTTAATTACTTTTTCTGTAATTTTAACACCGTATACATCTACGGCGTGTTATTTTTATTTGCCTGACTAGTTCCAACGTAAGTCATTCTAAATTCATTATTTTGTATTGGGGCAGCTAATCTTGAAACTTCAACACTTAATATGGTAAATCTGGTTATAATTGCATAAAGTTCAATTATAATGCTTGATCTACTTATTATAGGCGGTGGCCCAATTGGCATAGCTTGCGGCTTGAGGGCGCAAAAGGCTGGACTTAGCTTTGTAATTGTTGAAAAAGGCTGTCTGGTAAATTCGTTATATAACTACCCGGCAACCATGACCTTTTTCTCGACCTCTGAGAAACTGGAAATTGGCGGGATACCATTTGTTACTATAAATAACAAACCAACACGCGCAGAAGCTTTGGAATATTACCGCCGCGTAGCAACCTCAAATCACTTACCTATCCATCTTTTTGAAGAAGTAACGGCCGTAACACGCGAAAATGATATATATACTGTCGTGACCACAAAGAATACGTATCAGGCTAAACATATTATAATATCCACGGGTTTTTATGATATTGCCGTTAACCTGGACATCCCCGGCGAGGACCTGCCTAAAGTAAAACATTATTACAAGGATCCTCATTTTTTCGCGATGCAGAAAGTTGCAGTGGTTGGCTCGAGTAACTCGGCTATTGATGTAGCATTGGAAACCTATCGAAAAGGCGCCGACGTTACTTTAATTGTCCGCGGCGAGGAGATCAGTCATCGAGTTAAGTATTGGGTGAGGCCGGATATTATCAACCGCATTAAGGAAGGTAGTATTAAAGCCTGTTTGAACTCTAACCTTGTGGCTATCCGGGAGCATGAGGTCGATATTGAAACGCCGGAGGGTATTATCACCATTCCTAATGATTTTGTTATGGCGATGACCGGTTACAAACCAAACTTTGATCAGTTAAAAAAATGGGGACTGCTCCTGTCTGACGATAAATTCATCCCCGAATACAATCCCGAAACCATGGAGACTAACCTGCCTGGCCTGTATCTTGCCGGCGTAGTTTGCGGTGGCTTGGATACCCATCTCTGGTTCATCGAAAACTCACGTATCCATGCAGATATGATCATTGATAATATTGTGGTTAAGCAGTTGATTAAGTGAATAGTTGATTAAGTAAATAGTTAGTTCAAAGTCATATTTAATACCCTATTCAACTGCTCACCCTAATAACCTATAAACTAATTAATTTTTTCCTTGCATAAATAAAAATTAATGCAAACTTTTGCATCAAATTTAAATAAAGCAAGATTCTGTCGAAATGATACTGCAAACCTTAAATAAGCCTACTGTGAGAGCAATTTCTGCTCCGGTTGCTGCTGCTTTGGTTTCAACTGTTTTATTTGTCCCATCACGACGAAGGCTGTATATGCCACGGGTTTAACTGCCAGTATACCCTATTGCCCGTCAACCGAAGTTTTTTTAAAACTTCCTCATCAAAAAATCATTAATTACTAAGGCTCATACCATTTAGAACGGTAATTTTTTCTATTTACAATGACTATACAAGATTTCGGTATTCAGGTTGCTACTGCACAGCATGTAGACTATGCACCCATCATTACTGATGAGATGGCCCAGTCGGCAAAGGCGCGGGGCACGGGCATTGCCCAACGCTCGCCTGAATACGTAGCTAATAAAATGCTGGAAGGCAAAGCTGTAATAGCCTTGCATAAAGACGGTACATGGGCCGGTTTCTGCTATATTGAAACCTGGAGCCATGGCGACTTTGTGGCTAATTCGGGGCTGATCGTATCGCCAGAATTTAGAAAGGTTGGTCTGGCAAAGGCTATCAAACATAAAATATTTGAACTTTCAAGAACCAAATATCCTGACGCCAAACTATTCGGCTTGACAACCGGTTTGGCAGTGATGAAGATCAACTCAGAACTGGGTTATGAGCCGGTTACTTATTCTGAGCTTACACAGGACGAGGATTTCTGGAAAGGATGTAAAAGCTGTGTTAATTACGATATTCTGACCATGAAAGAACGTAAAAATTGTATGTGCACCGCCATGTTGTTTGATCCGGCCGAAAAGGCAATAGACGCTGATAAGCAAAAACAGGAAAATTTGGAAAAGATGACCAAAAAAGCCAATCTTTTCAGGCGTATTGAGGCCGCTATCAAAAGTTTTGGGCAGTAAGGCGAGAAGCTGAACGACTAAAGCACAAAGCTTGGATCAAATGAGAGATTTTAAAAAATCAGAGGTATGGCAGAAAGCACATCAGTTAAATTTGTTGGTGTATTCTAATATACTTCCTAAGTTTCCAAACGTTGAACAGTTTGATATGTCCAGTCAGAACAAACGCGCAGGTTATTCAATACCTATGAATATCGTTGAAGATTGTAGACGTTTTACCAAAGGAGGCTTTGGTCATTTTTCAGGCCTCGCTTTAGGATCTACTCATGAATTAGAATATTGCTGTCTATTATGCAAAGATTTGTTATATATAGATGAAGAATTATATTACAAAACCAACAATCTCATTAATGAAGTAAAAGCCATGTTAATTGGCTTGATTAAAAAACTAAGAGAGTAAAAGGCTTCGGTCTTAGCTTTCTGCTTTAAGCTCACATATGGAAAAGAAAAAAGTAGTTTTAGCGTATAGCGGAGGTTTAGATACCTCATTTTGTTGTATATACTTAACCCGCGACCTGGGTTACGAAGTACATTCGGTAATTGTAAACACCGGCGGTTTTAGCGCCGAAGAGTTGAATACCGTTGAAAAACGTGCTTACGAAATGGGCGTTACCTCGCACCACGTGGTTGACGAAACCGAGAATTTTTACAACACCTGCGTACGCTACCTGATTTACGGCAACGTATTAAAAAACAACACTTATCCATTGTCTGTAAGTGCCGAGCGGGTTAGCCAGGCTACTGCCATTGCCAACTATGCTAAAGAGATCGGTGCGGAGTTTGTGGCTCATGGCAGCACCGGTGCGGGCAACGATCAGGTTAGGTTTGATATGATCTTCAATATCCTGATTCCTAATGTGGGTATCATCACCCCTATCCGCGATCTGAAATTAAGCCGCGAAGAAGAGATTGAATATTTGAAAAAGCACGGTGTGGCAATGAACTTTGAAAAAGCCAAATACTCGATCAATAAAGGTATCTGGGGAACCTCAGTTGGCGGTAAAGAGACTTTAACTTCAAACTTAGGTTTACCTGAAGACGCCTGGCCTACTCAGGTTACATCGACAGACAAAAGAAACATCGAACTGACCTTTGAAAAAGGCGAACTGGTTGCACTTGATGGAAAACGTTACAATCATCCAACCCAGGTTATACAAGAATTACAAGCCATTGCCCAACCGTATGGCGTTGGCCGTGATATCCATGTTGGCGACACCATCATTGGCATTAAAGGCCGCGTAGGTTTTGAGGCTGCTGCGCCAATGATCATTATAAAAGCACACCATACTTTAGAGAAACACACGCTAACTAAATGGCAGCTTACCTGGAAAGATCAGTTGTCTATGTTCTATGGCAACTGGCTGCATGAGGGCCAGTTCCACGACCCTATTATGCGTAATATGGAAGCGTTCCTGACTGATACGCAGAAAAAAGTAAGCGGTAAAGTATTTGTGGAGTTACAGCCTTATAGATTTCAGGTTGTGGGTATTGAGTCAGATCATGATCTGATGTCGAACAAATTTGGCAGCTATGGCGAGATGAACAATACCTGGAGCGGCGAGGATGTTAAAGGCTTCTCAAAAATATTCGGTAATCAGGTAATGATTTACCATAAAGTTAACAGCGGCGAGTAATGAACACGGTATTTTCAAAGGGCGAATGTTTAGACCATTATATGTGGGGCGATGATTGCCACGGATGGACCTTTGTGGATACCGATGCCTTATCTGTAAAACAAGAACTGATGCCACCTGATACTACTGAAAAGCTTCATTACCACGAGCAGGCATCACAGTTCTTTTACATTTTAAACGGGCGTGCAAAGTTTACTGTCGATGATGAAGTTATTGAGCTAAGAGAGCAGCAGGCCATCCAGATCAATGCGAGGCAAAAGCACTTGATCGCTAATCATCAAAACACCGATTTGGAGTTTTTAGTTTATTCTTATCCCTCAACAAAAAATGACAGAATAAACGTTACAGCCGATGGAAATTAAGAGAATAAATCGCGATGAATGGCAATTGGCAGCAAGCCTGTTTGACCGGTACCGGGCGTTTTATAAAAAGCAGCCAGACCTGGCATTGGCCGAGCGATTTATTCGCGAACGACTTGACAATAACGAGTCGGTAATATATGTGGCGATGAATGGCGATAAGCCTGTAGGATTTACACAGCTATATCCAAAATATTCATCGGTCAGAGCAGTGAAGAATTGGATATTGAACGATTTGTTTGTGGATGCCGGTTTTCGTAAACAGGCATTGGCGCAAAACTGATCAAACAGGCAGCAGAGTTTGCAAAAGCAGGCGGTGCGCAATTCATACAGTTAGAAACGGCGGTTGATAACTACACAGCGCAGAGCCTTTATAAAAGCTTGGGTTTTGTTAAACAACCGCCCGACGAAGAATTTTATTTATACAAATTAAGCTTGAATTAAATGGCAAAGATCAAAGCAGGCATTATTGGTGGAGCAGGTTATACTGGCGGCGAAATGCTTAGGATACTGGTAAATCATCCCGATGTTGAAATTGCTTTTGTGCATAGCAATAGCAATGCGGGTAATTTTTTATATGATGTACATACTGATCTGTTTGGCGACACCGACCAAAAATTTACCGGTGAGCTTTCGACAGATGTTAATGTACTTTTTCTTTGCGTTGGTCATGGCGATGCCAGGAAGTTTTTAGAAGCCAATCTGATACCCGATAACGTTAAGATCATTGATTTAAGTCAGGATTTCCGTCTAAGTAAAAATTCAAAAGTAAAAAGTAAAAACTTTGTATACGGTTTGCCTGAATTGAACAGAGCGGCCATTAAATCTGCGCAAAACGTGGCTAACCCCGGTTGTTTTGCTACCTGCATTCAGTTAGGATTGTTGCCATTGGCATCTGTTGGTCAGTTGACTACTGAAGTTCATGTTTCTGCTACTACCGGCTCAACCGGCGCAGGTCAAAGCCTGTCGCCTACTTCGCACTTCACCTGGCGAAATGATAACCTTTCGGTTTATAAGGTTTTCGGCCACCAGCATTTAAATGAGATCGGCGAGTCGCTTAAACAATTGCAGCCTGCTTTTGCGCAACCTATCAGCTTTGTACCCTATCGCGGCGATTTTACCCGCGGCATTTTTGCTTCTATTTATTTGGATAGTGTTTTGACCGAAACCGAAGCCTTAAAGCTTTATCAGGATTTTTATGCCGGTGATCCGTTTACCCACGTTACCGACAGAAATATAGATTTAAAACAGGTGGTTAACACCAACAAAGTATTTTTGCAGGTTAAAAAATATGATAATAAATTATTTATTATCAGCATGTTAGATAATTTGTTAAAAGGCGCCTCCGGTCAGGCAGTTCAGAACATGAACCTGCTGTTTGGCCTCGATGAGCGCGCAGGATTACGACTTAAGGCGACCGGTTTTTAAACCGACAGCCACACCAGGTCAAACTTAAGTCACTGATTATCTAATTTAATAACAAAAAAATGAAATTATTCGATGTTTATCCAATAAACAACATTAACATAGTAGAAGGCCAGGGCAGTTTTGTTTATGACGATAAGGGTCGGGAATATTTAGATCTTTATGGCGGGCATGCTGTAATATCTATTGGTCACACCCACCCGCACTATGTAAAAAGACTGGAAGATCAATTACATAAATTAGGCTTCTATTCAAATTCTATCGAAATACCTATTCAAAAGGAGTTGGCCGAAAAACTGGGGCATGTGTCAGGTAAAGAAGATTATCAATTATTCCTGATTAACTCTGGTGCAGAAGCAGACGAGAATGCTTTAAAACTCGCCTCGTTTTATAACGGCAAAAAGAAAGTAATTGCTTTTACGGGTGCTTTCCACGGTCGTACATCACTGGCTGTATCAGTTACAGACAATCCGAAGATCGTAGCGCCGGTTAATGAATCGGATAATGTAATTAGATTGCCCTGGGCCGATGAAGCTGCTCTGGAGCAGGCTTTTACCGGGCATGACGATATATCGTCAGTAATTATTGAAGGTATACAAGGCGTAGGTGGCATCCAGGTAGCGCCCGAAAGTTTTCTGAAAAAGATCAGATTGCTTTGCGATAAATATAACACTGTATTTATTGCTGATGCAGTACAATGCGGTTACGGGCGTACCGGTAAATTTTATTCGCACGACTTCGCGGGTGTTAATGCAGATATTTATACTATGGCTAAGGGTATGGGTAATGGTTTCCCTATAGGTGCTATTAGTATATCACCAAAAATACAGCCTGCTTATGGCATGCTGGGTACAACTTTCGGGGGTAATCATTTGGCTTGCGCAGCTGCTTTGGCTGTGTTAGAGGTTATGGAGCAGGAAAACCTGATGCAAAACGCTGCCGACGTTGGCGGTTACCTGATTGACGAACTGAAAAAGTTCAAACAGGTAACCGAAGTTAGGGGTCGCGGATTGATGATCGGTATAGACTTAGCTGCCGAATATGCCAATGCCAAAAAAGACTTGTTATTTAAACATCATATATTTACCGGCGAAGCCAAACCAAATGTGATCAGGTTATTGCCTGCTTTGAATTTAACCAAAGCGCATGCTGACAGATTTTTGGAGGTTTTTAGTACTGTATTGAAATAAACTAATAAAGTCATTTGTCATTGCGGGCGGAGCGGGAAATCTATACACGGCTTACTCAAACTTATGTATAGATCTCTACTTTCAGTCGAGATGACAACAATCCTATATTGAGACCATGAGACTATTTTCTTCTGTTAAAGACGTAACTGACATCAACGCACTTGTTGCCGAAGGCCTGGCGCTTAAAAAGAACCCGTATGCACACCAGCATCTGGGTAAAAACAAAACCCTGGGGCTGGTTTTCCTGAACCCAAGCCTTCGCACCCGTATGAGTACACAAAAAGCTGCGCTTAATTTGGGTATGAACGTGATGGTTTTAAACGTTGATAAAGAAGGCTGGGCTTTGGAGCTGCGCGATAATGTGGTGATGAACGGTACCACCGTTGAGCATATTCGCGAAGCCGCAGCCGTCATGGGTCAGTACGTTGATATACTGGGTGTACGGTCGTTCCCAGGGTTGAAGAACCGCGAGGAGGACTATACCGAGGTTATCTTTAATAAGTTTGTTGAATTTTGTGGTGTCCCGGTAGTAAGTCTGGAATCGGCTACCCGTCACCCGCTGCAGAGTTTGGCCGATTTGATTTCGATTGAAGAATTAAAAACCCGGCCGCGCCCTAAAGTGGTACTGACGTGGGCTCCGCATATCAAACCTTTGCCGCAGGCTGTCCCTAACTCATTTTCTGAGTGGATGTGTAAGGCTGAGGTCGATTTTGTGATCACCCACCCTGCCGGTTACGAACTGTCTCCTGACTTTACAACAGGTGCAACCATCACGCATAATCAGAATGAAGCTATCGCGGATGCCGACTTTATCTATGTTAAAAACTGGTCGGCTTTTGAGCCTTACGGACAAATATTTGGCGACAACAAAGACTGGATGTTAACCAATGACAGACTAAAGACAACCAATAACGCTAAGGTGATGCACTGCCTGCCGGTACGCCGTGACCTGGAGTTGTCATCAGAAATATTGGATGGCCCAAGCTCTATTGTTGTTCATGAAGCCGGTAATCGTGTCTGGGCTGCGCAAGCAGTGTTGAAGCAGATGCTGGAGCAGTTACAATAGAGGTTATGTACATATTCGTCCCCGATTACATGCGCAAATAATTACCGGTCATCTTTAGGTATCGAAGCTTCAATTACCCGGTTTAACGTAAGCCCCTGTACAATTACCGAAAATATAACGATAAAATAAGCGCCTGCTAATATAATATGTCGGTAGGAGCTATAGGGCAATGAAAGCGCCAATGCTATTGATATACCACCACGCAAGCCTGCCCACGTTAGTATATTGATGTTTTTAAAATTGGTGCGTGCTATTTTTTTAAAGAATATCAATGGTGTCATGATGCTGATCCACCTTGCGAATAGTATAGCCATGATGCCGACGCCGCCTATCAGCCAGTAATTCTCCAGATAAGGCAGATTAATCATTTGCAAGCCTATCATTACAAACAAAATGGTATTCAGCATCTCATCAATGAGTTGCCAGAATTTTTCGAGCGCCTGATGAGAATGTTCGGTATTATCGATATTGATACTACGATTGCCGGCAAATAACCCGGCAGTTACCACAGCCAGCGGAATTGAAAAGTGCAGGTAAGCAGCAATTACTGATATACTCATTACCAACGCTACTGATACCAGCACGATGGTCTGAAAGTCGGTAATGCTTTTCATGAGCCGGAAGGCAATATACCCCAAAATTATTCCCAAAAATATACCACCAAAAATCTCTTTGATAAACAACAAAGCAGCCTTCACCAAATCCAGGTTATCATTTCCTGAACGTACAAAATCTAAAATTGTGATGAATAGCACCAACCCTATACCATCATTAAACAATGACTCGCCGGAAATAATAGTTTCCAGATTAACGGGTAATCTTGAATTTTTGATGATAGCTCCTACCGCAATAGGGTCTGTAGGCGATATAAGGGCACCAAATAGCAAACAATACATCAGCGGTATATGAATACCCAAAAGCCTCACAACGCCATAAAAAAGCCAGCCAAACACTAAAGTAGATATGATTACGCTGATAGTGCTTAGCAAAAAAATTGGCCGCATTTCTTTTTTAAGACGACGGGTATTTAAAGTAAACGAGCTTGAAAACAGTAAAAAACCAAGCATGATATTAAGCACCGTGCTCGAGAAATTGATATTCTTTGCCAGCATGGTAAGATACCGGGCGGTACGAGGATCAATACTGTCGACAACAACTGTAACGATAGACGCTATAATAGCTATCGATACAATACCAATAGTACCCGGAAGTTTAACATAGCGTGCATTAATGTAAGAGTAAAAAGCACTTACGATAATCAATAAGGCTATCAGAACAAACAGATCCATAGGGGGTAATTGAAGTTCAAATTATTTCTCGGGTTCAACCATCCGTGTTGACCGGTTAAAGCTGCGGACGATCAAACGGTTATCGCTGTTTTTGGTAAAATAATTAATGAGCCAGGTTAATATTACTGAGGTTTTATTAGAAAAGCCCGCAAGTGACAGGATATGTACAAAGCCCCAAAGCAACCATGCAAAAAATCCCTGAAAATGTACTTTACCCAAATCGGCGACGGCCTTGTTACGGCCAATAGTTGCCAGCGTGCCTTTATCGTGGTATACAAACGGCTCGGCGGGTTCATCATTAATCAGGTGTGTTAGGTTCTTTGCCAGCCATGCACCTTGTTGAATTGCGGCCGGAGCAACCCCCGGGTGGCCGTTCGGATATTCTTCGCTAACAATAGCCGACACGTCGCCAATAGCAAAAATATTTTCATAGCCTTTTACCCGGTTGATATCATCTGTCTCAATGCGCGAACCGCGTACTAATTTAGCGTTTTCAATTCCTTCCGGCACCTCTCCCATTACCCCTGCTGCCCAAAACACATTACGCGCTTTAAGCACCATGCCGTCATCTATCTTCAAGGTATGGCCGTCATAGCTCTCTACGTGTACACTGTTGTAAATGATCACATCGTTAGCCGCCAGAAACTGCTTGGCCTTGCGCGAGGCGTCTGCGGACATCGCAGCCAACAGTCTATCCTTACCCTCAACCAGATACACCTTCATATCCTGTTTACTCAAGCCATGGTAATCTTTCTCTAATATCAAATGCCGCATTTCACCTAATGCGCCAGCCAGCTCCACGCCTGTCGGGCCTCCGCCTACTACCACAAAGGTCATCAGCGCATCGCGTTCGTCTTTATCTTTGGTGATGAGCGCCTTTTCCAGGTGTTGCAATGTCAGTCCGCGAAGATTAAGCGCCTCGGGCAGGTTTTTCATGGGCATGGTACAGGTTTCAAGTTCCTTGTTGCCAAAAAAGTTGGTGTTTGACCCAGTCGCTATAACCAGGTAATCATAGTGAATATCGCCTATATTGGTCGTAACCGAATTTGCCTCGGGATTTATTTTTTGGACGTACGCCAAGTTAAAACTAAAGTTATCCTGGTAGGTAAAAATGCGACGAATGGGAAACGCGATAGAATCGGCAGGAATAGCCCCCATAGCAACTTGATAAAGCAGCGGCTGAAAAGTATGATAATTGTGTTTATCAAGCATCAGCACCTCGACCGGTGCATCTTTTAGTTTTTTTGCTAATTGTAATCCGGCAAAACCACCGCCGATGATAACAACCCGTGGTTTACTCGCGTTTTGTTGTTCCATAGATATAGGTGACAGACATAATGCAAAATGGTTTTAGTGAATACTAAAATAAGCAAAGTTCATCTTTTATTACTATTCCTATTAATGGTACCGAATCAATATACGCATTTTGGCTATGGTTATCCGGCCTACATATGTTAAATACTTTCAAGCTGCCGCCCTGTCTAACAATATTCATAGGAGTCATCTGATTAGCAATCAAAACCAAATATTTACTCATTTCTAATAATAATTAATAAGTTTCAATTGAAAACTTATTAAAAGCGCCCAGTTTTGCCCAATAATTAGTTAATTTTGCAACAAAATCAGTATCAATCAGGCATGAAATCCTTGCATATCATTAAAATCGGTGGAAATGTTATCGATAATTCAGAAAATCTATATCATTTCTTGAAGGATTTCACCAGTCTTGACGGATATAAGATACTGGTACACGGCGGCGGTAAAGTAGCCACGCAATTGTCTGAAACCTTAGGCATTGAGGCTAAGCTGGTTGATGGGCGCCGGATTACCGACATAGAGACCCTGCGTGTAGTTACGATGGTTTACGGTGGTTTAATCAACAAAAACATTGTAGCGCAACTACAGCGCTTTGGCACCAACGCCATTGGCCTAACTGGTGCCGATGGCAATTTTATCCGAACAAAAAAACGCCCGGTAAAAACTATCGACTATGGTTTTGTGGGTGATATTGATGACCAATCGGTAGATACTGCCGGTATTGCCCGGTTACTGGAAGCTGGCTTCACTCCTGCTTTTTGTGCGTTGACGCATGATGGCGAAGGTCAGCTTTTAAACACCAATGCCGATACCATTGCCTCTGCTTTGGCTGTTTCGTTGTCATCGCTGTTTGAAACTACCCTGATATATTGCTTTGAGAAAAAAGGTGTATTGATGGATGTAAACGACGACGACTCAATTATAAGAGACATTGACCCCGTTAGATACGAAGAATTAAAAACCAGGCAAATTATTCATAGCGGCATGTTGCCTAAACTCGAGAATGCTTTTACCGCGATATCATGCGGTGTTAAGGCAGTAGTAATTGGCCACGCTGATGATTTAGGCGAGTTAAAGCGCGGCAGACCATTTGGAACAACATTAAGTAAGATATCATGAATTCGCAACAACATATAGCCATTTTAGGCAGCGGAAATATAGGTTTATCATTAGCAAAGGGGCTGGTTAAGTCAGGTATTTGCAAACCGCAGCAAATAACCCTGACGCGCCGTAATTTAGATGCGCTTGACGAATATGCAGCTCAAGGCTACCAGGTGACCAACTTAAACGTAAAAGCTGCTAAAAAGGCTGATATCGTTATTTTGGCAGTGCTACCACAGCAGTTAAATAAACTACTGGAAGAGATTAAACCTGCTATTAAATCAGAAAAACAATTTTTGGTTTCCGTGATATCAGGTGTTACCTGTAACGATATCCGCGAACAACTGGAGATGAATGTACAGGTTATACGTGCTATGCCTAATACGGCTATTGCTATTGGCGACTCTATGACTTGTATTGCTACCGACAATGGAAGCGCAAAGAATGTAAATCTGGTCAGATCATTATTTGATACCGTTGGTGTAACTATTCAGATCAATGAGGAACTGATGACCGCAGCTACCGCCCTTTGCGCTTGTGGTATTGCGTTCTTTTTACGCTCAGTACGTGCGGCATCACAAGGCGGGACTGAGATTGGCTTCCATGCGCATGATGCCCTTAAAATGGCCGCTCAAACGGCTAAAGGTGCGGCTAACCTTTTACTGCAACTGGCATCACACCCCGAGCAGGAAATTGATAAGGTAACTTCGCCAAAAGGCTGTACAATTGCAGGATTAAACGAGATGGAACATAACGGCTTTAGCTCTGCTATGATAAAAGGCATCAAGCTATCAGCAACAAAAGCCGGCGACCTGTATAAAAGTGAGGATTAAAAAGGGAATTTATAATTTATAACCCTGGCGGGCATAAAGCAGCCAGCGGTTATTGATCTTTTTCCAAACCTGCAATACACCAATAGCGATACTATGAGTTCTGCCATTTTCGGTGGCATCGGCAATAAATTTATGGCGCACTATGGCTGTGTTCCCATCTACCTGAATCTTCTGGTCTTTTAAGTCTATACGGGTAAAGGCCACCTTAACCAAAGCATCAATAAATTGGGTTTTGTTATCTACCGGCCCAAAAAATTGGCCATAACTTAGCCTATCAGCCAAAACGTTATTTAAAACTGATCTATCCCCTGCTATCATTGCTTTACGCATAGTCTCTACCTGGCTGACAACGGCGCGCTCATCAGCACTCTGCGCAAATACCGGTAGATTAAGCAAAGAGAATAATAACAGTAATACAGTGATTAATCTTTTCATTTTCATTATATATGGTGGTTACCTTGCTAAAGTAACTTCCCATTGGCACAATACAAACGAAGCTCCTAATCGTAACAAACAAATTACCATTATTGCAAATAGTAATGCCTTAGACGATTTAGCTCATCATCAAGCTCATAAACCAACGGCGTAGCTGTGGGTATTTCAAGTTTAGTGACATCTTCATCGGTCAGTTTATCAAGATATTTAACCAATGCGCGTAAGCTGTTGCCGTGTGCGCAAATAATAATCTTTTGTTTGTTTTTTAAAACCGGCACAATCTCGTTATTCCACAGTGGCAATACTCTATCCATCGTCTGCTTTAAGTTTTCGGTTAAAGGTAATTCGACTTCGGTCAGGTTTTTATAACGGATGTCATGACCGGGATAACGATCGTCTTCTTTAGTTATCGGCGGCGGATCTTCGTTTGGATCACGACGCCATTTTTGTACTTGTTCAATGCCATATTTATTGATGATTTCTTGCTTATTAAGCCCCTGCAGCGCGCCATAAAAACGCTCGTTTAGTCGCCATGACTTGATTACCGGTATCCACAAATGGTCTAATTCTTCCAATAAAATATGGAGTGTTTTAATGGATCTTTTTAATACCGACGCATACCCGGCGTCAAAAGTAAAGCCCTGTTTTTTGAGTAACTGGCCGGCGCATTTTGCTTGTTCGCAACCGTCAGCATAAAGGTCGACATCTGTCCACCCGGTAAATCTGTTTTCATGATTCCAGACACTTTCGCCATGCCTTATCAGTACTAATTTCTGCATCCTGGAAGATAAACGCCTGATTCAAAAATCTGTTTTAATGTTGCAAATGATTATAAATGGTTTAAATTGCAATAACAAACCAATTTAACCAAGCACTTATGACAACTATTGCAACTGTAAAGGATGGCATTGCCAATCCGGCGCCACTTGGGCTATGCGCCTTTGGCATGACCACTGTTTTGCTAAACGTCCACAACGCAGGCGTTTTTGAAATGAACTCGATGATACTGGCCATGGGCATTTTTTATGGCGGACTTGCACAGGTAATAGCCGGCGTAATCGAAGCTAAAAAGAACAACACCTTCGGACTGACTGCTTTTACTTCGTATGGCTTTTTCTGGCTATCGTTAGTGGGCTTGATTGTTATGCCTAAACTGGGTTGGGCTGCAGCTCCTGCCGAAAGCGCCATGGTGGCGTATCTTTCTATATGGGGTTTATTTACCTTACTATTGTTTTTTGGAACCCTGAGATTAAACCGCGCGTTGCAATTTGTATTTGGTTCGCTGGTAGTGTTGTTTGCCTTATTAGCCATAGGTGATGCCACCGGGAACAAAAACATTGGCAAATTAGCCGGATATGAGGGTATTATTTGCGGCGCTTCTGCTATTTACACTGGTGTAGCCCTACTGCTCAATGAGGTTTACGGAAAAACAGTATTGCCAATTGGGCCGGTAAATGCCTAACTTGCGTGGGTGAAAGATTATAAAAAATATTATATCATCCCTGAAACGCCGGAAACGGTTTACCTGGCGCTGACCAATCCGCTTACCATTCAATTATGGACAGGCGAAGCTGCTGAAATGTCGACCGAACCGGGCTCTGAATTTTCAATGTGGGACGGCGCTATTGTGGGCCGTAACATTGAGTTTGAACCCGGTAAAAAGATAGTACAGCAATGGTATTTTGAAGGTCAGGATGAAGAATCTATCGTTACCCTAAAACTGCATCCTGACAAAGCAGGAACCTCTGTAGAATTAAGGCACACTAATATCCCCGACGAGGCCTACAACGACATGGTTGAAGGCTGGAATGACAGTTATTTTGGCGCATTGACAGATTTTTATGAAGGCTAAAGTTTAAACCAAAGTTATTATAAAACAAAGAAAGCCACCCGATAATCGGGCGGCTTTCTTTGTTTTATAGCTTAACTAATTATTGCTGTAATACAAAAGTTGTACCGTTGAAAACAAATGTTTTAGTTACCACTATGTTACCACCGCTATAGGCAGCATAAGTAATTACAAATTTTTGATCTGTCTCCGCTGTCGCATATTTAGACTTTAATAAAGCAATAATGCCATTATTGATCTGATCATCAGTCCAGCTGGTGGCACCGCCTTGAATGTTAAAGTTACCAAAAGAATTTAAGTTAGCCATAGCGGCGTCACTTGCAATACCAGGAATAGCAGCAATAAACTTATAATCCGCTGATGCCAGTTTTAAAGTTACCGTGTTATCAGCCACCCAGATACCGTTGGTTTTTGCAAATACAATTGTTCCGGGAGTAGATGTGGTTGTCCAGTTAGTGCCATCAAACGTAAGTACCATCACACGTTGGAAGGTATTTGGCGCAGCACCGCCGGCATAATATTTATAACTAACATATTTGGTATCACCAGCTTTAGCCGTAGCCGAAACAGCAGGATCTACTTTTAAAAAGGCATTAAAATAGTTAGGCAATAACGCTGCATCGGCAGAAACAAAGTCATTGTTATTACCCCCTTTTCCTATTGAAGCGTATTGAGCAGGCGAAATTGTATATAACTTAGTCCATACACCACCTTTGAACAGGAATGACTGCTGCACACCGGTAGTTGTAGCACCTCCTTCATAGAAATTAAATGTAATAACTGCTATTTGATTTTCAACAGCTGCAGGATATTTAATCCCTAACCAGGTTATGATCTGTGTGGCACTAAAGTTAGTGTAGGTAGTTGTGCCTCCATTTAATGTGTAATCAGCCGGCTTTAAGGTATAAGCCACGTCATTGTATATTGAATCAACCGACTTAACAGAAAGCGGAGCAGCGGCATAAGTTACCGTAGCTGATGATTTTTCGCCATAAGTTGGGTACTTAGCAGCAAGAATAAGCGGTATACCTGCTTTTGCAGAGTCTACAGTTTTAAAATAGAGAGACTTTTGTGCAGAATTGCCTTTTGGCAGTAAGGCATAATCAGCTGCTGACAATGTTATGGTAACAGAAGCAGCCGGTGCGGCCGGCGCAGGTAAATCACCGAGTTGCTTATACGTTTTATCAAGCGGATTACAAGCACTTATAACCGCAACTACAGCTATGCCCAGTAAGTAAGAAATCTTTTTCATGTTAATATCTTTTATTAGAATTTAATTTTCAATGTTGTAACATAGGTTCTTGGCGAACCGTACCAAACGCCCATAGCATTCGTTCTTTTAACAAAGGCATAATCAGCAGCACTACCAGGGATAGTGTTTTCAAATGCGTCAGCAATGTATTCAGTATTAAATACATTGTAAACGTTAGCAATGAACGAAGCATCTAAACCTGCAAATTTGAAACGGTAAACAAAGTTCAAATCAGTAGTCGAGAAGTTTGGAAGAGCATAATTGCTATAAGCCTGACCAGCTAAAGCTTGTTGAGTAGTTGTTATTTTCGAAGGGTCGAATGACGCATAGTAACGTGCGTAATAGTTCCAGTTAGCGCCTATTTTAACACGTGGTAATACTTGAATATCTGCACCTAAAGCTGCAGTTGTTTGGGCTGCGGTGTTTGAAGTACCAAATTCGCCAATTTTTAAGTTTTTAAGCAATAAAGCAGGTTGTGTGTGTGATGCTCCGCCTTCTGTAGTAACCTGAGCTGCGCCTGTGTTGCTTGTGTAGTGGAAATCGCCAATGGACAAACTACCGCTCAAAGTTACGGTATTAATTGGACGGAATTTAGCGTCAACCTCAACACCCTGATGTAATTCATTTATACCGGTGATGTTGATATTACTAACTTCGCCATTGTCAACATACGAGTAGGTTTTAGCTCTGTCTTTATAAGTTGCGCGGTACAAGTTAACATTAGCACTAAACATAGAACTTCTGAAACCATAACCTAACTCATAGGTAAATAGTTTTTCAGGTTTTACGTCCGGATTCAGATCATTTTTCTTGTTTACAAAAACGTTTGCAACCAGTGGCGCTCTTTGTATATAACCCATATTAGCGAATAAGTTATTGTGAGCATCAAGGTTATAGTTGGCGCCACCCTTAGCCTGGTAGCCTAAAAAGTTAACCCATTTACTAACACGGTTAAGGTCAGTTGTCAGGTAATTAAAGTAGTCTGTACGTCTGTTACTGGTATTTGTACCGGCTAAACTGGCAAAAGCAGAAAGGTTATCTTTGTTATACTCTGCTTGCAAGTACACCCCTTCAGATGCAATCTGGTATCTATAATCGTTATTAAATTTGTCGCCCACCTGCACTAACCTGTTTGGATTATTTAGATCACCATAAGGTGATGTTGCACTGTTGTTTCTGGTATCAATAACATATCGGCCACCAAGCAAATCCTGAATCTCCGCATAGTGTTCGGCTTGGTAATATCGGCCATCAAGACCGGCTAATAGGTCTATGTCACCAACTTTTTTCTTATAAGTGCTCAATAAGCCATATTGCTGATGGTTATTAACTGTATTTTGGAAAAATGGAGATGCAACTCCGTCGACGCTATTGGCATTTTTATTTACTATGGCATCAAAGTCAATTGTAGAATAAATGTCGCCTGTTCTCGGAACATTACTTGAACCCGGCGTTAAAATGGCAGAAGTACCAGAAGCGGTAGCCAAATAACGAGCAGCACCTGTACCCCATGAACCATAAACTACAGTAGATAAAGATGAAGTTTCATCAATTTTCCAGTTGTGGTTAAGCGATGCTAAAGGTTTGTTGTAATAATTCTGTTCGGCACTCAACATTTGGCCGTTTAAATAACCGTAGTCAGAGTTATAACGGATACCTAAAGTATTGGCTCTGTAAGTATTAATAGTGTTAAAAGTGTAACGCTGACCGTGGGTCTGAGTTGCACCCAAAAAGTTAAAGGACAATGTTTGAGACGGACTCAACACCTTCGAGATGTTAGCAAAATAGCTGTAACCAGTGTAGTAAAGGCCTGGCGCATAACCATCGCCTTGATTTTTTGCTAACAAAAATGAAGTGGCCCATCCCTTATCTGTTAAGCCGGTTGAATATGAAATAACCGTTTTACTCATTCCATACGTCCCTAAACTTTGCGAAATAGTTCCGCCTTCCTGAGTTTCAGTACTTTTTGTTGTAATGTTAATAGTACCACCCAATGAAGGTACCGCAACAGTAGAAGCACCGATACCACGTTGTACTTGCATATTAGTAGTAACATCGCTCAAACCGGCCCAGTCGTTCCAGAAAATTTTACCAGCCTCAACGTCGTTGACAGGTAAGCCGTTGATTAATAGCGCAACGTTGTTACTGCTAAATCCACGGATACTAACGCGTGAGTCGCCGTAACCACCGCCACCTTTTGAAGTCATTACGCCAGGAGCAGCCTTCAAAAGTTCAGGAAATTCGGCGCCGGCGCCTTTCTCTTCAATATATACTCTACCCACTGACGATACAGCAATAGGAGTTTTTCTGTCAATAGCTTGTGCGGCGTTTGCAGAAACTACTACTTCTTTTACTGAAGCAGATGAGGGGTCAAGTAAAATCTCACCAAGGTCACTGCCGGTAACTGTTATTTCTCTTGTTACATAGCCAATGTACGATAATACTAAGGTAGCGCCGTTATCAGCGATAATTTTAAAGCTGCCGTCAAGTGATACGGCTACACCATTTGTTGTGCCTTTAACGCCAACAGTAGCACCAATTAGTGGTTCTTTTGTTTGAGCATCAAGCAATTTGCCTCTTACTGTTCCGCTCTGAGCAAATACCGCTCCGGTAGTAAACAAGCCAATAAAAAGAATAAGTAAAAGCTTCCTCATACGATGTTTTGTTTTGAATTCGTTTAACTAAAAAATTGCAGTGACAAATATACTTGTTAACCTAATGCATCGGGTTAATTTTATGTTACCAATTGCAATATTTTTTTTTGTTTTTATTAACATTTTGTTACTTATCAATCAAAATGCAAAATTTTATGAGTCTATAGGTGTGAATTTCATACCAAAATATATAATTTTTCCTTATAGTTAATCTATGGTATTTATAGATTTTATAGCCGTTAAATGATACTCAAATGATGTAAATACCCCCTTGCGGTTTTTTGCTTTCAGCGGTTTTACTTAGCTTTGGCTCGCAAATACTTAACACAAGAACGAAACTACAAATATGGACTACGATGTAATTGTTATAGGGTCTGGCCCGGGCGGCTATGTTGCTGCAATCCGCGCTTCCCAACTTGGTTTAAAAACCGCAGTAGTTGAAAGAGAATCTTTAGGTGGCATCTGCCTTAACTGGGGATGTATCCCAACCAAAGCGTTATTAAAAAGCGCGCAAGTTTTTGAATATCTTAACCATGCGTCTGAATATGGCATCAATGTAAACGGCGGCGAGGTCGACTTTGAGTCCGTTATTAAAAGAAGCCGCGGCGTTGCTGACGGCATGAGTAAGGGCGTTCAGTTTTTAATGAAGAAAAATAAAATTGACGTTATAACCGGCACCGGTAAATTGAAAAACAAAGGCGTTGTCGAAGTAAGAACAAACGACGGCGTTAAAGAATATAAAGCTAAACACATCATATTAGCTACAGGAGGCCGTTCGCGCGAATTGCCTAACCTGAAACAGGACTTCAAAAAAGTTATCGGTTATCGCCAGGCTATGATATTGCCTAAAAAACCAGCTTCAATGATTGTCGTAGGCTCGGGCGCTATCGGTATTGAGTTTGCATATTTCTACAACTCAATCGGTACTAAAGTTACTGTTGTTGAGTACCTCGACAACATCGTTCCGCTGGAGGACGAAGAAGTGTCAAAAACACTCGCCCGTGTACTGAAGAAACAAGGTATCAATATCATGACCGGCTCAAATGTTGAATCTGTTGATACCAGCGGCGAAGGCTGTAAAGTAACCGTTAAAACAGCTACCGGTACAGAAGTTCTGGAAGCTGAGATCGTATTGTCGGCAGTTGGTATTTCTACCAACATCGAAGGCATCGGCCTGGAAGAAAACGGCGTAAAAACAGATCGTGGTAAAGTTTTAGTTGATGATTACTACCGCACTAACGTTGAAGGTGTTTATGCCATTGGCGATATAGTTAAAGGCCAGGCGCTTGCCCACGTGGCATCAGCCGAAGGCATTATCTGCGTTGAAAAAATTGCAGGACTAAAACCTGAGCCGCTTGATTATAACAATATCCCGGGCTGTACTTATTGCAGCCCTGAAATTGCATCTGTCGGCTATACCGAAAAAGCAGCTAAAGAAGCCGGTTACGAAATCAAAGTGGGTAAATTCCCATTCTCGGCATCGGGTAAAGCAAGTGCTGCCGGAACTAAAGATGGTTTCGTCAAATTGATTTTTGATGCCAAGTATGGCGAGTTTTTAGGCGCACACATGATTGGCAATAACGTTACCGAAATGATTGCAGAGGCTGTAACAGCCCGTAAATTGGAAACTACGGGTCATGATATCATCAAAACGGTACACCCTCACCCTACCATGAGCGAAGCTATCATGGAGGCTGCTGCCGAAGCCTACGGCGAGTGCATACACTTGTAATTTTTAAGTCCATAGACATAGTCGATAATCCTTAGTTATTTTACTTGGATTATCGACTTTTTTGTTTTTACTTTAACTATGGACTATAGACCATTGTCTATCGACTGACTAACCAATGAACCTCTATACCATTAACACCGGCTTTTTCAAGTTAGATGGTGGCGCTATGTTTGGCGTGGTACCTAAAACTATCTGGCAAAAAACCAATCCCGCCGATGCTAATAACCTTTGCACCTGGGCTATGCGCTGTTTATTGATACAGGATGGCAATAGATTGATACTGGTGGATACCGGCATTGGCAATAAACAAGACGAGAAGTTTTTTAGCCACTATTATCTGCATGGTGACGATGCCATGGACAAGTCATTAAGTGCTCATGGCTTTCATCGGGACGATATTACAGACGTGTTTCTGACGCATATGCATTTTGACCATGTAGGCGGAGCTATTATCCGGCAGGGGAATAAACTTGTTCCGGCATTTAAAAATGCAACTTACTGGAGTAATGAAAAACATTGGGGGTGGGCGGTAAATCCTAACCAGCGCGAGAAAGCATCATTTTTAAAGGAAAACATTTTACCCATACAGGAAAGCGGCCAATTAAAGTATATCGAAGCTCACGACAATGTAAAATTCGGTACCGATATAGCTATCCGGTTTGCCTACGGACATACAGAATCAATGATGTTACCGTTAATAAATTATAAAGGCAAACAAGTGTTGTATATGGCTGATTTGCTGCCGTCTGTCGGGCATCTGCCCCTACCTTATATAATGGCTTATGACATGTTTCCGTTGCAGACTTTAACAGAAAAACAGCAATTTTTAGAGGAAGCTTTAGCAAAAAGTTATATATTGTTCCTGGAACACGATCCGGTTAACGAATGTTGTACCTTGCAGCAAACAGAGAAAGGCATACGTTTGGGCGATACGTTTAAATTGAGTGAGATTTAGGCGGGCACCGCAAAAACCATGCAATTAATCATTGAAAATGAATAATATATAAACATTTTTTAATACTAAAATATAGGCAAACTTTTTTGTACCTTTGCACGTTCAATTCTCAAACTACGAATCGAGGTTAATAAAATAAATGAGACAACTCAAAATCACACAATCCATTACCAACCGTGAATCTCAGTCACTTGATAAATATCTTCACGAAATTGGTAAAGTTGACCTAATAACAGCCGAAGAAGAAGTAATCTTAGCACAAAAAATCAGAGAAGGTGATCAGGCCGCTTTAGAGCGTTTAACCAAAACCAACCTTCGCTTCGTTGTATCGGTTGCTAAACAATATCAAAATCAAGGCCTAACACTGGGCGATTTAATAAACGAAGGTAACCTAGGCCTCATCAAAGCCGCAAAACGCTTTGACGAAACTAAAGGATTTAAATTCATTTCATACGCCGTTTGGTGGATCCGTCAGTCTATATTACAGGCTATCGCAGAGCAGTCTCGTATAGTGCGTTTACCACTAAACCAGGTAGGCTCATTAAGCAAGATCAGCAAAGCCTTTTCAAAATTAGAGCAAGAATATGAGCGCGAACCTTCGCCAGAAGAGTTGGCCGACATGCTTGAAACCACTGTTGATAAAATATCTGACACGCTGAGCAACTCGGGCCGTCATGTATCAATGGACGCTCCGTTTGTACAAGGCGAGGAAAATACCCTGCTAGACGTATTAGAAAACTCTGAACCAAATACCGACTCCATTTTGATCAACGAGTCGCTTTCAGAAGAGATAAAACGTTCGCTTTCTACTTTAACTGAGCGTGAGCGCGAGATCATTGTATTGTTCTTTGGTTTGGGTACTAATCATCCCCTTTCATTAGAAGAGATTGGCGAGAAATTTAACTTGACCCGCGAACGCGTACGTCAGATTAAAGACAAAGCGCTGCAACGTTTAAGACACACCAGCAGAAGTAAAATTCTGAAATCATATTTAGGTTAACGCCTGGTTACAAAAAAGCCTTCGGTAAAGTACCGGAGGCTTTCTTGTTTCTGATCCTTCCAACATAAATAAATCTTACCGCAAACAATAATTTCCTGGCCGGCCTGTTTATGTAATTATCACAATCAATTACTTGAAACAGTCAATAACGTTAGCCTTACAGCTTTACCGGCTGTTATTACTTTACAACATCGCATTTACTGTTGCGGGCATCTTTTTCGCTTATATGTCTGCCGGGCATTTTGATTTTGGCGTATTGGTATATGGCAAGATCGTTGGTTTTACCGCCGCATTAGGTCTGTATCATTTTTCAGCAAAGCAGAGCTATTTTTATTTCCGCAACGCGGGATACCACTTAAGGCCTATTATCACAATTACATTTGTAATAGATGTGGCAGTCTGCATCTTACCAAGCACCGTAATATTACTGATCCAACTATGCAGCCATTTGTTCTAAAGGTCGACAGTGTACAGCTGGAATTTGATGACCGCAAAATACTGCGCGATGTCTGGCTGGAATGTAAACAAGGCGAAGTTTTAGGTTTGCTGGGCCGTAATGGTTCTGGTAAATCATCGTTGCTGAAAGTGATCTTTGGCACGCTTACACCGTTGCATAAGTACGTTAGTATCGACGATGTATTTATTCATTACGGTTATCAGCAAAACCGTATAGCCTATTTGTCTCAACAAGGTTATCTGCCTAAGGGCATCAAGATCAGCAAACTGGCTGTAATGCTGGTTGATAAGCAATATTGGAAACAATTCTCAACGTTAGACATCTATCAAAAACATCAGCATAAAAAACCTGAGCAACTTTCGGGCGGCGAATTGCGGCAACTGGAAATGCTGATGATCATTTACAGCAAGGCTGATTTTATTTTGCTTGACGAGCCTTTTACCCATATTACGCCTGTACAAGCAGAATATTTCAAGCAATTGATACGTGAGGTTGCAAAAACAAAAGGCATTATTGTTACCGACCATCAATACTATAGTGTACTTGAAGTGAGCGACAGGATCATACTTTTACATGAAGGTGTCACAAAACCAATCAATAGCGTTGATGATCTGGTAACTTACAACTACATTAGCAATATATAAAAATACAAGATCATGACTATCCCTATTTACCAGGCCGATGCATTTACCGACCAGCTGTTTGGCGGCAACCCCGCTGCTATTTGTCCGCTTACCGAGTGGTTACCTGAGGCAGTAATGCAAAAAATTGCGGCCGAGAATAACCTGGCCGAGACCGCATTTTTTGTAAAAAGCCAAACAGGCTATTTGCTGCGCTGGTTTACACCCGAATACGAGATAGATCTTTGCGGCCATGCTACACTGGCATCGGCACATATTTTATTTACCGAGTTGGGATATGTAGGCGATATGATCCATTTTGAAACCATGAAATCTGGAGCACTTACAGTTACGCGCAACGGCGACAAATACACTTTGGATTTTCCATCAAGGCCACCTATACCTATCGAGGAGCCGAACGGATTGGTACAGGCTTTGGGTGGCATAGCTCCTATCGGATTTTTCCGTTCAAGAGATTTCTTTGTAGTATATGAATCTGAAGATAATATCAGCGAGATTAACCCTGATTTTTTCGCGCTATCAAAAATGGATACCGTTGGCGTGATAGTTACCGCACGTGGCAAGGATGTTGATTTTGTATCGCGGTTCTTTGCGCCGGGTGCCGGCATTCCTGAAGATCCGGTTACCGGTTCGGCTCACTGCAATTTGATACCTTACTGGGCCAAAGTGCTGGGTAAAGACCAATTGCATGCCTATCAGATATCTGCCCGTAAAGGCGAGCTATGGTGCGAATTACAAGGTGACCGTGTATTAATGAGTGGCAAGGCTATTACTTATTTAAAAGGCGAAATATTCATTTAAATAGTATATAGGGGCCTAATAAGCCACCGTCATCTGCTGCCGTATATGTGTTGGATTTTCAATCTCATCCACAACCGCAATGGCGTAGTCTTCCATAGTGATGAAGCTTCTGCCTGTTTCATCGCTAAGCAATTGCGTACCACCTATCCTGAACTTTCCGGTACGTTCGCCGGGCGCTGTTTCTGCAGCCGGGCTTATGTAGGTCCACTCTAATTCTTTTTCGTTTTGATATAACTTCAGGGCATCGCGATGTGCAAGCGCGGTTGACTTATACTCAATCGGGAAATTTGGTGTATCTACTAATTGTATACCTGAGGGAATCGTCAGGCTGCCTGCACCGCCAACCACAATCAAACGTTTAACATGTGCTTGTTTTAAACCCATTATAAGCGGTATTGCAAGCTCGGCAATAGTTGAGGGCGGTGCGCCACGTGTATTACTGTAGGCGCATACAACGGCGTCCTGATCGAAGGCGCCGGTTTCGACATCCTGCTTATCAAATAAGTCGCCTTTGGCTACTTTAAGGTGATCATGGATCAGCGTGTAATTTTCGGGATGTCGGACAATGGCGGTAACATCATGCCCCCGGTTTAAAGCTTCTTGAACGATACGGCTACCAATACGACCGCTTGCACCAAATACTGCTATCTTCATTTTTATTGAGGTAAAGGGTTAATGGTAAAAGGCAAAAGGCCGTTTTTTGTTTTAAGTAACCAGGTTTTAATGCCACAAAGTGTTTCACAAAATAATGAAACACTTTGAAACACTTGAAACACTTTTACACGTTAAGTAGTTGAAAATAAGATATTTACAAAAAACGAGTGAAACACTTTGAAACAGTACAAATACTTTAGGTAAACGTATGTAAATAGCTTATTATTAGCACTATAAGACATAATTTGTCTTTTTTTGCCCAACGAAGTGAAACACCTAAAGTGAAACAGCTAATCTGCATGATAATCCCTAAAAACGGCCAACACTTGATTGAATTTACACTGTGACCCATTAAGGAACGACAGGGCAAGCATCTGCCGTAATTTAATACGTCTGGCGCTGTACAATGGCCCAAAGGCTTTTATAGGTTAGCAACAAAAAAGGCGCTTAACGCGCCTTTTTTCAATTATTGTGAATTAATAATCGTACTATTTCTTAAAATGACCGATAATAAGGCTGGCAAGCTCAACACCAATACGTTCCTGGGCTTCGTTGGTAGCTGCACCAATATGCGGTGTTAACGAAATTTTTGGATGGGACAAAATTTCCTGACGAGGGGTTGGCTCGTTATCAAATACGTCTAATGCTGCGTATGAAACCTGGCCGCTATTCAACGCATCGATCAGCGCCAACTCGTCAATTAAACCACCACGCGATATATTGATCAATTGTACGCCTTTCTTCATTTGCGCAAGCTCTTCGGCACCAATCAGGGCTTTGTCGATAAACGGAGTGTGCAGGGTAATGAAATCGGCAGTTTTAATGATCTCGTCTAAAGTTGAAGTTTTAACAGAAACATTTACTTTAGTACCGCCTGTACCTAAAACAATTTCAACTTCAGGGTTAAACGGGAACAGATCGTAAGCCAAAACATCCATACCTACGCCTATAGCTATTTTAGCCACTTCGCGGCCTATACGACCGAAACCTACGATACCTAATTTTTTACCACGCAGCTCTATGCCTTTAGCATAAGCTTTCTTTAAACCATTGAAATTGGTTGCACCTTCAACCGGCATTTTGCGGTTACTGTCGTGCAGGAAACGCACACCGGTAAACAACTGGGCAAAAACAAGCTCGGCCACAGATAATGATGAAGAAGCCGGCGTATTATAAACGCCGATACCTTTTTCTTTGGCATAGTCAACGTCGATATTGTCCACGCCAACACCACCGCGGCCAATCAGCTTCAGGTTAGGGCAAGCATCGATCAAGGCGGCGCGCACTTTAGTTGCGCTGCGTACGGTTATCGCATCGTAGTTCTGTAATTTAACAGGCAGTTCGTCCTGCGGAATATTGTTAGTATCAACCTCGAAACCGGCATCCTCTAACATTTTTTTACCGATAGGATCTATCCCATCGTTAGCTAATATTTTGATCATCTTTTAAAGATTGAAGTTAAAGATTAGTTATGACGAGCGGCTAAGCACCAATCTTCAGTAACTAATCTTCAGTCTTTTAATTATTTATTGTTCTCTTGAAATTCCTGCATCGCGTCAATCAGTGCATGTACGCTGGTGATTGGCAATGCATTGTAAATTGAAGCGCGGAAACCACCAACACTTCTGTGGCCCTTCACGCCTACTATACCTTTTTCGTCGCATAGTTTCAGGAATGACTTTTCGTGTTCCGGATTTTCCATCACGAAGCAAACGTTCATGTCTGAGCGGTCTTCAACCTTACAAACCGGTTTGAATAATGGATTGCGGTCTATCTCTGCATATAATGCATTCGATTTAGCTTTATTTTCCTGAGCGATAGCTTCAACACCACCTTTTGATTTTAACCAGCGTAGGGTAAGCATCGAAACGTAGATAGCAAATACCGGCGGCGTGTTATACATTGAGCCACCATCAATTTGTGTCTGATAGTTAAGCATTGAAGGAATCTTACGGTCAACTTTACCCAGTATCTCGTCTTTTATAATTACCAGTGTAGTACCTGCAGGGCCCATGTTTTTCTGAGCACCGGCATATATCAAACCAAAATCGGCTACGTTAACTTTGCGGCTGAAAATGTCTGATGACATGTCGCAAACCATTGGTATAGGCGATTTAGGAAACTCATGCAACTGTGTACCGTAGATAGTATTATTGGAAGTAATGTGAAAATACGCTGCATCAGTTGGTACGGTATAATCTTTAGGGATATACGTATAGTTACTTTCTTTTGATGTCGCAATGATATCTACCTCACCAAAATATTTAGCTTCTTTTAAAGCCTTGCTTGCCCACACACCCGAATCCAGGTAAGCAGCTTTTCCGGTAGATGGTAACAGGTTATAAGGCACCATAGCAAACTGAGTGCTTGCGCCGCCTTGTAAAAACAATACCGAATAACCTTCCGGAACTTCTAACAATTCTTTAACTAACTTAACGGCTTCGTCCAGCACAGCCTCGAACTCAGCCGAGCGGTGCGATATCTCTAACAGAGATAAACCGATTCCATTAAGATCAACAACTGCCTCGGCAGCTTGCTTTAACACTTCATGAGGTAAGATGCCCGGTCCGGCACCAAAGTTATGTTTCATATGTTATTAAATTGGTTGTTGCGCCATGCAAATTAAGAACTTTGTATTTTGCTGCGGCAAAGGTAATGAATTTGACAAAGTTTGAAGGTTTTATTTGCATTTATTTTAAAAAATACAAATATTTAATAATTATTGCTTTTAAAGCCCTTTGTTTAAAGAATTTTAAATGGTGATAGTATATTTATTACGATTGTAATAAACTTCAGGCATGTTTTAACGCCGAGATCATTTCTGAGGGCTTGGATGCGGCGAATACCGAGCTACCTGCAACCAATACATTAGCTCCTGCTGCATATAGTTTTCCGGCGTTGGTTTTATCCACACCCCCATCAACCTCGATCAACGCTTTTGAGTTGCGTTTTTCGATCAGGTTTTTGGTTTCGGACACTTTCTTGTAAGTATTTTCGATAAAATGCTGACCGCCGAAACCCGGGTTTACAGACATGACTAATACCAGGTCCAGATCTGCTATAATGTCATCCAGTAAAGCCACCGGCGAATGCGGATTGATGGCTACCCCTGCCCTGCAGCCCAGTTCTTTAATAACTTGTACAGTACGATGCAAATTAGGGCAAGCTTCCAACTGCACCGTCAAACCGTAGGCGCCCGCCTCTGCAAAGCGCTTCAGGTAACGATCAGGCTCCACAATCATCAAATGCACGTCCAGGGGTTTAGTTGCATGTTTTTTTGCTACTTCGGCCACGGGGAAACCAAATGAAATATTAGGCACAAATACCCCATCCATAATATCTACATGTATCCAGTCGGCCTCACTATTGTTAAGCATTTCAATATCGCGTTGCAGGTTACCAAAATCAGCTGATAAAATTGACGGGGATACGAGATGGTTCATTGGCGATATTAGTTGTTTAGTTGATTAGTACCTTGCCTGCAAATATAATTATTTGTTTATTGGTTCAATGGTTCATTTTAGAGGCTCAATGGTTCAATAGTTTATTTAGATATTTCTAAATTAAAGGTTATTATTCCTTTAATTTAGAAAGTCTCTTACTTCTTAAACTTATTAAACACCATCCCCCTAAACTTCTTACCTTCTAAAGCAACAGCTGCTTTATTAGCCTGATCTATCGACAGCGTACGCTGTGCACTTAAACCCTGAATCTTTTGTGTAGCCAACGCATAAGTGCCTTTGCGCACATAGGTTAAAGCATGATGTAGTAAAGTTTCTGTAGTATCGCCAAACTCTTTGGTAACATCATCATAATCTTTTATACCGGGGTAACCGCTTGTACCAGGGGTCATGCCTGCGTAATACCCACCCTGCCCTGCAGAGTTTTGTGTTTCAAACTCGGGTATATACATTTGATATTTATTAATATCGATATCGAAGAAACCAACAGGCTTGCCGTATGTGGTAGTACCTATTAACTGCACATCCATATGCGGGCGTAAATTATTGATGGTTAACTCGCTGGCAGAAGCCGTTGAACCGCTCACAATGAAAAATACGCGGCTTAAATTTAAACTGCCTTTTTTAGCAAACTTCTGAGTATTTGCGGCGACTGAATAGTCGATCTGAGCCAGGTTATAAAGCTGGTTTGAATTATCTCTTCTGAACTGGTTAGCCAGCAAGGTTTCTTTATTATTAGTCAGGATATCATTAAAATGATAAGCATACATGGTGGTATTATTCTTTGCAGCCGGAACGATCAGGTTATCGATATACTCGGCTGTTGATACGTATCCACCACCGTTATAACGAAGATCTACTACCAGGTCGGTAACACCCTGCGACTGGAAATAGTTGAAAGCCTGATCTAATTTAGGGTCCGCATTCTCATCAGACGTAAACGAGTTAAACACAATGTAACCAACTACTTTGCCATTGCTTAGTGATATAGTTTTATAAGTAAGAACAGGGTTAATGGTATAGTCGGCAGCATTTATTGTAACCTGGAAAGTAGATAGATCATTGCGCTGCAGCGTCATGTTAACGGTATTGCTGTTAAATGTCGCATTAATTACAAAATTGGTATTTGTACCGTCTGCCCCATCATAATTGATTGAGCTATTGCCATTAATGGCTGTTATTTTATAACCACGCTTTATGCCGGCCAAATCAGCCGGCGAACCCGGATAAACATATTTTATGCGCAGGTCATTTACTTCATTATAAAGCGGCGCAAAACCAAAGTTACTGTTAGTACCACCAAGTTCTGAAGATACCTCGCCCTGATCTATAAATGAATATTTAGCTTCGCCAGGGGCTGCATCATAGTATTCATACTGATTGGTTTGGGAAATAGCATTTATCTCACTCTGTAAAGCTTCCAGATCTGTGCTGCCGGTAAATGAACGCGGATTAAATGTGCTGTAAGACGGGATACTGCTATACCAATAGTAATCTTCTTTGGCGTATAAATAAACAGAGTCTTTTATCAAATCAAGTGTAGATCCGTTTTTCGAGGCTCCGCCCCCATTATTGTTATTATTGGGGTTATTGTTGTTTTTTTTACATGCCGCAAAAAAACCGCTAGCTAATAAAATGCCTAATATTATTTTTTTCATATTTCTTATCAAGTTCTCTTTAACGTTACAACATATAATGATGTTGTACTTAAGTAATTATAAAATTTCCTTCGCGCTATGATAGTCAATTCCAGTGGCTTCGGCGCAGTCTTTACTTTCTTGCGACCGGCCAATCATCACAATATCCCCGCGCTCTAAATCATGTTCTTTTATTAGCTGATGGATAACATCCGGCTCGGGCATCGGCTTAGTTTCTTCGGCGAAATAACAGGTCAAGTATTGCTCGAGGCCGCGCCACTCTGTTTGCCTGATCTTGTTTAATTGCAAAGCCGGATTGCCATTGGTAACAATAAATATCTTTTTACGGTCGACTACAATTTCCTGCAACATATCAAGCATATTTTGAAAAATCAACAGCTTTAACGGCAGCTTAACCGTATACATTAAATGATGGAAATTAACGCGATATTTCTCATCAATGGCAAACATCTGTTTCACTTTGTCAAATACCTTGTCTTTCCCTTCTGCATGGTAAGTGTTAACCATCAAATCGGTTATTACCTTGGCATCAAACAATTCTGTATACTCCAAAAAACTGGCAAAAAGATAATAAACCTGAAAAAGATAATCCTTTTCGGGATAGATCACATTGTCCAACTCAAATATAAAAGCTTTTTTACGCTCGTCTATCTCGTTATATGTCATCTGTGTTTATTTCTATATCGTATTCGGCAAATAGTTGTCTGGCTTCTGTTAACTGGCCGGCCTCTTTGTTATCTAATACGTAAATAATACTAATACTGTTATCCAAACAAAGACTAAGCATCTGGTGAGCATACGAGGCCAATGCCGGATCAGGTAATTTAATTAATTTATCTGACAGCATAAATTGGGGCAGATCATGATAATCGCCTAAAATAATATGGCCGTTATTGTTATTTAATTGATTTTTAAGACCATGTGCTTTAGCGGACATAGCCGATGTTATAAGAATACCCACTTTACTGCACTATTAAACCATCCATCATTACCACTTTCCGATCTGATATATCGGCCAGCTCCTCATTATGGGTCACAATTACAAAGGTTTGGTTGAACTCATCGCGCAGCTTGCCGAATAGTTCGTGCAACTCGCGTGCATTGGTTGAGTCAAGATTGCCTGACGGTTCGTCGGCAAAAATAAGGGCCGGATTATTGATCAACGCACGGGCTACGGCAACGCGCTGTTGCTCTCCACCCGAAAGCGCATTAGGTTTATGATGGAGACGATGCCCGAGGCCCAATAGCTCTAAAAGCTCGGCAGCACGTTGAGCTGCATCCTGGCGTGGTGTACCCGCTATAAAAGCAGGAATACAAACATTTTCCAGGGCATCGAACTCGGCCAGCAAGTGGTGAAACTGAAAGATGAAGCCAATCTCACGGTTACGGAAATCGCTCAGGCTTTTATTATTAAGCCGGCTTAACTCAACATCATTAATAAATAACTGGCCAGAGTCGGGCCTGTCCAGCGTGCCCAATATATTAAGTAATGTGCTCTTACCAGCGCCGGATGCGCCTACTATAGTAACGATCTCTCCTCTCTGAACTTCGAAATCAACCCCTTTTAATATCTGAAGCTGACCGTATGATTTGTTGATTGCTGTTGCTTTAAGCATTTTGTAAAAATAGTGATTAGTGGTTAGAGATTGGTGATTAGTTGCGTTTTTTGTTAAGGGTTGTTTGAGTAAATCGACGTTTAATAATAATTCATTAAACCAAACTTATCGCTAATCTCTGACGGCTATTCTCTAACTTTCAAAACAAAATCTGTAGATTTACCGCAAATCTTCGAACAAAATGAATATTCACGAATACCAGGGAAAGCAAATATTAAAAAGTTTTGGTGTTAGGGTTCAGGAAGGCATTATTGCCGATACCCCTGAGCAAGCTGTTGAGGCAGCCAAAAGAATGAAGGAAGATTACAACTCCAGCTGGGTTGTAATTAAAGCACAAATACATGCAGGTGGTCGCGGTAAAGGCGGTGGTGTAAAGCTGGCCAAAAACTTAGACGAGGTTAAACAAAGAGCTACCGACATTTTAGGTATGCAACTGGTTACGCCACAAACCGGCCCTGAAGGTAAACTGGTACGTAAAGTATTAATTGCGCAAGATGTTTACTACCCAGGCGAAAGCGAAACCAAAGAATTTTATATCAGCGTATTGCTTGACCGTGCTAAAGGCCGCAATATTATCATGTATTCAACCGAAGGTGGTATGGATATCGAAGAAGTTGCTGCGCACACGCCGCATCTTATATTTAAAGAAGAGATCGATCCTAAAGTAGGTTTGCAAGGTTTCCAAACCCGTAAAATTGCGTTTAACCTGGGTTTGTCGGGCGATGCGTTTAAGGACATGACTAAATTCATAGCCGCGTTATATAAAGCTTATGATGCTACCGACTCCTCAATGTTTGAGATTAACCCGGTATTAAAGACATCTGACAATAAAATATTAGCTGTTGATGCTAAAGTAAATCTGGATGACAATGCACTATACCGCCACCCGGATTATGCAGCCATGCGCGATACTAACGAGGAAGACCCTACCGAAGTTGAAGCAGGAAAATCAAACCTTAACTATGTAAAGCTGGACGGTAACGTCGGCTGTATGGTTAATGGCGCCGGTTTGGCAATGGCTACCATGGATATTATCAAATTAGCCGGTGGCGAGCCTGCTAACTTCCTGGATGTAGGCGGTACAGCTAACGCACAAACCGTTAAAGCCGGATTTAACATCATCCTGAGCGATCCGAATGTAAAAGCTATCCTGATCAACATCTTTGGCGGTATTGTTCGGTGCGACCGTGTTGCTCAAGGTGTTATTGACGCTTATAAAGAGATTGGCAATATCCCGGTGCCTATCATTGTACGTTTACAAGGCACCAACGCTAAAGAGGCTAAAGATCTGATTGATAACTCGGGCTTAAAAGTTTACTCGGCCATTCTTTTAAAAGAAGCTGCAGAAATTGTGAAGCAAGTTTTAGCATAATATCAGGCGATATCCATTTTAAAAAAGGGGCTCTATGCCCCTTTTTTATTGGATTTTTTCGAAACAAAGCCGTCGCCGGCAGGTTGTTTTAAAAAGGATAGATTTAATTACAATCAAATTACATGTTTAAACATATAATGTTGTTACATTTGTCTTATAATTTAAAACAATCAAGATCATGGCAACAACAAAATGGGTTTTGGACCCAATGCACTCAGAAGTACAATTTAAAGTAAGACACTTAGTTATCTCAACAGTAACCGGTTCATTCAGAACATTTGAAGGCGATCTGGAAACAGAAAACGATGATTTTACCGGCGCTAATATTAACTTTTCGTTAGATGTTGACAGCATCGACACGAACCAGCCACAACGCGACGGACACTTGAAATCAGCTGAATTCTTTGATGCTGAGCAGTTTCCAAAAATCACTTTTAAATCAACCTCATTTGACGGTTCGAAATTAGTGGGCGATCTGACCATTAAAGGTGTTACCAAATCAGTAGCTCTTGACGTTGAACACGGCGGTTCTGCTACTGACTTTTACGGTAATACAAAAGCGGGTTTTGAGGTAACCGGTAAAATCAACCGTAAAGATTTTGGTTTAACCTGGGATGGCGTAACCGAAACTGGTTCAATCGTTTTAGGCGACGATATTAAATTGACTATCAACGTTCAATTTGCTAAACAAGCATAATTAATCGGAATACAATATAAACAACCTGCATTTAATGCTGTTAGTTCAAAAGCAACTTCATAAGGTTGCTTTTGTTGTATATTGTAGCTTTGTACCAAAATATAGCCCTATGCTGATTAAGATCTATCCAGAAAATCCAAATCCAAAAATCATTGAGCAGGTGGTAGAGGTACTGCGCAAAGGCGGATTAATCATCTACCCTACTGACACCGTGTACGGTTTAGGTTGCGATATTACCAATCACCGGGCTATTGAGGCTATTTGCAAGATCAGGAATATCAAACCCGAAAAAGCTAATTTTTCCTTCGTTTGCTATGATTTGAGCCATATCTCAGATTACATCAAACCGATAGATAATACTATCTTCAGGGTATTAAAAAAAGCATTACCCGGACCGTTTACTTTTATTTTCAATGCCAGCCACAATGTACCAAAGTTGCTAAGCTCTAATAAAAAAACCGTAGGTATACGTGTGCCTGATAATAACATCGCGCGGTGTATTGTTAAGGAATTGGGTAATCCTATTGTATCCACCTCTATCCGCGATGAAGACGATATCATTGAATACTCAACTGATCCTGAGCTAATTCACGAAAAATATGAGGATTTGGTAGATATCGTTATCGACGGTGGTTATGGCGATAACGTTGCATCAACAGTAATTGATTGCACGTCAGGCGATTTAGAGATCGTGCGCGAAGGCAAGGGCGATTTGGAGCTGTATCTGTAAAAGATATAGCCTAAATATGTCATCTCGAACATAGTGAGAGATCTATACACGAGCATATGAACGGGTGTATAGATTTCTCCTCGTTCCTCGTCGAAATGACAAATTTGCTAAGGTCTTATGTTTTTCACAAATTCCGGAATCTTTTCCAGGTAGTTATCCTCTTCGAGCAACTTCACAAACTTACTACCCACAATGGCACCATTGGCGTACTGGCAGGCTTTATTAAAGGTTGCGTTGTCTGATATTCCAAAACCGATAATGGTTGGATTTTTCAGATTCATAGCTTTAACACGGGTATAATATGCTTCAATAACATCAGATACGTTCAGGCTGCCGCCGGTGATAGATGAAGATGAAAGCAGGTAGATAAAGCTATTACTCAACTCATCGATCTTACGGATACGATCTGGCGAGGTCTGCGGTGTTACCAGGAAGATATTGCTCAGGTTATTATCCTGAAAATGTTTAGCATAAATGGTTTCATACTCATACATTGGCAGGTCGGGAACTATCACGCCGTCTACCCCTACCTCGGCGGCTTGCTTACAGAAACGCTCAATACCATATTGCACTATCGGGTTAATATAACCCATCAGCAAAATGGGAATACTAACACGTTGACGCAGATCTTTCAACTGGTCAAACAGCACATTAAGCGTCATACCCTTATCCAACGCCTGTTGCGAACTGTTTTGAATAGTCGGCCCGTCAGCTACCGGGTCTGAATATGGAAAACCAACCTCCAGGAAATCGGCACCGGCTTTCTCTAAAGCTTCGGCAATATCCAAAGTGGTATTCAATTCAGGATACCCTGCTGTGTAATATATCGACAGTAAATTATTTTTTTTGGTAGCGAAAAGTTGATTAAGCCGGTTCATATGTTTTGAGTCCATAATCTATGGACAATAGCCCATAGCTGTTTCATTATGTTAAAGTCCATTCATACAATACCATGGTCTATGGACTATCGACCATGTACTACTCTAGTAATTAAAATATTTAATATAAGTGTTCAAATCCTTATCCCCGCGTCCAGAAAGACAGATCACCACATTATCATCCTTTTTAAATTTCATTTTTTCCAGTTGCGCTAAAGCATGCGCTGATTCAATTGCCGGAATGATCCCTTCCAACTGGCAGCACAATAAACCGGCGTTTAAAGCTTCATCGTCAGTAACGCTGGCATACTGGGCGCGTTTAATTTTATATAAATGCGCATGCTGCGGACCGATACCCGGATAATCTAACCCGGCCGAAACCGAATAGGGTTCTACAACCTGCCCGTCCTCGGTTTGCATTAATATAGTACGGCTGCCATGCAATACACCCTCTTTGCCCAAGAATGTTGTAGCTGCAGAATGCCCGCTGTCTACACCTTTACCCGCTGCTTCAACAGCTACCAGTTTCACGCTTTCATCCTCCAAAAAATGGTAGAACATACCCATGGCATTACTGCCGCCGCCTACACAAGCCATCACATATTCAGGCAGTTCTTTACCGGTATGTTCCAACAGTTGTTTTTTTGTTTCAAACGATATAATAGATTGAAAACGCGCCACCATATCCGGGTAAGGATATGGCCCTACCACCGAGCCGATGATATAATGTGTGTCAACAGGGTTGGCTATCCAATCGCGCAATGCTTCGTTAGTAGCGTCTTTCAAAGTTTTACTGCCTGATTTGGCCGGAACAACTTTCGCGCCCAGCATTTTCATGCGGGCGACATTTGGCGCCTGGCGTTCCATGTCGATCTCGCCCATATAAACCACACACTCTATACCTTTCAGCGCGCAGACCGTAGCCGTAGCCACGCCATGCTGACCGGCACCTGTTTCGGCTATGATGCGTTTTTTACCCAGGCGTTGCGCCAATAAGATCTGACCAATGGCATTGTTGATCTTGTGTGAACCCGTATGGTTCAAATCCTCGCGCTTTAAAAAAATATTGGCGCCGTATTTCTCCGAATAGCGTTTGGCATAATACAACGGAGATGGCCGGCCAACATAGTCTTTCAAAAGCTGGTCAAACTCAGCTTTAAAATCGGCATCATTCAGGATATTTAAATATTGCTGCCTTAATTCTTCCACATTCGGATAAAGCATTTCAGGCACGTATGCGCCGCCGAAATCGCCGTAATATCCTTGTTCGTTAACTCCGTACTTCATGCGTGTTATCTTGATTTATCAGGCTAAAAGCCTGTCTTAATTTTTCTATATCTTTTAATCCAGGTTCGATCTCGAATTTACTGTTCAAGTCTACCCCATAAAATTGCGGATGCGTGATCTTGCTGATCTGCTCCAGGTTATCTAAACTCAAACCGCCGCTTAAAAAAAACGGCACCTCTAATTTATATTGGTTCAATATATCCCAGTTAAAGGTTTTGCCTGAGCCGCCGTGCGCATCAGTCTTGGTATCAAACAAAAAGTAATCCACTTTGCCAGCGTAGCCATTCAGTTGCGTAAAGTCAAAATCTTCGTTTACACCAAAGGCTTTTAACACCTGTACTTTGCCCTTAAATTGTTCAGCAAACTCAGGCGATTCATTTCCATGCAGTTGTACAGCACCAAAACCGTAGTTTTCTATAAGCTGCCCTACCTTTTCGGCACTTTCGTTAACAAAAACACCTGTTTTGATAATGACTGATGGTATGGCAGCTAAAGCGTCCGTATTAATATCTGCCACAAAACGCGGCGAGCGCCCATAGAAAATAAAACCCATGTATTCGGGTTTCAGTTTTTCTATAGCTTTGATATTGTCAGGATATTTTAATCCGCAAACCTTTATTTTCATCTTAGTTACCTATAAGGGTTTTAAAACCTTTCAGTGCTTTTTTGCTTAATAACGCTTCCTCAGCTTCATAGAAACAATCGGCAAACGTTTTTTCGGGTTTAATGGTTTGAATAGCTAACGCCGCATTTGCCAAAACCACGTTACTTTGAGTAGTCGTCGCTTCATTATTAAGCACCCGCATAAATATCCCTGCCGATTCATCAACCGTAGCGCCGCCGGTTATAGTTGAGGGGGCTACTTTTTCAAAACCCAACTCTCTCAGCCTGTGTACTTTCTCGCCTTGCGGTGTAAAGGTCTTAAAATCGCAGGTTAATGATATTTCGTCATATCCTTCCAGGGCATTCAATATTGTATATTTTTTATCAGAGCGCTGATACAGATAAGCATACATCCGCGCCAGCTCCAAATTATAAACCCCGACTAATTGATTTTTCGGCTTTGCCGGATTTACCATAGGGCCTAGCATGTTAAAGAAAGTTTTTACCCCTAACTCACGGCGGATAGGCGCCACGGTTTTCATGGCCGGATGAAACAGCGGCGCATGTAAAAAGCAAATATTGGCTTCGGCCAGATTCCTTTTCAGGGTATCCAGATCATTGGTAAACTTATACCCCAAATACTCCATCACATTTGACGAACCACATCCCGACGATACCCCATAATTACCATGCTTGGCAACCTGGTAGCCGGCACCGGCTACAACAAATGAGGCCAGCGTTGATATATTGAAGGTATCCTTGCCATCGCCGCCGGTACCGCAAAGGTCTATCACATCGTCAGTACCCAGATCAACCGCCAGGCACAAGTCTAACATTGCATCTCTGAAACCTTCAAGCTCAGCAACCTTGATTGTGCGCATGCAATAAGCCGTCATAAAAGCAGTGATCTGCGAAGTATTAAACTGCCCCTGCGAAATAAGTGTCAGTATATCTTTAGCCTGCTCGCGCGTTAGTGTCTTGTTCTCAAAAAGATGATTAAGTATCTGTTTCATATATGCCCCGTGTGGGATTTAATTGATTAATGACCTTTAAATGCTGTCAACAAAAAAGGGTTACCACGCGGCAACCCTTTTTAATATTTTTTATAACAGGAGTTTGCCTTACGATTTAATCGTTAAGCCACCACCAATTATTTAACATTTTTGCAATCATTACGGCGCAAATATGGAAATAGTTTTTTCTAAAAGCAAGCAGAATAATATTTTTACAAAAAGTTGCGCGATCAGCTTTATCACAACGGCAAAATGGCAATACACAAAAGAAAATTTAATCCGGAGGATGACCTTGGTTTTGGCACCAAAGCAGTGGTTAATACGCAGCGGCTCATTAACCAGGACGGCTCTATTAACGTAAAACGTAAGGGCTTATCTATATTCAACACCGCTAACAATTACCACTCGCTTATCACCATGAACTGGTTTAAGTTTTGGCTGATTGTACTTACAGGGTACCTGATAGCTAATATTATATTTGCTTTGATCTACGTATCGCTAGGCCCCGGCACTTTAGATGGCACTGAAGGTAATAGCTTCTTTTATCATTTCATGGATGCGTTTTTCTTTTCGGCCCAAACGTTGTCTACAGTTGGTTATGGCCATATCAGTCCGCATGGTATGGCGGCTAATACAGTGGCTGCTTTTGAGTCAATGATCGGTCTGCTGGCTTTTGCCTTAGCAACTGGTTTATTATACGGGCGCTTTTCCAAACCGTCGGCCAAGATTAAATACAGCCAGCATTTATTGGTAGCGCCTTACCAGGGCGGCAAAGGGTTAATGTTCAGGCTAACCAACCTGCGCCGCAATACCCTGATCGACCTGAGCATGGAAGTGATATTTTCCTACAATGAAGAAGTAAATGGAAAACAGGAGCGCCGATTTATATCTTTAGACTTAGAGCGCAAGAAAGTAAGCATACTAACACTAAGCTGGACTATAGTCCATCCGCTCGATGACAATAGCCCGTTACGCGATATGACAGCCGCCGACCTTAAAAACTCGGGGGCTACATTTGCAGTTTTGTTGAAAGCTTTTGACGATACTTTCTCGCAGACCGTCCACTCACGTACTTCATATATGTACGACGAAATAGTTTGGGGGGCCAGATTTAAACCGGCTTTTGACCGTGATGAAGAAGGGCGGCTGGTGCTTAATCTGGACAAGATTGACCACCATGACCTGGTTGAAATATGATCACATTATTTCAGTAGCGGATCTTTTTCTTTGGTAAATACATTATAAACCAACTTATCTAAAATACCGGGGATTATTTTGCTGAGCAATACGGTTAGCTTTCCCTGGCCGGTCATGATGAGTGTGCGTTCGCGCTTCTCTACCCCGTCGACAATTAATTTGGCAACCTCTTCAGAGGTCATCATTTTTTCTTCGTGCATTGAGCTTTCGCCTTGCTGATTACCTTCTTTATTTAAAGCCGTATTACGGATATTTGATGCTGTGAAGCCTGGACAGGCAGTCATCACATGTACGCCGGTTTTTAAGTTTTCAACCCTTAGCGAATCTAAAAATCCATTCATGGCAAACTTAGAGGCGGAATACCCGGTACGGCCTGGCAAGCCTTTATACCCAGCTATAGACGACACGCCGACTATAGACCCCTGCGTTTGGGCGATTTCAGGTAATGCATATTTGGTACAATACACTGCTCCCCAGAAATTGACGTCCATCAAGGTTTTTAAAACTTGTACATCAACGTCTTTAAATAATGCGCGCATGGATATCCCTGCATTGTTGATGAGGATATCAATTTTGCCAAAACTAAGTTTCGCCTGGTTAATGAGGTGCCGGCAATCGCTTTCTGAAGTTACATCGCACTGCACAGCCAGCGCTTTGATCTGATATTGATCTTGAAGCTCTTGTGCTATCTGGCATAAAGTAACATATTGCCTTGCGGCTAACACCAGGTTAGCGCCCCTGCGGGCAAATTCATGAGCTAATGATTTACCAATACCCGAAGAGGCACCGGTTATGATAACGGTTTTATTGTTCAACTTCATAAGCAGCCGGGTACATCTGCATGCCTTCTATTTTTATTTCAGGCAATCTGAACAGGTACTTAGCCGCGAAGATAAGCATAGCGCCATAAAAATTCTTTATGTATTGCCAGCTAAATTTAGGTGTGTTATTGCTTTTTAAGTTGATGATGTAAGTTTTTGGGAAATAGAAGTTTTTGAAGCCCGCCAAACGCATACGATAAGACAAATCAATATTGTGCCCAAATTGCACGAAGCGTTCATCAAATAAACCCACTTCATTTAAAACCGATTTACGGATGAGCATAAAAGCGTCGTTCAGAATATCAATCTCCGAGGTTTGAAACTCCTCTACCCAGGCTTTATGGTTACGGTCTGATAAACGTGTTTTTTGAAAGTTCCTGGCAAAACCTATCAGTTTAAAAAAGGTGACCCAGGGCTTGGTCAGGCCGCGATTTGATTCTGGCAGAAATCTGCCTTGTGCACCCAACATTCTGATGCCTAAACCGCTGGCATCGGTATGTACATCCATAAACTCTATAACTTTCGTTAAAGTCTCTTTGCCGCAAATAGTATCCGCATTGACCAGTAAAATATACTCTCCCCTGGAAACGCCGATACCCTGATTGCTTGCTTTTGACACACCTTCATTAACCGTATTGGTAATCAATTTAATATCCGGATAATCGGCACGAAGCATTTCTACAGAGCTGTCAGTTGATGCATTGTCAACTATAATCACCTCATAATCAATGTTACTAGACGCTTTAATCAAAGAATTAAGCGCAAGTTTAAGCAAATCGCAACGATTCTGATTAACTACAATTACCGATAGTTTCATACTTACCTGGATAAAGAATTTTCATACGGGACACGTGTAGCGATAGACCGCCCTAAGGTGATTTCGTCTACGTACTCCAATTCTCCTCCAAAGGCTATGCCACGAGCGATTGTTGAGATACTAATGTTAAACTGTTTTAATTTTTTGTGCAGATAAAATATAGTGGTATCGCCTTCCATAGTAGCGCTTAACGCAAAGATCACTTCTTTAACTTCGTCGTTTTTCAAACGTTCAACCAGCGAATCCACCTGAAGGTCAGATGGCCCGACACCATCCATCGGTGATATCAATCCGCCTAAAACATGGTAAACGCCATTGTACTGACTGGTGTTCTCAATGGCCATCACATCGCGGGTATCTTCAACTACACAGATCATGCTGAGGTCGCGTTTGTGCGACGAACAGATCTCGCACACCTGCTGGTCAGAAATATTATGGCAAACCTCACAAAAACGAATCTCATTGCGGAGTGTACTAATGGCACCGCTAAACTTTTGTACTTCTTCTTTATCCTGGTTAAGCAGGTGCAACACCAGACGCAAAGCGGTTTTCTGACCTACACCCGGCAATTTGGCAAACTCGGCCACCGCATTCTCCAACAACTTCGACGAAAAGTTCATATTGCGAATTTAAAAAATAATAGCTAAATCGCCGTAGTCCGTTTACGATTGAATATAGAGTTCGTCATTTCGATGACAATAATGTCACCCGCGTCAAGGGGAGGCAAATATTATCAGCCACGTCATTGCGAGGAACGAAGCAATCTCTGCGCGACAGGTTAACAAATTTGAATAGCAAGTGTAGAGATTGCTTCGTTCCTCGCAATAACGCGTGGGGTAATAAACTTAAATAAATGTCGCCTGGGATTTTACTTTCTTTTATCATTGGATACTTTCTTGTTCTGCTTGTCATTTCATGGCTTACCTCGCGCAAATCATCAGACAACGATACGTTCTTTGTAGCCAATCGTAATTCAAAATGGTATTTAGTGGCCTTCGGGATGATTGGTACCGCGCTTAGCGGCGTGACGTTTATCTCCGTCCCCGGCAAAGTAGGTGCACCCAGCGGCGATCAGTTTGCCTATTTCCAGTTTATATTGGGTAATGCTGCCGGATTTATCATCATAGCAACCGTATTACTCCCCTTGTACTACCGCATGAAGCTGACCTCCATTTACAGTTATATTGAACATGCATTAGGTAACTGGAGTTATAAAACGGCAGCAGGTATATTTTTGATAAGCCGGGTAATTGGTTCGGCATTCAGATTATATCTGGTGGTAATTGTATTACAGAAATTTATTTTTGATAGTTATGGGGTGCCGTTCGCAGTTACAGTATTGATATGTTTATTGCTGATATGGGCTTATACCTTTAAAGGCGGATTAAAAACAATCATCATTACTGACAGCTTGCAGACACTGTTCCTGGTATCATCTGTTTTTCTGTCGATATATTTTATCTGCCGTAGCATGAACATGAACGTCTTTGAGGCGGCAGATGCCATCAAGAACAGCAGCTACTCCAAGATCTTTTTCTTCAGCGATTTTATGACCAGCCATTTCCACTTTAGCAAGCAATTTATTGGCGGCTTATTCATTACCGTGGGCATGACGGGCCTTGATCAGGATTTAATGCAGAAAAACCTCAGCTTAAAAAATATCCGCGAAGCACAAAAAAACATGTTCAGTTTTACAGCTGTATTTGTGGTGATCAATATTTTCTTTTTGAGTGTGGGTGCGCTATTGTACATGTATGCTGCAAAAAACGGTATCGCCGTCACCAAAACCGACTACCTCTATCCTACCATCGCCTTAAGGTACCTGGGGATCGTGCCGGCCATAGTGTTTATGCTTGGCTTAACGGCTGCCACCTTTGCCACTACCGATTCGGCACTAACGGCCTTAACCACCTCGTTTTGTGTCGACTTTTTGAACTTTAACAAAGGCAAAGACATTAACAGCAAAAAAATGGTTAACATGCGGCATTATGTGCATATTGGCTTTTCGGGTTTGATGTTTTTGACGATCATTGTATTTAACGCTATAAATAACGATGCTGTAGTGAGCGCAATTTTTAAAGTAGCATCATATACCTACGGGCCTTTATTGGGCTTATATTCCTTTGGGTTGTTTATGAGCCGCCGACAGGTAAGAGATAAAATAGTGCCTTTTATCTGCCTTATATCTCCGGCGATATGTTTTTACCTTAGTTCGCACGCTGCCTATTTGTTTGGCTATACCTTCGACAACGAACTCATCCTGATAAACGGATTAATTACATTTGTTGGATTGCTGGCAACTTCGAGTCCAAAAGCCGGGAAAACCGAAAGTATGAAAGCTTGATCAAAACAATATTACGTTTACAAACATCTATAAGAACAAACATCTAAAACTTCCTGGACTTTCGGACTTCCGACTTCCGGACTAAATAAAAAAAACATGACTGGTGAAGAAAAAATAAGACATGCATTTGATAACAAAAACTGGCAGGAGATTAAAGTAACCGACTCCTGGCAAATATTTAAAATAATGGCCGAGTTTGTCGATGGCTTTGAAAAACTGGCTAAAATAGGTCCTTGCGTTTCCATATTCGGGTCTGCACGTACCCATAATGACAATCCTTACTACAAACTGGCCGAAACTACTGCGCGCCTGCTCACCGAGCGCGGTTATGGTGTAATATCGGGCGGCGGGCCGGGTATTATGGAAGCCGCTAACAAAGGCGCTTATGAGGCCGGAGGCAAATCGGTAGGCTTAAATATCGAGCTGCCTTTTGAGCAATTTCATAACAAATATATTGACCGCGATAAGGTAATGGAGTTTGATTACTTTTTTGTGCGCAAGGTAATGTTCATGAAGTACTCACAGGGATTCATTGTATTACCCGGCGGTTTTGGCACACTTGATGAATCATTCGAGGCGATGACGCTTATTCAAACCGGTAAAATTGCCCGTTTCCCTATTGTATTTGTAGGTGTTGAATATTGGAAGGGACTGTTTGATTGGGTTGCCGAAAAGATGCTTAATCAGGAACATAACATCCACCCCGACGACCTAAATCTGTACCGCGTAGTTGATACCGCCGAAGAAGCCGTTGAACATATCTTCCGTTTTTACGAGAAATATGTATTGAAGCCGAACTTCTAAAAAACAATCGAACAAAAAAGGCAGACACGAACATTGAAGTGAACCCCAAAAGTTAGACAAAAACTTTTGGGGTTACTTTTATGTCAAAACACACATTTGAAGAGAAACTTGATGTAGTTTTTCAAGTAAGAAAGGGAAAGCCGATTCTGCGGATATCCCGC